>JAZRXE010000001.1:0-4732 GCA_045600065.1 Anaerovoracaceae bacterium
TCTTCGCATACCTGAAAATGTCACCGCGTCCATAGTATCCTCGGGCATAATGCTGAGAGCTGAGGAGTTCATCCTCATCTGGCTTACCGTTATATTTGTGCCCGTATTTATTGCTACCGCCGCGGGCGCCAATATTGCAACGGTCATCGTGATCGTTCTTGTCAGCGCCCTGATTCCCCCGGCTTACATAGAACAAATGCACAAAACCCGCATAGCCAAGTTCGGCGTTCAGCTGGGAGACGCGCTGATGCTGCTTGCCAACGGTATCAGGACGGGCTTTTCCTTTGAGCAGGTGCCCGAATCGGTCGCTCCCGATCTTCCGGAGCCTATATCATCTGAGTTCCTGCGGGTTTCAAGAGAGCTGAAGTTCGGCATGAGCCTTGAGGAGAGCCTGACATCTCTCAGCGACCGTATGGAAAGCACGGACATGCGGCTGCTTACTTCTGCGGTCATTATCCAGCGCAGGGTAGGCGGCAATCTTGCCAATGTGCTGGACAGCATATCCTCAACGATCAGAGACCGCATAAAGATCAAGAACGATATCGTTACCATGACAGCCCAGGGAAGGTTGTCCGGATTGATTATAGGCTCGCTGCCATTAATCATTTATTTGCTGATTACCATGTCCAATCCCGGTTATACCAGCATGCTTACCGAGACCAGTCTCGGTCATTTGTTGCTGATCGTTGCCGCAGTAATGGAGGCTTTAGGCTTTATTGTAATATCCAAGATGGTGAATATAGATGCATAGTATTGAGGCCATAAGACTCTTTATAGATGAACATTCCAGGGTGCTGCTTATAGCGGGCTTTCTGCTGAGCTATCTTGTGGCGGCTTCTATTTTCCTGGAAATGGTCAGAAACCGTTATCTGTTGAAAAAACGCCTCGGAAACATAGAGCTGAGCCAGAAGTATCTGGGTGACCAGGAGGAGCAGCTTGCCAAGCCTTTGAGCGAGCGTTTGATCAAGCCCCTGGCTGATAATCTTGCTTCCTATATTTCAAAGCTTCTTCCTCTGAATGCCAAATCCAGGACTGAGATGGAGGGGACCCTGAGATCTGCCGGAATCAAAATGACGCCTGTGGAGTATCTTGCTTCCCAGGGAGTTATCATGATACTTCTCTGCGTGCTCTGCGGAATGTACTTCAGCTTCGTGGGCAAGCTGTCCTTCGGGAAGGTTCTGACATACATGCTTTTTGTGGTCTTTGCCTATTATACAGTGGCAAGATTCATGCTTATGTCCAAGGTGACCGAAAGAACAGACAAGCTTGAAAACAACATGCCGGATGTAATGGACCTTCTGACAGTATGCGTGTCTGCGGGTCTCAGCTTCGACCAGGCCCTTTCCTATATAGTGGAGAACAGCACCGGAGTATTCGTGGACGAGCTGACAATAACCCAGAGAGAGATGTTTTACGGAAGGCCCCGTGCCCAGGCTCTGTCAGATCTTGCAAAGCGCTGCAACGTAGACAGCCTTAAGTCCTTTGTCAGTGCCGTGACTCAGGCAGATACGCTGGGTATACCAATTGCCAATATACTGAAGACCGAGGCCGACAATATCAGAATGCAGCATAAGCAGAAAATAGAAGAGAAGGCCGCAAAGCTGCCTGTAAAGATACTGATCCCCATGGTGGTATTTATCTTCCCGGTAATGTTTATCATTATTCTCGGACCGGCTGTACCGAATATATTGAGTATATTTTAGGAGATTTGATGAAGCTTTATTCAGGCGGAAGGCTCATAGCAGACAATATAGTAGTTGCGGACAGCTTTATGAGCCGTTTCAGAGGACTTATGCTCAGAAAGGAGCTGGGTCCCGGAGAAGGTCTTCTTTTAAAAAACTGCAGCGGCATACATTGCTGCTTCATGTTGATTAATATAGATGTAGTGTATGCTACGGAGAATATGAGTATAATAAAATGCGAGACTGTCAAACCATGGCATCTGGGAAGCAATCCCAAAGGTACCCGGCATGTTCTGGAGCTTGCCGAGGGCATGGCTGATCAGCTCGCTGCCGATGAAACCTTGCAGATAGTATAGGAGGAAAATGGTTTTGTTATCACAGAATACCCAGCCGGAAAAGGTTGAAGAAAACGTTCAGGAAAGCGTTTCTTCTCTTGATCGCAAGCTCAGAGGCCACGGCCTTAACGGATATACAAAATCCAGCGTGGAGGCCTATGTGGGCCAGCTCAATGATTCTGTAGCTCAGATGCAGAAAAACATGGAAAAGCAGCTTCGTGACATGTCCGCGGAGTGTTATCATCTTTCCAGTGAAAACTCGGTGCTCAGAGCACAGATCGCTCAGCTCGAGGACGCGAGAATCAAGGCAGAAAAGTCTTCAGAAAACGGAGCAAAAGAAAAGGATCAGATCATCGATAATCTGGAAACCGAGCTTGATGCTCTCAAATCGGAGAACGACAGCCTCAAACAGGAGCTTTTACAAAAATCCGAGGATACGGTTTTAAAGCAGGAAAGCGCCAATCAGATCGTGGATTCCATGCTGTCAGAGATGGAAAAGCAGCTTGATGCCTTTGAGCAGCTTAAGACATCTTATCTTGCCATGCAGGACAAGTTCAACGCCATGAATGCCGAGAACGAAGCTCTCAGAGAGGAAAGATCCAGATTCGACGAAGAAAACAGGTATTATAAGTATCTGATGTCGGAAATCCGCAGTGTGCTGATCAACTCCGGTGAGTTTGAGCAGCCTGAAACGGAGATCCGTGTGCAGGAACAGGAGCATGTGGAAAAGGAAAGCTTCGAGCCTGCAGCAGCAGAAGAGGATGATAGCCCAGCACTCAGAAGAGCAAGGGAAATCAGCAAGGCCACAGAAGGCTTTTCTCTCCCGTATTAATCAATAGGCGAATGCTGAAAAACAAGCCAGGCATTTGAATGCATGGCTTGTTTTTGCATGTCTTTTTATTCTATTCGTGTCTGAGAAGTCTGCCTGCGCCTTCACCTGTAAGGCAGCCGTTTTCCCATATCAGTCTGCCCTCGGCTATCACATAGGGAAGGCCGATGGGCTTCTGTTTGGAATCGGTATATGAAGCCGCGGATGCAACGGTCCCGGGATCAAAAATGCAAATGTCCGCCGCCTTGCCTTCTTCCAGAACTCCTCTGTCCTTGATGCCCAGGATCTGAGCGGGCAGGCCGGTGCATTTGAACACGGCGTCCTCAAGGCTCATGAGTTTGTTTTCTCTTACCAGCGCCAGAAATTCCACGAAGGTCCCAAAGCTGCGCGGGTGGGGATTGTTGGGCGTGTATTCCGGATCGTAGGAAAGGGCATAGCCGTCGCTGCCCACGCACAGATCCATTCTGGACATTATTTTAAGCATGTCGCCCTTATCCATGCAGAAAAATACCGCGGATACCTTGCCCTCGCATCTGATAATCAGCTCTATTGCCGCCCGGAGCGGGTCTGTGCCCATGGTCTGCGCGATCTCATCCAGATATTTGCCTTCAAATTCGGAGGCTTTTCCATGGGTCGTTGTCACCATGACGGTATTTGCGCCGCCTCTGGATTCGAGAATGCCGGACATCCCATTAAGCAGCTTGTCGTCAGGATCGGTGAGCCTTTCCAGCATCGCGGCTGTGCCGCCCTCGTGATCCTGACTGGGGATCAGCACGGTAAGGGATGTGCTGCTTGCAAGATAGGGATACTGATCGGCGTTGATGTTCACACCTCTTGCCCTGGCATCGTCTATCAGAGCCAACAGCTCGTCAGCCTTTCCCCACTGGGGTTTACCCATCAGTTTAAGGTGGGATATCTCAAGATGTACGCCGCTTTGCTCGGCAATGTATATCATCTCTTTAACGGAGTCGAATACTCCGGCGTTTTCGTTGCGCATGTGGACGCTTAAAATGCCGTCGTGCTTCCTGACCACCTTGGCAAGCTCAATAAGCTCTTCCTTTTCCGAATAGGAGCTGGGAGGATAAATAAGCCCCAGACTCATGCCGAAGGCGCCCCGGGAAAGCTGCTCATCCAGCAGCTGTTTCATCTGCTCAAGCTCTTGCGGGGTAGGAATGCGGCTTACAAAGCCCATCACGTTGAGCCTGAGGGTACCGTGACCTATGAGCGCGGCATAGTTTCCTGGGCTTGCGGCAGCCTCTATGCGTTTTGCGTAATCATCAACATCCCTGCAAATAACATCTGTATCATAACGAGGCAGCTGAAGCTCCCCGTCGAAGTATTCCGTCAGGATCTCCTTTGCATTGGGCATACAGGGTATATTGGATGTGCCGCAATTACCGGTCACCTCTGTGGTGATTCCCATAGCGACAGAGCTTTCCACCGGATAATTGACCAGGGGCGCCGCGTCCGAATGGGAGTGAATATTGATAAAGCCCGGTGCAACGGCAAAGCCCTCCGCGTCCAGAACCCTGAGCGCTTCTCCTTCCGGGTTTCCGATTGACGCGATCTTTCCGTCCTTTATCGCCAGATCCGCACGGAAGGGGGCAGTACGCTTTCCGTCTGTTATAAGTCCGTTTTTAATGAGAATATCGTACATGGTGGTCTCCTTTCTGCATATTTACATTTTCTCTTTTTCGGAGCAAAATATCAATATGCGCGCGGGAAAAAACTTATCGCGGGCTCACAAAGTTAGTGTAAAATAATTGTGGAACTTATCACTCACCTGTGGATTCCTGTGCCGCACTCTCAGGCACGCTCCCGCTCGGCGGGGACCCGCAGCGGGCCCGCGTCGCAAGCCCCTTCGGAAGACCTTCCGCTGCTGCCGC
>JAZRXE010000002.1:0-6206 GCA_045600065.1 Anaerovoracaceae bacterium
ACAGTGGTCGCTGCCGAAGACATCGTTTCTGATGATGCAGTCCCTAAGCTGCTCCCGCAGTCTGTCAGATATTATGAAATAGTCTATCCTCCATCCTACGTTTCTCTCCCTGGCCTTCATCCTGTAGGACCACCAGCTGTATTCGACGTTCTCCGGATACAGATAGCGGAAGGCGTCTGTAAAGCCAAGATCCAGCAGCTTGCCGAAGGCATCTCTTTCTTCGTCGGAAAAGCCTGCATTTCCGGCATTGGTCTTGGGGTTTTTAAGGTCGATCTCGTTATGTGCCACGTTCAGGTCTCCGCACATTATCAGAGGCTTTTTCTGATCGAGCTTATGCAGATAGGCTCTGTTTGCCTCCTCCCATGCAAGTCTGTAGTCTATGCGCGCCAGACCGTCCTGAGCGTTGGGCGTATAGTTTGTGATCATGTAAAAGTTCGGGAATTCAAGGCTTATTGCCCTTCCCTCCGTATCGTGTCCCTCGGCATCTATGTTGAAATTGACGCTCAGGGGTTCATCCTTGCAAAAAACCGCAGTGCCGGAATAACCCTTTTTGACGGCGCTGTTCCAGTACTGGTGATAGCCGGGCAGGTCTATGACTGCCTGTCCGGGCTGGCATTTTGTCTCCTGTATGCAGATTATATCTGCGTCCTCTGCCTTTACAAAATCCATGAAGCCTTTTTCCAGGCAGGCTCTTATTCCGTTTACGTTCCAGGTAATGATTTTCATTGAAGCTTGATTAATAAAAACATGAGCAGTTCTGTAAGCCGGGTTCTGTATTTGACAATCATCTTTCTAGACCTGCAGTTGCCTGCAGGTTCAAGCGACCTACCTCCCGGGAAGGGACGGGCAGCCCCCTTTCAGGCAGTTTGCCTAAGCACTTGCCTCCCTTATAGTCTTGCTCCGGATGGGGTTTACACTGACGGGCTGTGTTACCACAGCCCCGGTGAGCTCTTACCTCGCCTTTTCATCCTTGCCTGCAAAGCAGGCGGTTATTTTCTGTTGCACTTTCCTTAGGGTCACCCCCACCGGCCGTTAGCCGGCATCCTTGCCCTGCGGAGCCCGGACTTTCCTCACGCCGCAAGCTTTGTGAGCTGCGGCCCGCGATTGTCTGGACTGCTCATGTGTTTAACTGTTTATTGAAATAAAATGCTGTACGGGTTCTGATCAGCCTCTGATCTTATGATCTGCACATCAGAGCATGCTGCCTGCAGCCTGTCAGACATATTCTCTATGAAGCATATCTCTGTCCCGTAGTGGCCGGCTTCTATAAAGCAGAAGCCTGATTCCTTTATGGCCTGGGCCTCGTGGTGCTTAAGCTCTCCGGTTATGAAGATGTCAGCCCCGGCCTGCAGAGCCGCCTGCCAGTATTCGCCTCCGGCTCCAGTGCATATGGCAGCGGAGCTGATTTGCTTTGGCAATGTGCCTCCCATGACTACTCCGGCAGAGCTGAAAAGCCTGTGGGCGTCCTTTAAAAATGCCAGGCTGTCCCGGGGCTCATCGAAGCGGCCTATACGGCTTACTGCGGGAAGCCTTGTATCTTCACCCTTCAAGCGAAGCTCTTCTGCAGAATCCGCTCCAAGAGCCTTTAAAATATAGTCATTGTTTCCGCCAGTAGCCTCGTCGAAGGGCGTGTGGCTGGAATATACTTCGATCTCGTTTTGTATGAGCAGGGTCAGATAATCTCCGCAAAGCTCTTCTGTATCCACCCTTTTGATGGGATGGAACAGCAGAGGATGATGGGTGATTATCATATCTGCATCCTTTGCCGTGGCTTCCTGAATAACCTCATAGGTGATTTCAAGTGCAACCAGTATTCTGGAGATCTCCGGCTTGTGGAGATCTATCTGCATGCCGCTGTTGTCCCAGTCCTGCTGTGTGCAGAGAGGGGCGATGATATCAAGCTGTTTCAGCAGTTCTTCTTTAAGCATCTGTGATCCTTGTTTCCAAATAACCGAGTCTTCTCCGGGCAGTCATGGCTCTTGCACGGCTGTCTTGGGTGGGAACGGCCTTCTCCAGGCTGTCCAGTATTTCCTGCTGCTTTGCGCATTGATAGGAAATATAGCGCCTGTACAGCCGGGGACTGCTCAGGGCAAGATCCGGAGGATAAAGCAGCTCGTCTTCGGAGGCCTGCATGGGGAATGTGCATTCCGCAGCCAGATATGCTTTGTCCTGAGAGGCTTCGATCACAAAGCATAGCCTTTGATCTTCCTCCACAAGATAGTTAACAATAAAATAGTTATTGTTAATAAGCCATCTTCGCAGTACCTCGGACTTGCTTCTGGGCTGCAGTATCAGCTTTTTGAAGCTGAAGCTCTTTTGTTTGTCTTCTTCGAGTATGGAGCAGATAAGCTCTCCGCCCATGCCTGCTATTATAACGCTGTCTGCTTCTGCAGGCTTTAGGGGCTGCAGTCCGCTGCCCAGGCGGAAATCTGTAATTATGTTATCCAGCCCCAGATCTCTGATATTACTGACCGCCTTGCCCAGGGGGCCCTGCTGCACATCTGTAAGTATCACCCTGCTGCAGCGTCCGCTTGTAATAAGCTCTGCCGGCACCATGCCGTGATCCGTGCCTATATCAGCAGCGCTGTTTCCGCAAACCAGGCTGCACAGCAGCTCCATTCTCGGGCTTATGCGCAGCTTATTCAAGATAGTCCTTCAGCTTTCTCGATCTGGAGGGATGGCGCAGCTTTCTCAGTGCCTTGGCTTCGATCTGGCGTATACGCTCCCTTGTGACATCGAATTCCTGACCTACCTCCTCCAGTGTGCGCTGGCGGCCGTCGTCGAGACCGAATCTCAGGCGAAGCACCTTCTGCTCGCGGTCGGTAAGTGTGCTTAGCACTTCGTCCAGCTGCTCCTTGAGCATGCTGAAGGCAGCGGCGTCTGCGGGTGTGGGGATATTGTCATCGGGTATGAAATCACCCAGATGGCTGTCTTCCTCCTCGCCTATGGGAGTTTCAAGCGAAACAGGCTCCTGCGCGATCTTAGAGATCTCTCTTACCTTATCCGGGCTGATCTCCATCTCTTTAGCTATCTCTTCGGGAGTCGGATCTCTGCCCAGCTCCTGGACAAGCTGTCTGGTCACCCTTATCTGCTTGTTTATGGTTTCGACCATGTGCACGGGAATGCGTATGGTCCTGCCCTGATCGGCTATGGAACGGGTTATGGCCTGTCTTATCCACCAGGTCGCGTAGGTGCTGAACTTGAAGCCCTTGGTGTAATCGAACTTGTCAACGGCCTTCATAAGGCCCAGGTTGCCCTCCTGAATAAGATCCAAAAAGAGCATGCCCCTGCCTACGTATCTTTTTGCAATGCTCACGACGAGCCTGAGATTGGCCTTGCACAGCTGATCCTTGGCCTCCTGGTCTCCGGCCTCCATGCGCATGGCAAGATCAAGCTCCTCATCTGCGGTAAGCAGAGGGACCGTGCCTATCTCCTTCAGATACATGCGCACCGGGTCGTCCACGGCAAGGGATTTATGAAGGTCGTCAAAGACCTCCTCGTCCTCCTCCAGCTCTTCGTTTACCTCTGCCAGCTCGTCGTCTGAGGGCTCGTCTCCGAGATCGTCCAGATTGATATCCAGCAGTGTCAGATCATCCTCCGGATTCAGCTCATCATCTGTGATAATGCTTATGCCGTTTGCTTCCAGAGCATCGAAGAAAGCGTCTTCGTTGGAGGCGTCGGCATTCATTTCGATGAGGATCTCGTTGACCTCAGACTGCTTTATCTCTCCGGAAAGCTTGGCTTTCTCTATGAGGACTGCTATCTGCTCCTGTTTTGACATTATGTTGTCTTTTTCCATAGTACCTCCTTAAGGTCTGCGCTTTGCCAGCAGCTGCTGGAGCTCAAGTGTGAGCATGTTCATGTTTTCCGGATCTGTTCCCGGGTCTGCCGAAGAAAGCATACCCTTTATTTCCTCTATGCGTGCTTCGTCCTCTTTAAGCCTGAGCCTTCTGACGCAGTCCTCAAAGACCTTGTCCTCGGCTCCGCCGGTCTGGATCTCAGCTGTAATTTTCTGAAGGTATGAATATTCACTGTCAGACAGACTGTCCTTGAGTGCCTGCTGATCGAATTCGCTTTCCTTGCTGTAAATGCGGCCGAGAGCCTGAACTATTCCCCTGCCCTCGCCTGTAACAAAGGCCGACGGGAATTCGAGCAGGGCTCCGTAATAGCTGCTTTTTAGCATCATCAGCCTTATCAGCGTCTTTTCCATAAGGATATCTCCGGAGGATACCGAAGGCTTTTCGGGATCACGGCGCTCTTCAGGCTCTGACTGGCTGCGGGGGATCTGAATGCTTTGCTGCTTCTTTCCGCTTCTGCTGAGCACCTCGTTTCTCAGCGCTCCTTCGGAAAAACCGTATTTGGACGCTATTTTTTTGATATACACCTCTGATTCCACAGGAGGCAGAGCTTTCAGCACATCTGCCGCAGCCTGGAAGAACCTGATGCTCTGCTTGGTGTCCTTATAATCGTATTTTCTGGCTATCAGAGCCATTTTGTAGTCAACATCCGAAAGAGCAGCTCTGTCTATCAGCTCTATAAAAGCGTCTCTGCCGTGTTTTTTTATGTATTCGTCGGGATCCTTGCCGTCGTCCACGTGGAGCACGCGAACCTCCATCCCGGCCCCTCGCAGCACTTCTATGCCTCTCAGCGCAGCCTTGATGCCGGCTCTGTCCGCGTCATAGCAAAGCACCACGGATCTGGTGTAGCGGCTCAGAAGCCTGGCCTGCTGTTCCGTAAGGGACGTTCCCAGAGATGCAGCCACATTTCTGACCCCTGACTGATAAAGGCTGACCACATCCATATAGCCTTCTACAAGGACCGCGTAGCCCTGCTGCTGTATCTCAGAGCGGCTCAGGTTCAGACCGTAGAGATTGTTCTTCTTTTCGAAGATCAGCGATTCCTGTGAATTGAGATACTTCGGCTCTTCATCTCCGATTATGCGGCCTCCGAAGCCTATGATCTTGTTTCTTGTATTGATTATGGGAAATATGACCCTGCTTCGGAATTTGTCGTATATCCTGGAGTCCTTCTGTGAACACAGTCCCAGCTCAACAAGCATTTCCCTTGACGCTCCGCCCTGCAGCAGCGCGTCTGTCAGGCTGGTCCAGTTATCATCTGCATAGCCAATGCCGAACTTGTTCAGAGTTTCGTCGTCTATGCGGCGCTTTTTCATATATTCACGGCCCGGATTATTGCCGTTTCTGAAGGCATTGAGCCAGTAGATGCCTGCCTGCCTGTTCAGATCGTAATAGGGCTCCCTGCTTTTGCCGCCCCGCTCGCCGTAGCTTTGTATCTCTATGCCGTACTGGGACGCCAGCTTTTCAACAGCCTCAGTAAAGCTCAGATTGTAATACTTCATTACGAACTTTATGGCGTCTCCGTGCTCTCCGCAGCCAAAGCAGTGATAGTACTGCCTGGTTTCGGACACCGAAAAAGAAGGTGTCTTTTCCTTGTGGAAGGGACAGCATCCCCAGTAATTGCTGCCTTTGCGGGTCAAAGGCACCACAGGGGATATGACGTCCACAATGCTGCACCTGCTTTTTATCTCTTCAACTGCTGCGCTGTAGGATAACTGCGGCATAAGACCTCCCTATGCTCTGCATTATATATACGCCGCCGTGTTGTGATTTCCTTTTTTTAATCTTGAAAAATCCGGGCATGGTCATAGATGACGCCCGGAAAACCGTTATATAGCTGATACAGGTCCGGAGCTAAAGCTTCCAGCTATCCGGAATGTAAAGCGAAGATATGAGGCTTATGGCATAGCGGTCAGTCATTCCCGCAATGTGATCCTTTACGACCTCGTTGATACCGTCCTTTTCTATAAGGGCTCTGTTTTCGTCGGGAAGCTTTTCGGGATGCTTAAGATAATGATCGTAAAGGCTGAAGATGAGGCCTCTGACCCGGCCTATATCCTCGGAGCTTTTTACAACGGGATTCTTGTATACCTTTTCGAACATCCAGTCTCTGAGCTTATCCATATAATAGGACGCCTTCTCCGACTGCAATATGTCCGGCTTGCCGAAGCTGTTTTCCACCACATCTCTTACCAGTGTCTCTATGCGGTCTCCGTGGCTTGATCCCAGAAAGGCAATGCAGTCTGAGGGCAGTGCTTCTGCCGTTATGATCCCGGCTCGCAGAGCATCGTCTATGTCATGATTGATGTAGGCAATGCGGTCTGAAAGCCTTACTATGCGGCCCTCCAG
>JAZRXE010000003.1:0-6759 GCA_045600065.1 Anaerovoracaceae bacterium
AATGGTGCGTGACGAAGTCTCGGTGCCCTCATGATAGGCGTAAAGCATGATTTTGAGCATGATTGCGGGGGACGCATATTTCTCTGAAGGCATTCTTTCGTATGTCTCATAGAGGTCAGTCAGATCCATTTCCTCCACAAACTGACTGATCAGTCTGACGCAATCGTCATCGGGAATGAGAATTTCCACATTCATTGGAATTTTCAGTTGATAATTCCGCTCGTACATGCTATACTCTTTCTGTAAACATAGTAAATATTTCACACAACTATTTTACCAAAAAACCCGGAGATTTCATAGTCTTCGGGCTTTTTTGTGCGAAAAAATACCGTCTCAATTCGGGGGAATGAGACAGTAAATAAGTTGTTTTAAGTTGTGAGGGGCCATCGCTTAATGCGACAGCCCGTTTTGCCTGCAATTATGTGTATTTTCATGAACAGTTCCCCATGAACTGCTATTTCAGCACGGGGCTGTTCTTTTTAGCTGAAGGCGCCGTATTTGTTTTAGCGTCAAGCTTCCTTTCGTTCTCGTAGATCGAGGTACAGGTCTTACGCGCGGCCTCGGGATCTCTTGCGATCTTGTACAGCTTGCTGACGGAAAGCTCTTTGACAGCCTGATAGGACCGAAGCCCGGTCAGGCTGTCCCGGATCTGCTGTCTTTCGGATTCACCGACAGCGGGACTGTTTTCGTACAGACCGGTCAGCATCTGATCCTCTGCCATCTTCAGGCAGATATCCCGGGGGTCTGTAATGCCCAGCTTAAAGCAATCGGCCATAAATCCCAGCGCTTCCATGATCTCCACACGGGTATTGCGGCGCACATTGCCTGCCGATTTGGGATCTCGCTCCGCATGCTCCAGATAAGCCGTGACCTTGGGCTTTATGTGTTCAAAGGCGGTTGTCAGCTGATCCTTCGTGAGTCCCTCCTTGATGCTGCATATGCCGTCCATATACTTCATCATGCTTTTGAACTCCGCGGAATCCCGGGAGAACAAGCTGTTGGTCTTGTCCAGATCGTCCCGGAGCTCATTCAGGACCTTGTTATATGCCGAAACATCGGGAAGAGTCATATTCTCTATGTAGTTTCGCGAATAAGGGAATTTGTTTTCCGGTGCGCGGGCAAAATCATCGGCGACCTGCTGCCCGTAGTCGATTTCCGTTGTTTTCGGGCTGTCTGCAGGATTTTCGAAGAAACGCAAAAATGCCTCGTCGGACTCTGCCGCCGTTTTATTCTTCCACTCCTCGGCATTGTAGCGGCTGTAGTGCTCCGACGACTTAAGCCAGCTTATGAGCTCTTCGTCATTATGCAGGCCCAGATTGCCTGTAGCATAAGCTCTGCGGCCTTTTAAACCGGACAGATAGATACTATTCTGCGGAAGCTCGCTGCCGGCATGCTCGCGGATATAGCATTCATAGCCATAAGAAAGCATAGCCTTGTAATCCAGCGGATTTTTTACATACTTATCGTAGTAATTGTTCCAGGCTGTCTTATCGGAAATATGGGCAATATCGTCTGCCAGAGCAAGCTCCAGATCCGTGCCCGGGAAGCTGACATCCTCTATATAGGCCTTTCTTGCCTTTAAGAGCTCCGCATCATACCATTCCAGTACGTTCTTGTCTTCCGCATCGCTGAAGCGGCGGAGACTGGTCAGACTGCGGGATGCGTCATATATCATTTCGTCTTCCGAAATGATCTCATCTTTGGCAGCCGCATATTCTTCAAAATGCTCCTGAATATACCGGTATCTTGCCTCGAACAGCCTGTTCCTTTCAGCCTCGCGCTTTGCGGCAGCTTCATTTTCGGCGTTCTGCTGCTGCTCCTTTGCCCGCGCCTGATTTGCAAGGAAGTCTTCGTATTCCAGAATGACATCCCCGTTATCTTCTGCAGGGATCTCCGGCTGATACGAGTTCTCCTCGTTTATGATCTGAGAGTATTTGCGCTCCTCGGCTTGCAGATCGGGCATCTGATAGGAATAGCCCTCTGCCTCGTACCAGGAGAGTATCTTCTTATCCGTTTCGGGCAGATCCGTGGGAAAAGACACATCCAGATCAGAGTAAGGCAGCTCCTGCAGGGCGGCTTCATAATAACTTGCCGCATAATCCCGAAGAACATCCTCGTCCGTCAAGCCCTTCAGATCGATGATGTCGTAGTAGCGCTGGGAAGGATCTTCAGGAGCCTTATCGAGCTTCATCTGAATGGCAATAAAAGCCTGATATGCATTCTTCAGATCAGCACTGATCTGCCGGCTGTCTTCCTGCTGCTTCGCCAATTCATCTATATGCCACTGCATAACACGGGAATCCAGTGCTTCCGAAAGCTGCGGGTTGGTGCTCAAGCCGGCTGTGACCGCCTCGTTCAGACCGCGGATGCCCGAAAGACGTTCCATCTCCGGAGCATAGGCCAGGGCGGCCGTCATTCGCAGGGTGTCCAGACTGGGATCGCTGTCCAGTATGGCCAGGATCTCCTGCTGCTCTTCGGTGGGAGCTTCTTCGAAACTCATATAGTAACGGATAAGATTTTCGTAGGCTGTTTTCAGCTCTGCTTCGTAACTGAACTGCACCTGTTCTTCGGTCATTTCTGTTGTTTCTTCAGGCATAAATACTGCTCCTTATGTTTTCAGACCATCATGGCGGTCTTTGATCTGTTCCGGGCGGAAGTCCCGTCGGTAATAAAACCCCCGGGACTGTAAAATGGTTTCACGGATTCCGAAAAATCACAGCTCCAGCTTTTGCAATCCTGTTTCAATATTCAGTCCCGGCCAGACATCCAGGCGCAGACCGGCGAAACGGCCCTCCATAGCCTTTCTGTAGGCTGCAGCGGCTATCATTGCACCGTTGTCGGTACACAGAACGGGCGAGGGCATATAGAGCTTTCCGCCCCGCTCCTCCACAGCCTGCCCAAGCTGACTGCGAAGCCGTGAATTGCAGGCAACGCCCCCTGCAAGAGCTATATCTTTGTAGCCCGTGCGCTCCAGAGCCATTACGGACTTATTGACAAGAACCTCCACAACGGCCTGCTGAAAGCTTGCCGCGATATCGGCGGCATTCCAGGCTATGCCCTTCTGCTCCAGATTGTGAAGATGATTTATTACACCCGTCTTTGTTCCGCTGAGACTGAAATCCAGGCTGTCCTTTTCGAGATACACGCGCTTGAATTCCACGGCGTGAGGATCGCCATCCTTTGCCAGCCTGTCGATCTTGGGGCCTCCGGGATAACCCAGACCCAGGACTCTTGCCACCTTATCGTAGGCCTCGCCCACAGCGTCGTCTCTGGTGCAGCCCAGGATACGGAAGCTGTTATAATCCAGCACCTCGATAAGATGGGTGTGTCCGCCCGATACCACAAGGGAAAGGAAGGGAGGCTTCAGCTCGGGATACTCGATGAGATTGGCGAAAATATGGCCCTGAATGTGATGAACTCCCACAAGAGGCTTATCAGCCGCCATTGCCACAGCCTTTGCAAAGGCAGTACCCATAAGAAGAGCGCCTGCAAGGCCGGGCCCCGCGGTGACTCCTATCTCGTCTATTTCATCTAAGCTTACACCGGCCGCCTCAAGGGCCTGATCGAACACATGGGGAATGTTCTTCAGGTGATGCCTCGATGCTATCTCAGGCACCACACCGCCATATAGCTTATGTATCTCTATCTGAGAGGAGATCACATTGGAAAGTATCTCCTGACCGTCTGCCAGCACTGCGATGGCTGTTTCATCGCAGCTGGACTCTATTCCCATTGTAAGATGTTTACCGTTCTTCATATATATCCAAACTCCGATGCTTAATAATGGCCCTGCTCAAAAGGCTCCACGGCGGGGATGCCGCGCTTCCACATTATCAGGGCATCTTCTTTTCCTTCGTAATAATTCTTCCTGATTCCCTCGGCGGCAAAGCCGAAGCCCTTGTAAAGCGCCTGGGCACCGGTATTCGAAGCCCTGACCTCCAGCGTCATATCGCTGATTCGCCACTGCCCGCAGGCAGTCTCCAGCTCCTTAAGCAGAGCAGTTGCCACACCCCTGCGCCTGCAGCCGGGATATACAGCCAGATTCAAAACCTGACATTCGTAGGGCAGGATCATCAAAGCGCCTATATAGCCTGCAGGCAGGCCGTCTTCTTCTGCTATGAAAAACAGGGCGGGCAGCTTATTGCTGCACAGGACCTGCTCCACGGCATCTTTCGACCAGGGATCATTAAAGCATGCCTGCTCCAGATCGGCAATGATATCTGCATCTGCCTGCGCCTGCCTGGCAAGTCTAAGCTTTAGTGCCATTCTTTTCCGCCAGCTTTCTTTCTGCCTCTGCGGCTCTCAGATACTCGGGCTCTGCGGTATAGCAATCCTTCAGCTCGCCCCTTTCGAAAAGCCTTGCAGCCAGCCTTGCGCAGCTTGCGGCCTGCTGATAAGCAGCCTCGCCCTCCGCACAGCTGTGGGGCACGGGCCAGGCGTCGAGCCTTTGTCTGAAGGCAGCACTGCCGTCTCCGAAGAATACTATCTGATCGTAATCAGCCGCCTTAGCCTCCAGCTTTGCCAGCCAGTCCTCCAGATCGTAGGCACCGTCATCTATTACGGCTTTGTCGCTGCCGGGCTCATATGCCCCCGCATAGACCTGGTTTCTCCGGGCATCGAATATGGGGCTCAAAAGCAGCCTGCCCGCAAAAGCTCCGGTATCTCCGAAGGCAAAGCTTGCCAGCGTGGGAACCTCTATAACGGGCTTGTTCCAGATCTGTGCAAGACCTTTGACTGTTACGACTCCTATGCGAACACCGGTAAAAGAGCCCGGGCCTCTGGAGACGGCCACGGCATCAAGCATGTCGGGACCGACTCCCTCCTGATCCAGCAGGCTTTTGGTCATGGGCACTATCTCTTCCAGATGGGAATAATCCGTATGATTTATCAGCTGCACGGTTTTGCAGCCGTCTGAAAGGGCCACTGATGCCAGCGGCCCTGTTGTTTCTATAGCCAGTATCAGCATCTGATCTCAGCCATCCTTTCTTCTTCCTGCCCGCCGTAGGAAAGATGTACGCTTATGGTACCCTCCGGCAGCAGTCCATCGGGCAGCAGGTCTGCCCATTCTATAAGACAGACCCCCTTTCCGTGGATATACTCATCAAAGCCCAGCTCGAACAGATCCTCCTCGGAATTGACCCTGTAAACATCGAAATGATACAGGGGAAGCCTGCCGTCATCGTACTCCTGTACTATGGTAAAGGTAGGGCTTGACACTGTTGCCTTTATGCCCAGACCCTCTGCCACAGCCTTGGTAAATGTGGTCTTGCCTGCTCCGAGATCGCCTGTAAGCGCTACAACATCTCCAGCCTTAAGGCTTTCCGCCAGCTTTATTCCGAGAGCCCGTGTCTCTGCCGGGTCTTTAAGTAAGTATTTTTCAGTCATATTATGCCTTGACTTCGCCTATCATCATCTTGAGGATCTCGATGTCGGTCTCCTTCATTCCGACTCTGCCCATGCGTCCGAAGGATCTGATGGTGCTTTCAACATCCTCCATTACCAGGCCTTCTCCGTTTTCGAATACCCTGCCTGCCTTGGCCATCTGCCATCCCAGTATTCCTGCCTCGACGCCGGAAGCGATCTTGGCTGCGCAGGAACTCTTGGCGCCGTCGCAGACTATGCCAGCGTCATTGCCGAGGGCGTTGATTATGGTATTTCCTATCATCTTCGCATCGCCGCCGTCAAGGTAGCAGATGCCTGCGCCTGCAGCTGCACCGGCTGTCACTGCACCGCAGAAGGCGGAGAGGCTTCCGATAAAATGCTTGCAGTGCACGGAGCACAAATTGCTTACACATAGGGCTCTCAGAAGCTCTTCTTCTGATCTTCCCCATTCCTTTGCGTATTCCACCACGGGCAGACAGACCGTAATGCCCTGGTTGCCGCTGCCGGAATTGATCACCACAGGAAGGCTGCAGCCTGCCATTCTGGCATCGGAGCCCGCGGCTGCCTTTGCTCTGGCACGGGTGCGGACTGAATCACCGTAGCTTTCCAGCAGGGTCTTGCCTACCTGCTGGCCCCATTTTTCTTCCATACCGGCCCTGGAGATAGCGGTGTTCATTTCTACCTGCTGAAGCAGGACATCCTTGACAAGATCAATATCTACGCTGTCTGCGAATTCTTTTATTACTTCTATATTCAAAGGCCAGTCTCCGCTCAGACCGCCGCCGCTTAAGGCGGTATCAACTGAGCTGAGCACCTGTCCGTCTTTTACGATCTCAGTTATATTGGTATGCTTGTCCACTATGGTAACGGAAGCTCTGTGTTCTTTACTGAAAACGCAAGCCTTCACATAAAGGTTTGCCACGCCCTCCTTAAGGGTGGTCCTGGAATAACCGGCTTCCAGCAGCTTTCTGCATTCAGCTCTGTGAGTGTCGCTTACCGGGGTCAGCACCTCCAGGGCAGATTCGGCGTTTCCGCCGATGACGCCGAGAATTGCTGCAACATCTACGCCGCGAAGGCCTCCTGAATTGGGCACCATAACGCCCTTAACGTTTTTAATGATGTTTCCGCTGCATTCAACCTCTATCCTCTCGGGATATTCGCCCAGTACAGCTCTGGCTTTGGCAGCCGCATAAGCCACAGCTATGGGCTCCGTACAGCCAAGTGCGGGGATCAGCTCGCTCTTAAGAGTGCTGATACAGAAAGTTTCAAGTTCTTTGTTCATGGTATTACCTCGCTGCATAAATGCATATAATTATAGATACTACTATTATACAGCAATTTTGTGCAATGAAAAAGGCCGGATCCGTAAAGGATCCG
>JAZRXE010000004.1:0-11291 GCA_045600065.1 Anaerovoracaceae bacterium
GCGTAGGCGTCAGCGCCAAAACAGGCAGGGGCTTTGATGAGCTTCTGGATATAATCAAATCGGAGATCTATTCAGAGCTTAAGACGGTGGAGCTTCTTATACCCTATGACAGAGGAGATATCGTTTCTTATCTTAACGATAAGATCAGGCCTGAAATAACCGAATACAGGGCGGAGGGCACTTATCTTAAAATCGATCTGGGTAAGGCTGACCGAAGCCGTTACGAAAAATATATTATATAGAAGTCTGATGTCAGGCAGACGCAGCAGCTTTGAAAGAAGCGGATCAGGATCATGGCGGTTTTATACACAACCCTTGCAAAAGAAGCTCATGCAGAGCAGACCATAGAGCGTTCAAGATTCATTGCCCATGCTGCTCCGGTCAGGGACAGGGAGGAGGCGGAGGCCTTTATACGGCGTACCAGAGAGGAATACAAGGATGCCTCCACCAATGCTCCGGCTTTTGTGGTCGGAGACAAGATGCAGATACAATGGGGTTCAGATGACGGCGAACCCTCGGGCACAGCAGGGGCACCCATGGTGCAGATGCTGGTCAAGGAGGGCATAACCAATGCCGTGATAGTGGTCACCAGGTATTTCGGAGGAATCAAGCTGGGTACCGGCGGCCTTGTAAGGGCATTTACGGGGACTGCCAAGCTGGCTGTGGAGGCTGCCGGACTCCACCAGGTTAAGGATGTATGCCTGCTTTCCTTTGAGCTGCCCTACAGTCTGCTGGGCAAATTGCAGAACAACGAAAGATCCATGCCCTTTACCATAGAGGATATAGCCTATCTGGAAGTGCTCAGGCTTCGCATAAGCTTCGAGCCGGAGGATGAAGGGCTGATAAGATCGATGCTTTCCGATCTCAGCGGCGGTAAATATACTGAAAAAGAGGAGCTGGTCTGCATAAAGTTATAATTAATGCTTGACTTTTCTTCAATTTGGTCTATAATACATAAATGTGTTGATGATTTTGACACCCATGGGCGTTTAGCTCAGCTGGGAGAGCACCTGCCTTACAAGCAGGGGGTCACAGGTTCGAGCCCTGTAACGCCCACCATGGCCCGGTAGTTCAGTTGGTTAGAATGCCAGCCTGTCACGCTGGAGGTCACCGGTTCGAGCCCGGTTCGGGTCGCCAATTTTTTTAAATATTCCGGTATTTGCTGGCGTGGCTCAATGGCAGAGCAGCTGATTTGTAATCAGCAGGTTGTTGGTTCGACTCCGATCGCCAGCTCCAATATGGAGGGATTCCCGAGTGGCTAAAGGGGGCGGACTGTAAATCCGTTAGCTGAGCTTTCGGTGGTTCGAATCCACCTCCCTCCACCAGTTTTTACCCGAGCTTGAATACTCGGGTTTTTTGTTATAATATATTTTAGAGGAGGCGCTAAAGCATGAAAAAACGAGATTTTATCGTAATGCTGCTTTTTATAGCGATCGTTCTGTCTGCCACCGTTTCCGTTTCCATGGTCGCAAATCGTTTGGATGTCGGCACCAGGGTATACGATAAGGCATTTTCGACTCTGCATACATATTCTGAAAGATATAGCGACTATCTTGAAATTACATTGGAAAACAGGTTCAATGTACTGGAATCGCTGTGCAATTATTTCGGCATCAAAGAGGATTTTGATGCGACGGATTTCCTTGCGGAAAAGCCGCTGATCGATGCTTTTGTATTATCAAATCGTCTGAACGATGTTTTCTTTTCCGATGTGGACGGAAATGCCGTCAGCTACGAGGGCCGCAGCCTGGGCAATATTTCCGAACACGAATTATTCAAATCCGCCAGCTACTGGAGGGGTCAGAAGGCTCTGTATTACGAAAAAACCTCCGAGGTCTTAGCCGGGGAGGATCAGTTTGTTATAGCTCATCCTCTGAGATACAAAAATTCTCTTGTGGGCTTTCTTTTTGCAAGCTTTGATGTCAGCACCATCGTTCCCGAAACAGAATATGAAAAGGATTCCGACAGCATGTGCATCGTGGTAGACGAATATTCGTCTGTTCTGTTTGGTCTCAACAGGGATGTCAGCGATATCAAAGGCAGCAACCTGATAGCGGACTATATTCATAAGGGTTATCTGGACGCTGATCAGTCCGCGGCAATCCTATCCGATATGGCTTTAGGCAGAAGCGGAGATTTTGTAATGCCGGATGCCGCATGTGAATATGCTTCTTATGTCTGCCTCGGCTATGGCGATCTGTTCATAATAAATACAATTTCCACATCTGAGATAATCGGACAGTTCTTCCCCGGCTCCAAGGACTCCTTTGCCGAGGAACTGTATCTGCTTTGTGCCTTTTCCGTTACCGTGCTTACAGCCTGCGCAACGGGTCTGTATTTCTACAGCAGCGGCAGGCTTCGCGGGATTCGCACAAAGAATCTGGAAAAAGAGGTCGAAAGGCTGCCTATAATCGAAAAGGACTTTGCGATGGCTGCGGTAATAAGCGATATGGCCGTGATAAAGTACAGTATTCCCACAAAGACAGCCAGATTGCTGTCCTCCGGCGCAAAGGAGGAGCAGTTTGCGGATATTCTTATTGACCTTCCCGAGTATGCCATAAGGGAGGGCTATGTTGCCCCCGAGAGCATAAATACTGTCAGAGAGCTGTTTGACAGGATCAACAATGGCATCGAATACGGCGGCGATTCGGTCAGTCTGGCTTTGAACGGTCCGAACGGGGATAAGATATGGTCCGAAGTAAGATACAGCTTTGTGGAATATGATGGGGAGAAGAACCCTGAAGCTGTTATGGTCTGGACCGATATCAGCAACAGAAGGGCCGCGGAGGAGCTTTACAATATCAGCAACACCCTGCTGGATTATGCTACGGATTCAAAGCTTATCATAGCAAATCTGACAACCGGGCTGGTGGAATACGAATCCGGCGGATCCTTCCGCAACATTTCCGAGATGTTCGCAACGAACGACATATACAAGCTGCTTCAGAACACGACGGAATATATTATTTCCGATGAATCAAAATCCGAATTCTATCGGTATTATTCCGTAGACAATCTGCTCAGCGAATTTGCTGAGGGCAATTACGAGAACAGTATCGATATCGCCATAAACGGCTCCGGCAGAATAAACTGGCTGAACCTGCAGTCCCGGATGATCAGAGATGATTATGCCGGCGGAATCAAAATATATATGGTGGGTAAGGATATAAGCAGCCAGAAGCTTGCAGAGCAGGAATATACAAGACAGATAGTTTTGGAGAATGAAAGTGCTCGCGACACTGCCCCGGTGAACGGCGATATTGCAGCCTCGTCAGAGACCGATGATAAAAAGGTCGTCTTTGCCAGAACCTTCGGATATTTCGATTTCTTTGTGGATGATAAGCCTGTTCATTTTTCAAATCAGAAGGAAAAAGAGCTGCTTGCGCTGCTGATCGACCGCAACGGCGGCACTCTTACCGCTGAGGAAGCCATATCCGTTCTGTGGGAGGATGAGCCTGCAGGGGAAAAGCAGATGGCAAGATACAGAAAGCTTGCGAGCAGACTTCAGAATACCCTCAACGAAGCAGGCTGCGGAGATGTTATCATATCCGCCCGCGGTGTAAGGCATATCGACGTCGATCGTCTGGAGTGCGATTACTACGAGGCTCTGAATAAGAACGAGCACTTCGTAAAGCTGTATCAGGGCTCATATATGCTGAATTATTCCTGGGCGGAAGAAACCACCACGTCTCTGAACGCTTTGCTGCTGCCGGATTATGAATAAGATTTTTAAAAGTTTATAAAAAAAATCGGGAAAAATGAATAATTTTCCCGATTTTTTCATTTTTGGTCACGAAAAAGACCCTGCCGGTCACGACCCGGACACATTTCAGTCACAATTGACCGCTATTATAGGCAGTGTAAAGACCAAGGCGGTCAGACGAACGGAGCTGCAAAGCTCTTGCTGATGATCCGAGAAAGACAGGAGAAAGTTATGTCGGTATTCTTGCCGGGCTGTGTGCTTTCACTCACAATCCCGTATATGGTAAAGAAGTTCTGCACATACAAGGAGAGCAAGAGCAGCAGGAGCGCTGAAAACGTCATGGCCGGCAATTCATCAAGATTTGCATTTTGGACGGTGTATATGCTGCAGGTGGCAGCGGTTTTCTTCTTAATAGAAAGAGAGCTTGCCCTGCCGGTACTGATCATTCTGTATCTGGCTACCCTGTGTACAGGTGTGGATCACTACATACGCATCATCCCCAACGAAGCGGTATTGTCCTTACTGCTTATGGCTGCAGTCTTGAGGTTCACGGCCCAGGGTGCTGCCGGGCTTTTGTCCGGAGCCAAGGCACTCGCAGCTGTGACTCTGATTTTCGGAGGAAGCGCCGCCATACTGTACTACCTTAAGGGTATCCCCGGTGTCGGAGCCGGAGATCTGAAATTCGCCATGGCAGCAGGATTTGCTGTCGGCATGGAAAACCTGTCGTATTTTCTGGCGGGTGCTGCCGCTGCTATGGTGCTGTACTGCATACTCGGGGCGTTAAGAAAACGACTTCACATGGATTCGTATTTTCCGATGTGCGCCCATCTGAGTGCAGGCCTGGCATGTGCGTTGTTTCTGCCGGAGGTAATACGGCTGCTCGGTCTTTAAAAGAAGTTATTTATTATCACGGCGTGTGGATCTTTAATTTTTAGGAGGAATGAAAATGAAGAATCTCAAGAATTGGTTTGTATCTGAAGAAAGTGGCCAGGGTATGGTAGAATACGGCCTCATCATCGCTCTCATCGCAGTAGTAGTTGCAGTTGCTCTTGGACCTCTCGGAAACACCATCGCAAACATGTTCAACGGGCTGAGCAGTGCTATTACTGGCAGAACTCCCAGTTCCATCTAAGGCTTCCTGAAACAGTCTTTAAAGCGAACAAAAGCGCTAAAAGGGCGCACCGGGCTTACAGCCCGGTGCGCTTTTGCCCAATATAACAGGGCATCAGATATCTATCATGAAAAAAAATTATATCCCAAGTATTCTTGCTGAAGACGGGCAGGCAATGACAGATTATGTTCTAATATTGCTTTTTATAGCAATAACTGTTATGATATGTTTAAGCGATATGGGAACATCCTTCCGGGATTTTCTTGAGCGGTTCGGATCGTATGTCCAAAGTTCAGTTAAATGATCCGAAGTCTCGGTTATCAGGCATTCCGGAGACGGAATGCTATTTTGGAATATCAAACGGAGAAAATATGAAATTCGGGATGAAAAAACGTAAGAGTGAAGACGGTCAGGCTATGGTTGAATTTGCCCTGACTTTTCCTCTTGTGGTATTGATCTTAAGCATGATCATCGATTTCGGCTGGATCTTTACCCACGAGCTGGTTCTGTCCACTGCGGTAAGGGAAGGCGCAAGACTGGGCTCTACCTGTGCTTCGAGCTCCGATATGGTGAGCAGGGTAACAGATAAAGTCGAGGCTGCGGCAGATATATGCGATCCCGATAAGCTTCATATAGATGTACATAATACAAATATCTCAAATCCGAGCGAGGGCGATGTGGTGGTCACCGTAGATTATGATCTCAATCTCCTGACACCGTTTGCCTCGCCGATATTCGGGGGTATGGTATTCCCGATACACAGTTCCTGTACTATGAAAGCGGAGTGAGGAGTGATAGGTATGAACAGATTTTCAGCACGGTCATTAGACATTTTAAAAAAGTCCGAAAAGGGCTCAGTCATGGTGGTGTTCACCGCTGCCCTTACCGTAATGCTCGGCTTCTCGTCTCTGGTCATCGACTACGGTTTCCCTGTATTCGAAGAAAGAAAGATGCAGAATGCCGCTGACAGCGCAGCTCTTGCGGCAGCTCAGTCCCTTCCCGTATCCATATCTGATGCTGTGGCAATAAACAATGTAAAGAACATCGCTTATGACTACGCGGCAAAAAACGGCTATTCCGATCCATCTGCTGTAAATGTCACCCTGAGCCAGATTTCCAACGGCCAGTACACCAAGGTCAAGGTCGATATAGCTGAAAACGTGAAATATGCGTTTTCCTTTTTCCACAATCAGGACAGCGTCGATCTCAACAAGACTGCCTCCATGCAGCTTAAGGCTCTGAGCGGTGTCAAGAATGCAATACCGCTCTCCATAGACAAGTCTGTAATGGAAGCCTGTCTTTCCTCCGGAGACTACCATATGACACTTAAATTCGGCGGAGGTTCCGGTTCAAACGGTGCATACGGCGCCCTGGACTTTACCGGAGGCGGAGCGTCCAACTACGAGGAGCATCTGAAGAAGGGCTTTAACGAGATAATATCGGTTGGTGATCATGTAGAAACCGAAAACGGAAACATGTCCGGTCCCACCAAAGACGGCATAGAATACAGGCTTGAAGGCTGCCATGAAGGCTGCACGCCGGAGCATTTTGAAAAGGATTGCCCCAGACTGGTGCTTGTCCCTGTGGTCAGGTATGTAGCCGATCATATGACCGAGATTCAGGGCTTTGCTCCATTTCTTATCGATAATGTCAGCATAGGCTCCGGAAACGAGTGCTTTGTTAAAGGAACGTATATTCCCGGACTGGTGGTAGAAGGTATTATGGATGACAGCATGGAAGTCAATCCTTACGGTACCTACGCCAGAAAAATGGTGGAATAGGAGAAATAACAGAAATCTATGAGAAAAACCCGTATTACTGCATTTATCCTCGCATTGGTTTCAATGTGCCTGTTTGGTCTGTTGCTTTTTCCCCAGGCAACCGAGAAGGAAGAGGAAAAGAGTGAACCAATGGTCAGCGTTGTTGCCGCAGCTAAGGATATCCAATGCTACAGCGTTGTAAACCAATCCATGCTCACCGTCGTTTCAGTACCCCAGAGCACGGTCCATCCCAATGCCTGTCTGAGCACCGAAGAGGTGATAGGCGGCATCTTCACAGCTGATATCGCAGCCGGGGAGATCATATTGAATAACCATGTACTGACAGGTGACGAGATCCCCTCTCATCTTGTTCTTTGCATTCCCGAGGGCCACAGAGCCATGACTATAGGTGTTTCCGATACCACAGGTGTGGCCAATCTGCTCAAGGTCGGAGACAGGGTGGATATCATATCCGTAATCGGACTTGATAGCGATAGCGACAAAGAATCCCAAGGCAGAGTTGCCATTACCCTTGTGCAGGACAAGGAGATACTGGCAATAGGTCAGTCTCTTGTGGATGCCCCCAAAGCCGATGACGGAAGCTATTCATACAGGAATGTGACCCTCGCTCTGCTTCCCACCGAGGTTCCCCAGGTGGTAGCGGCTCAGGCAGAGGGCGAGCTTTACTGCGTGCTCAGGCCTCTGGGAGACGATTCCAAGCCTGATATCAAGCCTTTCTCAATTAAAAAGGCTTATTAACGGAGAAAATAATGGCTATAAAAGTTTTTTTATACGGTCAGGAAGACCAGACAAGCATAATGTCGCAGATGCTGTCTGACTATGAAGACATTTCGATCGTTGGCAAAAGCGATGACGAAAACAATGTCCTCGAACAAGTCAGAAGCCTTAAGGCAGATGTTATGCTTATGTACGCCGACGGCAGCGCCTCGGGCTACAGAGTTGCATTGCAGCTTTACATGCTTTGTCCAAGCTGCATCAATTTTGCAATAGTAAGCAGCGACGTATTTGAACAGGAAAGCATCAAGCTTCTGAGAAACGGAGTCCAATACGCCTACGATGACACCATAGGCGAAGATGAGCTCATATCCAACATCAAGAGCGCCGTAAGCATAGAGGGCAACAGAAAATCCGTTCTCGAAAGCGGCAAGGGCAACATGAGCGACGGTAAGATATTCAGCTTTTACTGCCCCAAAAGCGGCCTCGGAAGATCCACCTTTGTTATCAACACGGCGGTAAGCCTTGCCAGAGACGGTTTTAAGGTTGCCGTGATCGATATGGATCTGCAGTTTGGCGATATCAATGTTTTAACTCAGATAGAGCCCAAGGAGACCATAGCCGAGCTTCTGCAGGAGCAGACCTCTCTGAGCATGGACAACATCAGGCCCTATATCAACTTCTACCAGTCCGGTGTCAATCTGCTTTGCGCACCCAAAAATCTCGAGTACGCCGATAAGCTGCGGACAGAACAGGTGGAAAAGCTGCTGAGTGTTCTGCGTCCGTATTACGATTACATACTGGTTGACTGTGCAAGCACCCTGGATACCATGGTATTCACCTGCTGTGAACAGTCGTCCAGAGTATTTGTATTCGTCAGATCAGATATTTCCTCTGTAAGGCACTGCAAACGCGCAATATCCATGCTTGAATCCATGGGCCATGCGGAAAAGATAGATCTGATACTTTTCAATGACATTAAAAAGAGCGACATTGACAAGAAGAGCATAGAGCGCGCCACCGGCCATGATATCTGGCATACCGTACCCTGGGATCAGAAAACCGCAGTGGAATCTCTCAACCAGGGAGAGCCTGTAATGATTGCCTTCCCCAAGTCCGCTCTTGCCAAGGCCTGCGCATCTGCTGCAGATAAGTTATCCTCTTCGGAAAGCGATGAGGGCACCAAGAAGTTTGCCTTCAGTCTGGGGAGGAAGAAGCAATAATGAGTTTCAGAGACAGAATACAGCAGAGCGGGAAAAGCGAAAGCGCTGTTCCTGTTTATGCCCCTGCGGTAAATAACGAAAAATATACCGAATTAAAAAATACTGTCAGAAATGCAGTAATAGACCAGATAAACGATCAAGCCTCCAAGAACGGCAATTCCGGCGATATCAAAGCCCTGATCAATGAATCTCTTGCAGAATACAGCGGGGTCATTCAAAGATCAGACCGCATCCGTCTTTCGGACGATATTTACAATGAGCTTGCAGGCCTTGGACCACTTGAGCCGCTTATGGCAGATCCGTCTATAAGTGAAATCATGGTCAACGGCCCCGATCAGGTTTATGTGGAACGCAACGGTCTTTTGGAGCTCAGCCCGGTCAAATTCGAAAACAACGAGCATGTTTTAAGGATAATAGACCGTATAGTATCCAGAATAGGGCGTCACTGCGACGAAGCCAATCCAATGGTGGATGCCCGTCTTGCGGACGGTTCCCGTGTTAACGCAGTCATTCCGCCCATATCGCTCAACGGCCCTGTGATCACCATCAGACGCTTTAAGGCAGTTCCGCTTCAGGTGGCGGATTTGATAAATGGCGGTTCTATGTCCTATGCAATGGCATCCTTCCTGGAGGCGTGCATAAAGGGGCGCTGCAACGTTATCGTATCAGGCGGTACCGGCAGCGGAAAAACCACACTGCTGAACATACTTTCCGGCTTCATACCCGAAACGGAGCGTATCGTGACCATAGAAGACGCCGCCGAGCTTCAGCTTATGCAGGATCATGTAGTGACCATGGAAAGCAAGCCCGCGAATTCCGAGGGCTCAGGGGCAATTACCATCAGAGACCTGGTCCGCAACGCCCTGCGTATGAGACCTGACCGTATAATAGTAGGAGAGGTCCGTTCCGGAGAGACCCTGGACATGCTCCAGGCTATGAATACCGGCCATGACGGTTCTCTGACCACTGTCCATGCCAACACCCCGAGGGACGTTATATCAAGACTTGAAACCATGGTCCTGATGGGAGGCATGGATCTTCCCATAAACGCCATCAGAAACCAGATATCCTCTGCAATCGATATAATCGTACAGCAGTCCAGATTCAGAGACGGAAGCCGAAAGATAATCAGCATATCCGAGGTTATGGGTATGGAGGGCGATACCGTCACACTGCAGGATATCTTTGTATTCAGACCGGACGGTCTGGATTCTGCCGGAAAGATCAAAGGCAAGCACGTTGCCACAGGTATACATCCGGCTGTAATGACAAAACTCAAGGAAAGCGGAATACTCATAAGAGACGAGTGGTTCGAATAGGTAGTACACAATGCCCAGATCAGTTTTGCTAATTGCATTATTCATATCTCTCACAGCCTTTTATTCGGTTCTGCTCAGCCGTAAGGGAAAGGTTTCCGATCGTCTGACAGACCTGATTGTTGAAACCAAAAAGGAAAAGAAGCTGGCAGAAGACCTTAAGCCCGAAAAGAAGAACAAGACCGCGGAGCTTGTCAAAGCGTTTCCGAACAAATTCAAGGGCTTCATTTTCGTCGATCCCAACAAAGGACAGGCGGCTGTTCGCGAATTTGAAACCTGCGTAAAGGAATACGGGCTTCACGCGCTGTATCTCACCGGCTTCCGCACGCAGATCCCGGCGAGCGACAAGAAGAATTATCCGCTCTACAGCAAAGCGTGCGAGCTCGGCGTGCCGGTGCACATCTATTCGAGCGTGAACTATTCCAAGGCAGTCCCCTACGATATCGGTCATCCGCGCTACATCGATCAGGTCGCGCGCGATTTCCCGGAGCTGAAGATCATGGCGGGCGTAAGCGGCTTCCCGTGGGTCATGGATTTCATGGCCGTTGCCATGCGCAACAACAACGTCTATCTCAACTTTGAGACCTACGAGCCCTATCGCATGAACATGCGCGGTTCCGGTCTGGAGCCTTATCTCTATTTCGGCGAATACGATCTGAAGCATAAAATGTGCTTTGCCACCAACTGGACGGCTCAGGGCACGCCGATCGAAGAGATCATCGCTCAGGTCGACGCGCTTCCGTGGAGCGACAGCGCAAAGGAATGCATCTTCTACGAAAACGCCAAGCGGTTCTACGAAGAGCTTTAATCAAAAAACATCGCTTTCTCAGAAAAGCGTGTTAAATAAAAAAAGGAGAAAATGACATGTCGGTTTACACCATTATTCTGATAACATTTATCATTTATATGGCGATCAATGTTATCATCGGTCTTCGCGGTCGCCAGCACGCAGCCACGACAAATGATTTCCTCACTGCTTCCGGTCAGTCGAGCCTCTGGTTCGTGATCGCTTCCGGTGTCGGCGCCCATATCGGCTCCGGTGTCGTTGTCGGTACGACCCAGTACGCGGTATCCATCGGTATGGCCGGCGCGTGGTACGCGATCGGCTGCGGTATCTCTTTCATCGCGCACGCGCTGATCATGACCCGGTTCATCTATCGCAATAAGCTCATTTCCTTTGCCGACTATTTCAAGAGAAGATACGACGGCAACTTCATCACGTTCCTCTACAGCGGCATCGGCCCCTTTGCCTGCATCGCCTCCATCGGCGGTCAGCTCATCGCGGGCAAGACGATTTTCAGCGCCTTCGGTTTCGACCCGAACATCGGCCTGATCATCGTGACCGCGGTTATCCTGATCTACACCATGTTCTCCGGTCTGTGGGGTTCCTACGCGACCGCCGTTTTCCAGGTCGCCGTCATCCTCGCGGGTATCGTGTTCGCC
>JAZRXE010000005.1:0-11794 GCA_045600065.1 Anaerovoracaceae bacterium
ACACCACCGCAGCTATCGGAAAGGGCTTTGCCATCGGCTCCGCAGCTCTGACTGCAATGGCCCTGTTCGTATCCTATTCCGAGGTAGTAGGCCTGAGCTCCATCAATCTGCTGGATCCCATCGT
Organism: Anaerovoracaceae bacterium; assembly: GCA_045600065.1. Lineage (GTDB taxonomy): Bacteria > Bacillota > Clostridia > Peptostreptococcales > Anaerovoracaceae > RGIG2707. The sequence continues at coordinate 125 of JAZRXE010000005.1, forward strand.
AATTTCCGGTCTGTTCATCGGCGCTATGCTGCCCTTCATGTTCTCCGCATTCACCATGAATTCCGTAGGCAAGGCAGCTAACCAGATGATCGAAGAGGTTCGCCGTCAGTTCCATGCCGACCCCGGCATCATGGCAGGCACATCCAAGCCCGACTACGCCAAGTGCGTAGACATCTCCACCGGCGCAGCCCTCCACGAGATGATAGTCCCCGCAGTCATGGCAGTTCTTGCTCCTCTGGCTGTAGGCTTCATCATGGGCACTGACGCTCTGGGCGGAATGCTGGCAGGCGCACTGTCCGCAGGCGTCCTGATGGCTATCATGATGTCCAACGCACGCGGCGCATGGGACAACGCCAAGAAGTACGTCGAAAGCGGCGTCTACGGCGGCAAGGGTTCCGAGACCCACCGCGCTGCAGTCGTCGGCGACACCGTAGGCGATCCGTTCAAGGATACCTCCGGTCCTTCTCTGAACATCCTGATCAAGCTGATGACCATAGTTGCAGTAGTATTTGCTCCTCTGTTCGTAAAGTTCGGCGGACTGCTGTAAGCTGAAAAATACAGGCCTGTTAAGGCCCTGTGCATGATACTCAAATTCAAAGGAGTCTTGTAAAACAGGACTCCTTTTTGTGTTGCATCCATGCAGACCGTTTAATGGCGAAAATGCTGCGTCTTGCACCTTCTCTGTCGTTATTGTAAAATCTATAAAAGTATCTTAAATATATGTACTATGTACATTCGGTATCAGTGCCGGCGGGCATAATTCCGCTTCAGAGGGAAGACAAATGCAGCTTTTCATCACTAAACTCCCCATCAGGGAAACACTTACGAAAGAGAACTTCGTTAAGCTTCTGCTTGAATGGAACAGCAGCAGCTTTTATGAGGCAAACATCATATCTGAAAAAGAATGGAACGGTTCTTATGACTGCCGCTTCGGCGGAGATGATCTGTGGATGGAAATCAGTGATTATCCGGAGGGCGGAATAATCGCTGCCAGATACGAAAAGAAAGCCCGCAACGGAGTGTTATGGGATACCGATTTTGTAGTCAATTACAACGAAATGAAAATATCCGTGGTTGTAAGCAGGGTGTTTACCCCGGATGCGGTCAATGCCAGATGGCACCTGGCTCTGCCCTCCTTTATTTCTCTGCTGATAAAACACGGTCATTTACAACCGGACGCAAGCCTTTCCGTTGGCGAGACGCCCATACACATAACCATGGATAACGCAGGGCTGCTTACGGATGCCGTATGCGGTATCGCGGAATATGATCTCCCGGTGGTGTATATCTCAAAGAACGACAGCGGCAGGAATCCCGTGGATGCGGAAAAAATGGCCTTCAGCCTGAAGGGCGCAGCCCATGTAATGGTAGAAGAAAAGGCTGAAATGAACGCTTATCTCGATTCGGTATGCGGCGGTAAAAATGTATGCGGCGGAAAACTGGGTATATATTTCGCAGGAAAGAGCTATTCATTTTCCGGTGATCCTGCTTCCGATCCGGACACATATGACAACGACCTGGCCAACAAGGTACAAAGCAGGGTGTTCAATATCTGCAACAACCGTTATGTCGATCCTATGTATACATGGGATGGGGTCAATTCGGAAAAGCTGATCACAAGGCTCGGGCGTCTGGATCAAATGCTTAAGGATCAGGCGAGCGCCAAAACAGACGCAGACGATATGCTTGCGCTCTACGAAGAAGAGAACAGCGATCTGACCAGGAATATCGCAGATTTAAAAGACCGTTATAATGCTCTGTATTACGAGAATATGTGGCTCAGAGAGCAGCTGAACGCTCAAAACGGAAAGCCTCTGCTGAGCTATGGCCCGGAAAAGGACTATTTCGAGGGCGAAGTAAAGGCTTTGATACTGTCCTGCTTAAAGGCTCAGGTCAATTCCACCCAGCCTAGGAGCAGACGCCGGGATGTTCTGGAGGCTGTCATAGAAGCAAATGACGACGGTACGGATGTTCTGAAGAAAAAGACAGAAGAGGTAAAGAAAATACTCAAGGGCGGCAGAAGCCTGAGCCCGGGCGATAAGCGCAGCCTGGAAAGGCTGGGCTTTCAGATAAGCGAGGAAGGTTCTCACATCAAGCTTAAATACTACGGAAATGACAGATATCTTATAACTCTGTCTAAAACCTCAAGTGATGTAAGAGCGGCGCTCAATGGAGCTTCGGAGATAGAAAACACGGTATTTTAGGGAGACAGTATCATGAGTAAGAATATAGGCCAGGACGGCAAGTACGCTCAGAAAAGCAAAAAGACAAACGTAAAAAAGGCAGGTGTCAAATCCACCTTCGTGCTGAATGATCAAGAGCTTGTAATGACTTCCTTCGGACGGGGCAACAGTGCTGTTATCGAAAAGCGAGTCAATGCAAGCACCGGAGACATTCAGAGGATAGCCGATCCGGAGCAGTACGATGCTAAAAGCGATCCCGGTTCCAAGTCTATAACAGTGCAAAAGAAGCGCAATGCGCAGATCATTACAGGAAGCCAGACCATGCCTGTGCAAAGCGAGTCGAAGGGCACGCCTCTTCAGCCCGGCAGAACAGCCGGAAAGGATATGATAGGGATCAAGGACGCTGTAGAGAAGCGTTTCTTTAAGGGCGCACCTTTTTCCGACAATATCCATATCCAGATTGCTTACTGCATATTGGATATAGAAAAGATCATGGCTTCCCATATCAACAACATAGTCTACGAGATACGCAATCTTTTCAGAGAGGATGATGCCTCAGGTCTGCGTTTAAGTGATGCACCGGACCTTGCCTTAAACAATTTCATGGAGAGAATGAATCTCTGGCGCGGGTTTGACAGCTTTGCTGCCATCGGAGCAGACAGACGCAACGACTACCAGCAGAAGCAGCTGTTCGAGGCTCTGATGAAGTCTCCGAGGCGGATGTATCTGGGCGCCGCGCTTTATAGCGACAGTGTCAGGATACGCTTCGATAAAGATCACCCCGGCATAGCTGATATAAACGACAAAGAACAGAGAGCAGAGCTGAGCAGATGCTATCTCGAATTGTGCCTGATAGGAATGTGCCGCAATTATCTTTTCCATGGCGAGGAGATCATCGATCCATCGGATAAAGAGGCAGAGACAGATGGCAGCGAGGTCAAGGCGCTTTTGTATACCCTTGATGACGCTTACGACGGCTACCTTTATCCCGATCAGGCAAAGAACAGGGATAAGATACAGGCAAGGAAAGACGCCCGCCGGATGCTGGACGATCTGTACGCCGAAAGGGTAAAAAGCATCAACAACTCGTTTTTGAACAACGCGGCAGGAGACCTGACCGTCTTTTTCTCGATACTCGGCGCAAAGACTCAGGCTGAAAAAAACAGCATAGTAAAGCAGTACTACGATTTTGTAGTCAGAAAGCCTCAGCTCAACGAGGGCTTTTCCATAAAGCAGATCAGAAACCTGTTCTTTACCAATGCAGACAGGCAGAATACCCTGCTCACCATCGAGGGCAAGCTCATAACCGTAGACGATTCCATGCGCTCCAAGTTCTACAAGGATGTGGACTTTATACTCTACAGATACTATTCGGAGCATCCCCAAGAGGGCAGCGCCATTATCGATGCGCTGAGGACCTGCGGCAGCGGAAAGAACAAAGAACATGACGAGGCTGAAAAGCTTAAGGTCTACCAGGCTGAAGCCCTGCGTCTGTGGCCTGCTTTCAAAGAGGCTTATTTGCCGTCTGTGCTTGATAATGTCAACGGAGATAAATACGGAGCTCTGGTAAAGGGTATCAACAAGAAGGAGTTCAGGCAGGTCTATGAATTATCCTCCGGCAGCCTGTTAAGCAGCTCCGCGGAGTATTTCAGCGAGCTTGTTTACATGCTCTGCCTGTTCCTTGAGGGCAAGGAAATCAACGACATGCTCACCCAGCTGACCAGCAAGTTCGAAAACATTGCTGAGTTTATCAGGATGCTGAAGGCAGAGGGGCTGCCCTGTGAGTTCTCCGAATCCTTTAAGATGTTCGAGATCGCCTGGGATGCTCAGGGCCTGGAAAAGCTCAGCGGAGCGGCAAAGATCGCCGGGGAATTAAGGACTGTCACATACATTTCGAAGATGCAGAGCAAGGATCCCGATGCAAATATAGCAGCCTGCGAGGATGCCCTGACCCTGCTCGGCTTTGACGCGTCTGCGGAAAACGCGGAGATGAGGCATAAATACGCCGAATACATAATGACCCCAAGCCTTTCCGCAAGCAACCGCTATAAGGGCTATAATACAATTGTCAATGCGTATAATAAAAAACGAGGTTTCAGGCTCTCAGAGTCCGAAAAGAAGGAATTGAACGGCTTTATCCAGGCAGTCGCGGATCTGGATCAGTCCTTGCCCATGGATGTAAGGCAGTCGGAAATTGAGGATATCGCCGATGAGCAGCTGCCTCGCTGCTATTATAATCAAGATATTGTTGATATTGCAAGGTTCATTATAGAGAAGGACGGCACACTTAAGGCGGAGAGGGCCAAGGCGCTTCAGGCGGCAGACATAGCAAAGCTTCCTGATGCCGGCTTCAGAAATTTCCTTGCCAATAATGTCATCGACTCCAGAAGATTCAATTATCTTGTGCGCTACTCAAATCCGGCGAAGCTTGCCGCCATCGCCAAAAACAAGGCCGTGGTGCGCTTCGTCCTTAAGACTATGGAAGATAAGGAGCAGCTTCTGGAGAAGTATCATCAGGCCTGCTTCGGAAGAAAAGATTCTGTGGACAAAATGACAGAGAATCTTACCGGGCTTATTGCAGGGCTCAGCTATGAGGACTTCCTGGATGTGGATCAGAAGCAGCGCGCCAGAAACGGAAACGAGAAGGACAGAAAACAGCGTGTGCTGGGCCTGTACATCACCGTCTTATACTTGCTGGTAAAGAATATGGTCAATATCAATTCCAGATACTCTCTGGCCTTCCATTGCTGCGAAAGGGACTATCTGCTTCTGAAGGGAAGCCGTTTCGGAAAAAAAGACGATTGGATCGCCCTGACAAGGGATTACTGCGCCGGAAGCAGGATCAAGCCATCCAACAGAGGCTATCTCGAAAACAATATCAAGGCTCTGGAAAACACTCAGGCTATAAGGGATTTCCGCAATATCGTATGCCATCTGGAGCATATACAAAACCTTGAACAGAATATCGAGAAAATTCGAGTGGTCGATTCCTACTATGCGCTTTATCATTATGCCCTGCAGAAATGTCTGGAAGCAAAGCCCGGCAACGCTCAGGACGGGAGCGCGCTGGCCGAGTATTTCCGAAAGCTGGACAGTTACGGGACTTATGTAAAAGACTTTGTAAAAGCTCTGAATGTTCCCTTCGGCTACAATCTTCCCAGATATAAGAATCTTTCCATAGAGGGCCTCTTCGACAGGAACAGGCCCGGAGACAGGGGGAGCATAAAGCTCAGCGGAGAATAAGCTTTTAATAACGCATAAACCCCGGCAGTTGTCAAGAAAACGGGTCCGCAGTGCTCTGCAGACCCGCTGTTTATGCAGCAGATATTATTCAGTTCTTTCTGCCGTCCTGCTGGTATGTGTTCAGGCCGTCCTTGTAGTATTTGCGCATCTTACGGCGCAAGGTCTGCGGGCTGATGATCTCAACCTCGCTGCCCAGCCTTACAAAGTAGTTTTGTGCCTGGCTTTCCGTGCAGAAAAAGCGTATGTATGTTTTGCCATCTGCCGAAGCCTGCTGATTGTCGTCTTTTGAAACCATCAGAGGGCGCGAGTAGCTTATACTCTTTAGCCGCTTAAGACCTTCGTCTGTAAAAGCCGCGACTATATCCTCGTTATCTTCCATAAAATATGCCGGGAGCACGTTTTTAAGCCGTTCTTCAAGCCTGTCAGCCTCTTCTCTGGTGATCTTGCCGCTGATGCTTGTGATTGGAAGCAAGGAGCCCGTAAGTGCCGAAAGCCTGCGCGATACTGGCCTGTCGTGGGCAGCGTCCGTCCTTGAAGGCCTTGAAAAACCGATCAGATAGTTGTACCCGGTGCCCGGGTCAACAACAAATTTGTAGGGTCTGATCACAAATGCGTTGGTCTTGTTGTTGATCCTTACGGCGCATTTTTCTTCTATCATTCTGCTGAAAAAATCAATGGTATCCTTGAATTCGATACGTTCTCTTTCCGCGGCGGAAAGCCTGAAAAATTCCTCGAGTATGGTCTTGATCAGCGCGCCTGCAGTCCTGTAGACCTGCATCAGATCCGGATCCTCTTGCGGAAGCTCATTATACAGCAGTTCCTCTACATCCCTGCTGACCCTGATATTGAAGGCCTCTCCCTTCAGGATAAAAGCCTTTTCGGGCTTCAGCACGGCAGCTGAGCGCCGGGAATAGTTTTTCAATATTGTGCAGATGAATTCCGATCTGCCCATATCGTTTCCGTAGGACAACAGATCGTTCTCCAATACAAACAAAGCGTATTTGCTAAGATTGATGCGCTGCCGCGGATCCTCGGGCAGCGTCCACTTTTTATCTTCTGTCATAGTATACGGCCTTTCAGCTGATCTGCGTTAATGTAATGCATATTATATACCGGGGAGACGATAATCGCAATAAAAAACGTATTATGTGGAATGAAAACCATTGATAACAAAATAAATAATAAAAAATACGGAATAAATTGCTTAACACGCGCCGGGCGCGCATGTATAAATGCAAGCACTCAAATACGGAATGAAAATTAACATATTCAATACAATACACGTTAATTACGGAATTTGTAATATGATTAAAACAACGGGGGCTTACATGAATAACAACACTTATGCGTCTATCAGCTACGCGGAAAGAGCCGGAATGTATTTGAGAAGGCTGCTTATCATCAACCGCAAGATCGCGTCTGAAAAGGGGCAGAGAAGCTACCGCGACGGTTTCGCTGCAGATTTGGGTGTGGAGACCAGGACTCTCAACCGCTGCTGCAAGGCCATGCATGATATCGATACTATCGCCCGGGTCGCAGCGCTTCTGGGCATCAGCGTGGAAGAGATGATCAACTTTGATGCCGGGCAGCTTGCTGTATAATCATTTGGAAAATTGCTGTATGATCATTTGGAAATGATAATGACTTTGACTCAATTCTGTGATATCATAAATATAAATAATGAGCAGTTTGATAAGAAGCTTTTTGCTGACAATTGCATTATTATTTGACTATACAATATATGGTATGCTTCATGCCATAAACCGCTATAAATAGCGGAACTAAACTCCTTCAGAAATGGAGGGGTCTGAAACCGAGGGGCTTCCGAAACATGAATTACTCTGAACTAAACTCCTTCAGAAATGGAGGGGTCTGAAACTTGGTCTGCTTTAAGGATCCGACAGATTTCACGAACTAAACTCCTTCAGAAATGGAGGGGTCTGAAACCGTAAAAACGCAATATCCCTCTTTAATCCCTTCGAACTAAACTCCTTCAGAATTGGAGGGGTCTGAAACATTGATATTGATTACTTTTGCGACAACCTCAGAACTAAACTCCTTCAGAAATGGGGGCCCAAGACGCAGATCTTTGACGGATCTGCGTTTTTTCGATAATCGAAACAAACGTTGAAAAGCTTCAACAAGAGTGCTTGCCCAGCCGGGCAAAAAGAATAAGACCGGCAAGATCCCTGATATCGGATCGGCCGGTCTTTTTCTATTGACTTTTCTTTGCCGTTTTTATTCAAGACCGCTCTTGAAGAGAGGCGCAGATTGCGGAACGGACATCCGAGTGTTTTGCGGATTGTGTCGCTGCGCCATAAGTATTTTTATAATAAAGTGTCTTTTCGGAATGAGTTTTAGAAATAAATATAAAAATATCTAAAATATCGGAATAAAAGTACTTGACATGTGCCGGATTCGCATATATAATTGCAAACATCCAAATACGGAATGAAATTAAATGTATTTAGCATAATAAATGCTAAATACGGAATGTATATTAACTGTAAAATCATGGAGGTAATCACATGGAAAACAACACTTATGTTTCTCGCAGATACGCAGAAAGAAATGTGGAAAAGGGGACTGGAAAGAGGGCAGAGGCAGCTGACGTAATGTCAGCACTGGATACTCTCATCAGAGATAAGACACTGATCCGCGGTCTCGTTACAGGAACGAATTACAACAAGCAGGACAAGGCGGAAGAGATGATAGTCCGTCTTCCGGAAGGCATTGGGCTCAGCCGGGCGAATGCCGTGATCAGGAGAGAGGATGCAGACAACGTTTTCAGGAGCGGCACTGTTAACTATCTGGTCGGACAGATTGTTCCGTTTGTGATCATCGGAGAGGAGGACGGCAAGGTCCTTGCCTCCAGGAAGATCGCCCAGGATATCCTTTGCAGGGAGCTGGAAGAGAGCTTCAGAAGAAAGGATATCTTCGATGCAGAGATACTGAGCTTTACCGTATACGGCGCATTCGTTTCCGTCGACGGGGTCGTCGGAATGCTCCGCAACGCCGATTTTTCTCTCGATCACACTCCTGTAGAAGACGTATATAAGGCCGGCGATCACATCCGCGTTTTCTGCAAGTCTATAGTGGCGGATAGCGGAAAGCTGTATTTCGAACCGGAAATGAAGTATCACAGGACGGAAGATCTGGTACTCGATTTCTCCGTCGGCTCGGTAAAGATCGGAAAGATCGTATCGCTGAAGGTTTTCGCTGATAAGCAGTATGCTTTTGTAAGAGTCGCAAAGGGTGTAGATGTCATGGCGGCGATCCCGGAAGAAACGGAAGCTGAGGTCGGAGAAAACTGCAAGGTCCAGATCACGGCGATCAAGGATCAGGACAGTGAATACGAACCGATAAGGGTCAAGGGTATCGTCAGGGGAATGATTTAGATCGGAGGATAAAAAATGAAGTGCTATAACCATACAGACAGAGAAGCGGTGGCCACCTGCCAGCGCTGCGGAAAGGCCCTTTGCAAGGAGTGCGCGTCCAAGTATACGCCCTGCCTCTGCGACGAGTGCTTTGAGGCCATCAAGGAAGATGAGCGCAGGCGCGCTTTGCAGGCCAGGGATGCCAGAAAGAACAAGTATCAGGATGCTCTGATCGATACGAAGACCGAATATATCAAGGCGCTGCTGTGCGGTGCGCTGATCTCTGCGGCTTTGATCTTAGTCGTGGAGGACGGCGGAGGCCTGAGCGATATGCGGGATTACGTCTGGGTGGTCGGATGCTGCATGTGCATTCCCTTCGGCTGGTCGCTGCTCACCTACAAGTCGTCCACCCTGGTGATCATCGACACGGACACCTACCTGTGGGCCTTCGTGTTCAAGGTCGTCTTCAGCGTGATCCTGGGTGCGCCGGCCTTCCTCTACCAGAGCTATAAGGTCTGGAGCGCGGCAAAGAAGCTCAGCGATCTTGAGCGGAATTGATGCCGCTGGCCGGGCGCTGCAGGGCTCTGACATCAGTCATTTGCAGGGCAGCGCCTAAAAAAACATTATTCGTACCGATAACTATTATCATACGGAGGATACAATCATCAGACATTTTACTCACATCATCCGCAGGATTACCGCTTTTGTCCTTGTAGTATTGCTTGGAGCAGGCAGCTCCGGCGCCGTTTTCGATGCCTCCTTAGATGCTTCGCTGTCTTCAGCACCCACCAGCGCTTCATTGAATCCCGGCAGCGCTGAGGCTTCGCTGTCTTCCGTCTCTGCTTCCGATGCGGGCAAGACAGGCTTTACGGATGTTACCGCTGATCACTGGGCGGCTGAATACATCGAGCGGGCCGCGGAAAACGGCTGGGTGGAGGGCTTCGGAGACGGAAGCTTTCGCCCGGACAAGCCTGTCACCTACGCCCAGTGGCTCACCATGCTGGGCAATCTGTATTATCCCGAGCAGATCAAGCGGGCTCAGAGCGGCGGATACTGGTACGATCAGGCTGTGAACGCCTCCAGAGACGAGGGAATACTGGCCGGTTCCGTTATGCTGGAGCTTTGGGGCGGGGCAAAGCTTGTACACGGAGAGGGCGCGGACTATACCATATGCCGCTACGAAATGGCCAAGACCATAGCCAATCTGTCCTATTATCTGTACCGGTTCCGCACGGAGGCCCTGCAGAAGACCGGGACTTCGGCGGTATTCTTTAATGATATCTCGATGTCTCCGATATACGGATACTATCGTGACTATTACAGAGATGTGCAGCTTTGCGCGTCCTTAGGGTTGCTGGAGGGCAAGGGAGACGGCCGCTTCGACGGGCAGGCTCCCATGAAGAGATGCGAAGCCGCGGCAGTCTTGTGCAGGCTGGCGGATACCTTCATCAGTCATCCCCTCAGGACGGATGAACAGGGAAATGTAATAGACCCCGATGCAGCTGACGACCCGGATCAGCTGTTCTTCCCCGGGTTCACAGGCACTACTCAGTACGGTCCGTATACCGGCGGAAAGTACGGCCCGGAAAACCAGTACGCGGCCTATACAAGGCCGGAGGATGTTCCGCAGGATCTGTGGGACAATCTGATATGGGCTCATGCCGATCTGCGCAGGGATTACAGCAGCCCCTACGTCCGGTATACCGATCACGGTGACGGAAGCGGTATCGCCCGCTTTGTGTGGCAGGATATGCTTCGTGATTATCTGTCCGGAGAGCTGGATTGTCTGTCTGTGCCGGATTTTGCAAGGAATACCGACTGGGATTTCTCTGACATCGTCGGCGCTTATGAGCATGTAGGCCGCCGCTACGGTATCACCGCAGACAGCTCGGATTACGATAAGATTTACGCGATCCACAGCTATTTGAGCAGCGAATACGAGTATGATTATGCATTGATGAACAATCAGGTGAACCTTGGGGGCATTCCTTCGCCGGTGTATATCAATTATGCCATCGGGGAAAAGTCCACCATATGCCAGGGCTTTGCGGAGATGATGGAGGCCCTGTGCCGCATGTACGGAATGGATTGCCTGGTCGTGACCAGCGATAACCATGCGTGGAATCTGGTCAGGGTGGACGGCTTCTGGTATCATTGCGATCCCTGCTGGGACTGCTGCACCTATAACCGGGATGCGGACTTCCGGTATTTCCTGCTCAGCGACGATAGGATCCGCAGCATAGACAGCCACCACAGCTGGAAGTCGGATGCGGCAGGACCGCTGCCGGACTGCCCCCGTTCCTATTCCGAACTGAGCCGCTTGTAGGCTGTCAGCTCCGGAGCACGCAAAAAGACCGAGGCGGCAATTGATGGGAGCCTCTTTCCGCACAGGCGGAAGGGCATGGCATCATGTGCCTCGGTCTTTTGTGATTGCCTGAGTCTTTAGAGTCAGCGCCGTAGCCTTATTCGCTCACGGCCAGACGTTTTTTTACAGCTGATTGTTGCACCAGGTCTGCCAGGCCTTGATGGTCTCGGGTCCCTTGATGCCGTCTACGGCAACGCCCAGGAACTGCTGCATGGCCTTGGTGGTCTTTTCGCCCCAGATGCCGTCAGCCTCTGCTCCCACCTTCTGCTGAATGGCGGTGGTGGTCAGCTTGCCGATGACGCCGTCTTCTTCCAGTCCGAAGATGTGCTGAGTGGTCTTGGTGGTGAGCTCACCCCATACTCCGTCGATCTCCAGAGTGTACTTGGCCTTTTCTTCAGCCTTTGCTGCTTCTGCTGCGTCGGCCTTAGCCTTTGCTTCGGCGGCTGCCTTGGCCTTGGCTTCTGCCTCAGACTTAGCCTTTGCTTCTGCAGCTGCCTTTGCT
>JAZRXE010000006.1:0-5690 GCA_045600065.1 Anaerovoracaceae bacterium
CTCAGACCCTGGCCAAGCTGCTGAATGTTCCCTTTGCCATTGCCGATGCAACAGCCCTCACAGAGGCAGGCTACGTGGGCGAGGACGTGGAGAATATTCTGCTCAAGCTGCTGCAGGCTACGGATTTTGATGTGGAAAAGGCTCAGAAGGGCATCATCTACGTGGATGAAATAGACAAGATATCCCGCAAAGGAGACAATGTGTCCATCACCAGAGATGTTTCAGGAGAGGGCGTGCAGCAGGCTCTGCTCAAGATACTCGAGGGCACCGTTGCCAATGTTCCCCCTCAGGGCGGACGCAAGCATCCCATGCAGGAGTTCATCCAGTTCGACACCTCCAATGTGCTTTTCATCTGCGGAGGAGCCTTTGACGGTCTGGATAAGATAATAATGCGCCGCATGGGAGAAAAGACCATAGGCTTCAATTCGGATATTGTCAACATCAAGGAGGACGATCCCCATATTCTGGAGCATGTCCAGGCAGAAGACCTGCTCAGATACGGACTCATCCCTGAGTTTATCGGAAGACTGCCTGCAGTGGCAACTCTCAGCGAGCTGTCCGAGGATGCTCTTATCAGCATAATCACAGAGCCGAAGAACTCACTTCTCAAGCAGTATACAAGGCTGTTCGAGATGGACGGGGTAGAGCTGGAGCTGAGATCCGACGCCCTTAAGAGAGTTGCCGAAATGGCCATGGAAAAGAAGACCGGCGCCAGAGGCCTGCGCAGCATACTGGAAAAGACCATGACTGACATCATGTTCGATATTCCTTCCAGAAGCGATGTAGCCAGGGTCATAATCACTGCGGAAACCGTAAACGGAGCCGCTCCCGAGCTGGTGCTCAAAGAGGATCAGGCTGCCGCGCTGATATAGTAAACAGCGGCAAAACAGAAATAATATATGGAGGCGAGGCTGATGGACGACGAAAAGCTCAAAGAAACTTCAGAACTTAAGGTCAAAAGACTTCCCCTCATAGCGATAAGAGGAGTCAGCGTTTTTCCCCATACGGAGGTGCGCTTTGAAATAGACAGGGAAAGATCCGTTCATGCCATGGAAAGTGCCATGGCGAACGGAAATATGGTCTTTCTGGCAGCCCAGAAGGATTATGATACCGATCTTCCCACCGCAAAAGAGATATACAGTGTAGGAACCGTTGCCAGAATAAAGCGTGTGCTTAAGCTTCCCGGCGAAAGGTACCGCATTCTTGTCGTTGGCATAGAAAGAGGCAAGCTGAAAGGCATGGTCCAGGAAAGTCCGTTTTTCCTGGCAGATGTCCGGCAGATGGAGCCTGATCCCACGGTGGAGCTCACCGAGGCGGTGCAGGCGCTTATGCGTACCGCAAGCAGTCTGTTTGCCGAATACAAGTCCACAAACAAGAACTTCCCCGCAGAGGAATATCACGATCTTGAGCCTATAGACCAGCCGGGAGAACTGGCGGATTATATAGGTGCCCAGATGGATCTTAAGCCTGAGGATTCCCAGAAGATACTCAGGACATCCGATCCCGTCAAAAGGCTCAGCACAGTCATAAAGCTGATGAACAGAGAGATCGAGATATACAAGCTGGAAAGCAGGCTCAGCAGCAAGCTTCAGACCCGCATCAGCAAATCCCAGAAGGAGCAGTATCTTAGGGAACAAATGCGCACCATACAGGAAGAGCTGGGTCAGGATGATGATATCAGCTCCGAGGTGGAGGAATGGCGCAGAAAGCTGAAAAAGCTCAAGCTGGACGAAGCTGTAAGCTCCAAGATAGAAAAGGAGATAGACAAGGCCTCCAAGATGCCTTCCTATGCCCAGGAGCTGTATGTTATCAGAAATTATATAGAATGGATACTGGATCTTCCCTGGAACGACTCTTCAGAGACCAGTACCGACCTTATAAAGGCCAAAGAGGTTCTGGATTCCGACCATTATGGTCTGGAAAAGGTCAAGGACCGCATCATCGAGTATCTTGCCGTACAGAAGCTGGCAGGAAAAGATCAGGGCTCCATACTCTGCCTTGTAGGCCCTCCGGGCGTGGGCAAGACCTCTGTAGCCAGATCCATTGCCAGAGCTTCGGGCAGGGGTTTTGTTCATATGTCTCTGGGCGGAGTCCGCGACGAGGCTGAGATCAGAGGACACCGCAAGACCTACATAGGCGCCATACCGGGACGGATCATCAGCCTTATCAGAGATGCCGGCACCAGGAATCCTGTATTCCTGTTCGACGAAGTGGACAAGATAGGCTCCGACTACAAGGGCGACCCGGCTTCAGCCCTGCTGGAGGTGCTGGATCCGGCTCAGAACAAGGAGTTTGTGGATCATTATCTGGAGGTTCCCTTCGATCTTTCCGATGTGATGTTCATAACCACCGCAAATACCACGGAAACGATTCCCTCCCCTCTGCTTGACAGAATGGAGGTAATAGAGCTTTCCGGCTATACCGAAGAAGAGAAGCTCAATATCGCAAAGAAATATCTTGTTCCCAAGCAGATAAAGGCCAACGGGCTTAAGAGCAGCGATATTTCAATATACCAGGATGCCATCAAGTCTGTTATCAGCGGCTATACCAGAGAATCCGGAGTCAGAAATCTGGAAAAACAGATAGGCTCCATATGCCGTAAGGCAGCCCGCAAAAAGGTCGAGGGCCAGGAGGGCCGCTTTACTGTCAAGGCGGCGGATCTGGAGGAATACCTGGGCAAGAGGAAATACCATTACGACAAGCTTCTGGGAAAGAACGAGGTGGGTGTATCCACAGGTCTTGCCTGGACCTCCGTAGGCGGCGAGACTCTGTTTATCGAAACCGCGGTGTTGCCCGGCAGCGGCAAGCTGGAGCTTACCGGTCAGCTGGGCGATGTCATGCAGGAATCCGCCAGGGCTGCCATCAGCTATATCAGGGCTCATTGCGATAGGCTGGGCGTTGACGCAGATTTCTACAAGACAAAGGATATCCACATCCATATCCCCGAGGGCGCCACACCTAAGGACGGACCCTCCGCAGGGGTCACCATGTGCATTTCTGCCGTATCGGCATTAAGCGGCAGGCCCGTGCGCAAGGATGTCGCCATGACCGGGGAAATCAGTCTCAGGGGCAAGATACTTCCCATAGGCGGCCTTAAGGAAAAGAGCCTGGCTGCTCACAGGATGGGCATCAGCAAGGTCCTTGTGCCTGCGGAAAACAAGCCCGATCTTGAGGACATTCCCAAGAGCGTCAAAGACGACATGGAATTCGTGCTCATAAGCAGCGTGGACGATGCCGTCAGAGAGGCCCTTATATGATCATAAAAAAAGCGGAATTCATTTGCTCTGCCGTCAGGAAGAGCCAGTATCCCCCGGAGGGGGTTCCCGAGATAGCCTTTGCAGGCAGATCCAATGTAGGCAAATCATCTCTGCTCAATCTTCTCTGCGGCAGAAACGGCCTGGCTAAGGTCAGCGGGAGTCCCGGAAAGACAAGAACCATCAATTTTTTCGATGTGAATGACGGAGCCTTCCGCATAGTGGATCTGCCCGGCTACGGCTACGCAAAGACCTCCAAGGGTATGCAGGAGGACTGGGGGCCCATGATGGAATCCTATCTCAGCTCCAGACCCGGCCTGCTTAAGGTGATACAGCTTGTGGACTGCCGTCACGAGCCCAGCGCTCAGGACAGGCAGATGTACGACTACCTGCGCTATTACGGTCTGTCCGGCATAGTTGCGGCAACAAAATCCGATAAGATCTCCAAAAACGAGCTTAACAGGAACCTTTCCGTTATACGGAAGAGCCTGGAGCTCGATGAAAATGATATAATAATCCCCGTATCCGCGCTCAAGAAGACCGGCAGCCAGCAGCTGCTGGATCAAATCGAAGGGTTGTTGCAGAAATGAGACTCATTGCTTTTGCTGAGATAATACGCCGCATCAAAGCGATCCCGCTGTTCCTGAAGGATCCGAAGGTGTCCAAGGTAAAGAAGGCTCTGATAATATTCGGCATCGTTTACCTTCTGCTGCCTTTTGACCTTATTCCGCCCATAATACCCGTGTTCGGATGGCTGGATGATTTTATCCTGTGGCTGTTCATTCTCGGGCATCTTAAGGAAGAACTGGACAGGTACGATGTGAGTTCTCCCTCCGCCATGCAGAAATATCGCGGAAAAGATGTGGTGGATGTGAGCTATACGGTAAATGACAGAGAGGAAGAATAAACATGTCAGAAAAACGATATGATCTTTCGGAGGTCCTGATCTCCGAGCAGCAGCTTGCCGAAAGGGTGGCCTGTATAGGTGCGCAGATCACAGAAGAGTACAAAGGCAGGCCAGTGCTTCTGATCGGGATACTGAAGGGCTCTGTTCCTTTTATTGCCGATCTTATGCGCAGGATAGATCTCGATGTCTCCATTGATTTCATGTCCGTATCAAGCTACGGCAGCTCCACCAGGAGCAGCGGGATAGTCCGAATACTCAAGGATCTTGACAGCGACATCAACGGCAAGCATGTGATCATAGTTGAAGACATTATCGATTCCGGTCTTACACTGGCCTATCTTAAGGACTATCTTCTGCAGCGCAATCCGGCAAGCCTTAAGATATGCACTCTGCTGGACAAGCCGGCCCGCAGAAAGATAGACATTCAGGCGGATTATACCGGCTTTGAGGTCGAGGACAGGTTCATAGTGGGCTATGGTCTGGACGTGGACCAGAAGTTCAGGAATCTGCCCTACATAGCATGGATCAAAAATGATTAGTTTTCATAATATTTAAAGGAGAAAAATATGGGATACAAAGTACCTGTAGGAATTTCTAACAAGCATCTTCATCTTTCCCAGGCTGATCTGGAGACTCTGTTCGGAGCAGGCCATGAGCTTACTGTTAAGAACCCTCTCAAGCAGCCCGGACAGTTCGCAGCCGAAGAAAAGGTTGACATTGTCGGCCCCAAGACCACTCTTAAGGGCGTCAGAGTATTAGGACCCGTTCGCAAGCAGACCCAGATCGAGCTGGCTCTTACCGACGCAAGGCAGCTGGGCGTTGCCGTACCCGTCAGAGAAAGCGGCAAGCTGGATGGCTCCGCAGCTCTTAAGCTGGTAGGCCCCGCCGGAGAGCTGGAGCTTGCAGAAGGCGCCATCGCAGCACTGCGCCACATCCATCTGTCCGCCGAGCAGGCAAAGGAAGCCGGAGTAGCAGACAAGCAGATGGTCAGCGTACGCGTGGGCGGAGAAAGAGGACTGGTATTTGACCAGGTTCTGATCCGCAGCGGCGAGGGTCACGAAAAAGAGATGCATGTTGATACCGACGAAGCCAATGCAGCCGGTCTTGTCAACGGCGCAGAGGTGGAAATACTTCTGTAATGATGTAATATACACAAAATACCCACCTGTCTTTTGTCCTTTTTTGACAGCTTTTGAAGCTGCTCTGGAATAGTTCGAAAAGATGAAAAAAAGGGGTTGACTTCAGGGAGAAAGGTTGGTATATTAAACAGGCTCTTTACGAAAGGGCAGGCAGAGAGTGAGCCGACAAAGATTTGAAATAAATAAAAAATAGTTGTTGACAATTCGCAAGCGAGCCCATATAATAAAGAACGTTCCGCTGATGCGGAGCAGGAACCTTGAAAACATCATAGTGTAGAAACTAAGTCAAAGAGAAGATTAGGTTCTTCTCTGGACAATGTACAAAAACAATCAGCAATGATTGGTAAGGAACAAGAAATGTTCCTCGTACATATTCCTAAACAACAATAA
>JAZRXE010000007.1:0-35921 GCA_045600065.1 Anaerovoracaceae bacterium
AGATCGACGGCAGCATCAGCATCGACGGACCCGACACTGAAGGTGTCACCTGCGACGCTACCGGCTTCAGAACCTACGAAGTAAACTTCTACGGCATCGGCGGACACGCTTACGGCGCGTTCGGCAAGATGGCAAATCCTCTGCACGCTGCAGCAAGAGCAGTTGCAAAGATCGCTGATTTCGAAGTCTGCGCAGATCCCAAGACCACATTCTGCGTATCCAACTTCCACGCAGGAAACGATGCAGGAGTTCACGCCATCGTTCCCCAGGCTACCATCAAGTTCAACATCCGTTCCAACAGACAGGATCTGCTTGATGAGCTTACCGACAGATGCTTCAAGGCTATCCAGGAGGCTTGCGACGAAGAGACCGCACGCTGGGGCAAGGATACCATCACCTGGGACAAGAAGCAGTTCTGCGAGGTTCCCGCAGGTGTTCAGGATCACCACGCACCTCTGGTCGAAGCAACCATCGCTGCCGCAAGACACTTCAGCCCCGATCCCGAGCAGGTCTACATCGGTGCCGGCGGCTGCGTAAACGGCAACATCGCACTGGGCAAGGGTCTGCCCTGCGTAACTCTGGGCGGCGGTCTGCCCGGCAAGGATACCAACTGCCACAACCTGAACGAGTTCTTCCCCTATGAGACCGCTTATCTGCTGCCTCAGGAAGTAGTTGTTCTGCTCTGCATGGCTGCAGGCGTTGAAGGTCAGTTCGACTCCATCCTCAAGTAATACAAGCTGTTTTTGCCCCATCTGCCTGTGCGGATGGGGCATTGTCGACTAAGGAGAAAAATATGGAAGAATACAAAGTATCCGCAAAGATACAGAAGGCATACGATGATCTTATGGCAATGCCCGAAATACAGAAGGGCTTCGATTTTGCCAAAGAGGATCACGCAAAGGTAATCGAGATCCACAAGCAGCTGACTCTTATCGAGTCTCCCACCTTCCACGAGGAAAACAGGGCCGCAGCCTTTGCTCAGCTGCTGAAGGACGAGGGTCTGGAAGACGCCCATGTAGATGAATACAAGAACGCATGGGGCATCTGGAAGGGCACCGGCGAAGGCCCCGCCATTCTGGTGGAGGGACATCTGGACACCGTATTCCCCTTCGGTTCGGTACACGAAGTAAGAGAAGAAAACGGCACCCTGTACGCTCCCGGCATCGTAGACGATACCCGCGGCCTGACCGTTGTACTGGCTGCTCTGAGAGCCCTTAAGGCAACCGGACTCAAGACCAAGGGAGACATAGTGTTCTGCGGCACCGCAAGGGAAGAGGGCATGGGCTCTCTGGGCGGCATGAAGGATATGCTCGATCACGGCCCCAAGGTAGACGCTACCATCAGCGTTGACGGCGCGGACACCGATCAGTTCACCGCGGACGCCACCGGCTTCAGGACCTACGAGGTCAACTTCTACGGCATAGGCGGCCACGCCTACGGCGCCTTCGGCAAGATGGCCAACCCCCTGCATGCAGCAGCCAGAGCAGTTGCAAAGATTGCTGATTTCCAGGTCTGCGAGGATCCCAGAACCACCTTCTGCGTATCCAATTTCCACGCAGGAAACGATGCGGGCGTACATGCCATAGTACCCAGCGCTCAGATCAAGTTCAACATCCGTTCCAACAGACAGGATCTTCTGGACGAGCTTCGCGACAGATGCTTTGCGGCAGTTCAGGAGGCCTGCGACGAAGAGACCGCACGCTGGGGCAAGGATACCATCACCTGGGATTCCAAGCAGTATTGCGAGGTTCCCGCAGGCTCTCAGGATCATCACGCTCCTCTGCTGGAGGCAACCTTCCTGCTGGCAAGCCTGCTGAGCAAGGATCCCTCCAAGGTTGGAATACGCCAGGGCGGCAGCGTCAACGGCAACATAGCCGTGGGCAAGGGCATTCCCTGCGTAACTCTGGGAACCGGCTTTGATGAGCACAGAGGACACAGCCTTGAAGAGCAATGGCCCAACTTTATGGAGAAGTACAAGCTGCCTCAGGAGGTCATGGCTCTGCTTTGCCTGGCATCCGGAATCGACGGCAGATTTGATTCTATTCTCAAATAGCAAACTCTGTGGTATAATCGGGACAGCTTTATTAAGCTGCCCCGAATTGATATCAGGAGGATAATATGACTGAAGCTTTAATTATCGATGTTGTTATTCTGGCAATATTGGCAATTTTCATAACAGTAGGCGCATCCAGGGGTCTGTTCAAAAGCATAATGACTATGTTTTCGACACTGATCGCGATAGGAGGCTCTGCATATCTGGCGGGTAACTACAGCCCTCTTGTGACAGCTAAGCTTTTTCCTGCGTTCAAGGAACGAATCATAGAAAAGGTCGATCTTACCGAGTTCATAGCAAAGCTGTCCGTAGAGACGGATATTTCAAAACCTCTGGGCGCGGGTCAGATCTTCGACCCCAGAAACTATGTCAATCTCAATGTGGATTACGAGGAGCTTCTGGACAAAGCGGCATTTGCGTTTCTGCAGGGCCTTGTAAAGGTCGTAATGTTTATAGTGGGCTTTGTTCTGCTGCTGATCCTGCTTAATCTGCTGATAAAGCTGCTGGACAATGTGTTCAAGCTTCCTGTGCTCAAGCAGTTCAACCGTCTCGGCGGCGGTGTGCTGGGATTTGCAGAGGGCGTGCTTTTGGTATGTCTTGTGGTCTATATCAGCGGAAAGCTCGGCATAACGTTTTTTATGGACAACGCGCCTGATTCTACGGTGCTTCGCTTGCTGACGGTATACAGCCCCTACGATTTTGTCGGCCTGCTGAAGTAATGCGCAAGCATCAGGCAGATACTACCGATGAAAACATTCCACCGCCTCGCAGAGAGGCAATGAGTTTTATATGATCCCGGCCCCGAAGCAGCCCTTCGGGGCTTTTGTTTTGGAGCCTGAGTGCATCGCAAACGGTGAAGCATCTGCCATGCGTTTTCCGGTACGGTATGAAGCCGCGTTTATTCCGTTTTCTTTTTTTAATGGCGGAACTGAATCCTTTTGACCGGAAGAGGGGTGTTCCTGTCAGATATCTGTTCGCAATGCCGCAGGCCGCATGTAAGGAGGTTTTTCGATTCCGGCCTGCCGGAGATCCGCTTCTGTTTACAGAGTGAGATTTTTTTGTTATAGTAAACGATAATTATTCAGTAAACGATCACTTTAGTGTTATATGTAAAGGAGATTAATTTATGCCACCGCGTTCCTGGAAATCAACTCCGGTAATGTATTTTGCTTTTTGCGGAGATATGATCGGCGTGCCCTATGAGTTTGAAGTTGGCAAGAATATGCAGGCATTCAATGCTTTCAAGTTGTTCAACCGAGAAAAGACCGTTCAAAGGTATCAAGTCAGAAAGCAGCCTGTGCCCAAGATGGAGTTTTCCGACGATTCCGTTCTGACGATCGCCACAGCCTTTTCCGTCATGCAGTCCCGGGGCAAACTGCAGGCAAGCAATCGTATAAATGCAGCTAAAAATCTGAAGAAGCATGCAAAACAATACGATTATTTACCCGGTGGTTATGGCACTAAATTTGTTTCATGGGCTAACAAATCCGGCATAACTGCCATGGAAGAGGATCGGTCATTTGATTTTGCTCCCGGAAAACCTTATCAGAGTTTTGGCAATGGTGCCGCCATGCGTACCTCCGCCGCCGGCTGGGCATTCAATAAGCTTGGCACAACCGCCAACTTTGCAATAGATGGTTCTTTTATGAGCCATTCTCATATAGAAGCCCTGAGAGGAGCCCAGGCAGTTTCCCAGGCTATTCTTCTGGCAAGAGCCGGCAGAAGCAAGGCCGAGATCAAGACCTATTTGGAAGCCACATTCGGCTACGATCTGAGCAAAACGGTCAATTACTACCGTGAATATAACCAGAAGTATATGGTCGGACAGAGTGAAAACTGCCGTGCTGCCGTTCAAATGGCCATGGCGGCCTTTTTGGAGTCCGATAATTATCTGGACTGCATGGCAAATGTGCTGAACATGGGCGGTGATTCCGACACCATCGGCGCCATCGCAGGCAGCATTTCCGGCGCTATGCACGGCATGCCCCGGTGGATGCAGAAGCAGTGCGACAAGCGGCTGGACGATTATATGCGCAAGGCATCCAGAAAATTCGAAAATTATCTGGACTCCATAGATAACGAACCGCAGGTTGACGATGTCGAAAATGCCCTGGTAAGATCTGATGTGGAACATCATGTCCTGGAACAGTTCAAAAACGATCCGAAGTACGTACCGGCCGAAGATCCCGAATATCTTGACTTGCTGGCAAAGATGGAAGCGACCCGGCTGTTCCACGAGAAATTGAATGCTGAAAAGAATCCGGACACCAGAAAAGCACTCGAATTCAGCAAAGAGAACATCTTGTCTCAGCTGAAGGAGAGCATCAAAAATGCCGAGGATTTCAAGGTTCGCTGCAAGGATATGACAGCCTGCCCGGTTAAAAATGTTGAAATCATCGATTTCGATGGCGTTTACACAGGTAGGGGATCTTCCGGAAAAAGACTTCCCAACGCACCCAAGATGTTCCCCGACGAGACTCCCGAGGTCCAGCACGAAATGATCCCTGCAAAGATCATGGACGGAAGTGTGTTTGAAAAGGTCTTTGCGGAAGAGCTCGAAAGATCCAAGCCCGCGCTGGAGGAAAGAGCCAGACTGGAGGCTCAGGTCAAGACAGCCATGGATGCGCAGAACAAAGCCGCCGAAGAGGCCTTCCCGTTCGCAGATGACGACTCGATCCCCACGGAAGCCGTTTATGATCAGACCTTAGAGAGAATGATCGGCGAAATCGGCAAGTATTTCCCCGAAGGACAAGTGCCCGAACAGCTTCAGGGGCTGGCAGCGGATCTTGAAAAGCTGAAGGCGGCACAGAAGGACGACTATGAGTTGATCCAGGATCTTCAGGAGGCGAGAGAAAAACTGCCCAAGGATGACCCTGATGTTCTCGCTGCTGCCATGCAGAAAAAGCTGCAGTCTCTGTCCGAAGAGATGATGGGGAAACTTGCAAATGGCATGAACGCAGAGACGATGGATCAGCTGGCCTTTGTGAACCGCCTTGCAAATACCGTAGGACGGGTGCGCGAGGCTCCTATTCGGGAGCAGGATGTATACGATAAGGACATGGGTGCGTTGGATGATTTCCGGGACAACCTGAAGGCCGCTCGCACGACTTTTAATTCCGACCAGTACAAGTTGATCATCAGCACCTTAAAAGAGATGCAAAAGCCCGGTCCTGCTCCTGTATCCAAGAACGAGCACGATACGGATATAAAGACCCTTACTCCCAAGCAGAATCACGTGGCAAAGCTTTATGCAGTCCAGTATGCAATCGATCTGTATCTCAGGCACAAGAGCAGGGACGGTGTGAATGCCAACACCTATCACAAGCTTGCCGCGGTAGAAGAGCTGAATCAGTTCATAACCAAAAGGATCAGCGACCTGAAACCCAAAAATTTCGTCTATTTAGGCAAGAAGCTTCCTGATGAAATCCTTCCCAAGGTGGAATCGAAGTTCAATAAGGCTGATATATCGAAGAATGTTGAAGCTGCACTCAACAGCGGCATAGAGACGTACGACGCAGAGTGCATTCAGACTCTCAGTTGCATGGAACGTATCATAAGCCTTGCCGGAGACAAAGCACAGAATGCTCTTGTCGATATGCAGAACAAATTCTTCCGTGAGCCCGGCCCACAGGAAGCCCGAAAGGCGGAAGCCGCAAACACCCTGACAGCGGGCAAAAAGAAACAGGAACAGATTGCCAAAGAGGAAGACAAGCAGCGCAGGGAAAAGGAAAAGATCGCCAAAAGAGAGGAAGAAAAACTGCGCAAGGAGGAGGAAAAGCGGATCTCTGCCTTAGAGAAGCAGAAGAATAAACTGGTCAAAGACCGGTCAAAAGCCTCAAGTGATATGGCTAAGTATAACCCTGCCTATACCGGAAGAGGTTCCAATTCGGATTATGATTGGGATGACTATCATGCAGCCAATAGTACATATGAGGCCCTCTCAGCGGATATCCAAAAGATCGAAAAGCAGATCTCGGAAATAAAGAAGCAACAGGAAGAAAGACAGGCCAAGAAGAATCAGCCTGAAGAAAAGCAGGATCAGGGCAATAAATCTCAGGAAAAATCGAATCAGGGCAAACAGTCGGGTTTTGTTAAGAAATAACGATCTGCCTGAAGATATCTCAAAGAGCCATGGATATCGGCAACAGCCGGTCAGCTGAATAAGACCAAAGAACGTGTGAAAAGCGGTTTTCCGTTTCCCACACGTTTTTTTGTCCGCAAAGCGTTTGCTGCTTTGTAAAAAGGCCATAATGCCCTTTCACCACGGATGGGATGAACTCTGTGTCTGCGCGGCTGAAGATGCTTTCGCGGCATTTCGCGGAGTCGGTCTTCTGATTTTCAGCCTGCGAATATCAGAGATTGAATAGTATCTGCCAAGGACAGTATATATTTCGTCCATATGAACAACTTAGCAGTAATAATTACCAAATTGAAAAAATACAGTATTTTTACAGTAAGAATAAACTATAATATTATTAATTTATATTATGTATTAGGGGGGATAAATATGCTGAAGAGAATACTGAGCATTTGTTTGTGTTTTGCTCTCTGCGCCGCGCTTTTTCCGACAAGCGCTCTGGCTGATCCGGCTCCCGCAGAGGACATAGCATATATCAGTAAATTCGAGATCACTTCAATCAAGGACGGTTCAGGCAACTGGGATACCGACGACAAGGTGTCGGGCTTTTATGACCCGGTAACCGGCGGAAAACAGACCAGCACCAGCCAGGGCAACGACGCCTCTGACAGCAACCGTATAGTTCGTACTTTCGATACCATAAAGTACGATTTTGAGTATTTTACCAGCTCTTTCGATGGTGTAAGTACATTGGATAGTACTTTTCTTTACTATCGTTTTATTCTTCCCTATCCGAAAGAACAGGCAGAATGGCTGACTGATTCCATGGGGTGGATACAAAGCGACGGTTTTACTGTCACAGAAGAGACCATAGACGGAAAGACCTGCCAGGTGCTTTCCGGAAGAAGACTGCTTAAGGCTACGACAGAAAATCCTGCGGCAGTACCGGGATATGGTACTCTGGACGCCCATGTAAAAGTCCTGAACATGAAGAACGGAGACACTGTTCAGCCTGAGTTTTCAGTCTGGCTGGATGGCAACTATACCCAGGGCATTTGTTCTGAACATTCAATTAATGAAGTCGTGACAAAAACTGCCGACGCTGTTACGGTAACGGCATCTCCCAAATACAATGTCCGCCTTAAGCAGGGTGCTACAGCGCAGCACTCTGTAAAGGGCAAGTTTGATTTCAATACAGGCAATGCCGCAAAGGCTCTCGATTACGGAGTCGGAGAAGTGGAGGGAAGACTGACCGGTATAGGCGTAACCCTTCAGCTTTATAACGATTATCCGGATAAAAAGATGATGGGAATAGAGCTTCCCCAGGGCCCCATAACGGTGGATATCGATCTGAAGACCATATTCGTTCCCCAGGGGGGCAGCCCGCGTGACGGAGAACAGATAGACGTAACGGATTCCTACAAGCCCTATGTATGGGGCGCCGGAGCAAATAAGAGCGGATCTGTGGATTACGGCGGAAGAGACCTGAAGGCCTGCGGCAACAACGCCAACTATCTCTACAACGGAGCTCCCATAAACAACAGACCTGCAGGTACTCCCACATACCTCAGCTACTGCAATGACGGCGGAACCTGGTCTGCTACAAAGACCGGAAACAAGGTGACCCTGACCATCAGCGATTACAAGATCGACATGGATTACTTCCCCACTGTAGACAGCAATACGGCGGACTCCAACAACACCTTCTATGTGCGCTCCGAGGGAGTTAAGAATATCGGATGCTTCTCATCCGGTTTTCTGTATGTTCTGACTCCGTTTTACAATCAGAACACATCCGAGTATGTACTGGATGAGTTCGAGACAAGCAGCGGAACCTTCTATCTGGATGTCAAGGATGTAAATATGACTGCAAGCGGAGTTTCCACAAAGGTCAAGGACGCGGCAGACAATTCCAACCAGATGGAGAAGGATGATGATACTGTCCATGCCACCGTTGCTCTGTACATGCAAGGAAATCTTCAGAATTACATATACTATTCCTCCGATGCCAATTCCTATTCAAATATCGATATCAACGGAAACGATGATTATGTAAGAGAAGGCAAGGATTATGCCGTAGAGGGCCAGAAATTCTCGGTCCACTGGCAGACACTCAACGATGAAAACGGTGATGAGGATAACCGCGGTTATTCATATAAGGCACTGCTGAAATTCGATCCCGACGGCATAGAGCTGGACGGCGACGGCAGTCCTTCCTGGGCTTACTCGAAAACGGCTGCAGATCTGGGACTGAAGGTCACTTATCTTTACGCCACCAAATTCGACGGTACGAGCTGGAAAGACGACAATGAAATGCAGAGCGCGAACATCGAGGATCTGAGCTACTATTCGTCCCTCGATGAGATTCCCGAAGGGCACGTATGCCTTGGCGTGATCTACGAAATGGATGCCCTTGGAGATGTGAAGGATGTTGTCAAGAACGGAAGCGGAAGCGCGGGATATCACCACGTATTCTTCAGGGCAAAGCAGGGATCTTCCAGAGACGAGACCTACATGATATGCATGGAGGGAAGAGTATGGCGGCTTAGAGACTATGCCACATGCGGCATTATCGAATCACTCGCAGGCAAGAACAAGAACACCATTTCTCTCCCTGCGCCTTCCGGCGAGAAAAAATGGAATTATCAAAAGGCAACTTATGTCAACGGCGTTTATACCAGTGGGCATTCAGGCGGATTTAATGCCGGCGATTCCCTTCTGATAGTCAAATACCGTGCCGGTATTTCCAAAATGGTCGAGCAGACAAATTCCGGCGGGGCTTCCAAGCAGATGTACGATATGGACTACAATCAGAGGATAGTGGACTATGTTGTATATCCCAGACTCTACAGCGGGCTTCCAAAGCCTCTCAGCGGAGTCAGTTCAAATGTGGTGAGCATAGAGGACACCCTGCCTGCATCCCTTACCTATATTGAGGGCTCCGCTTATCAGGGCGGCAGCTATGTTGCCGATGCCGATCCTTCAATGCACGGAAGCATCAGCGGCGGAACATCCATGGAGCCTGTGATCACAACGGCTTCAGACGGCAGCCAGATACTTACCTGGACCCTGTACGATGTTGAAGTGGATTCTTCCATAGAGCCTATACACTATTCCGCGGAAATAGGTACTCCCGGAGATGACGATACCGACGTCAAGAACGGAGACAGCATAGAAAATGTGGTGGTCATACGCGCTGAGGGGGATGATTCGTTTCCTGCCGAAAAGAACGGCAATCTCTCCAGGGCGGTGATACAGGTGAGCAAGCTCAAGGCTGCGTCTCTTTCCAAGACCCCTGTATCCTCCGTAGTGGATATTACAGACAGCCTCAGCTACAATCTGAAGGCTTCCAATAACGGCAACAATGCCACAAGCATGCTCCTGCTCGACACCCTGCCTTATAACGGGGATGCTCTGGGCAGCAGCTTCAGCGGAGAGATCAGGATAGGCGGACTGAGCATCAGCAGTGAAAGCTTCAAAAGCAAGAACAGCTGGTCGGTATACTACACCGATTCAGAAGCCATACGCTCTGTATCCGCAGATCAGATCACGGCATCTGATGTTGCAGCCGGAGCTTCCGTAATAGACGGCAAGACCATAGAGTGGACAAAGCTTGATTACAATACAAGCACCGGCGTGGTCAGCGGCTTTGACCCCTCCGGCACCCCTGCGGCACTGGTTCTGACGGGCAATCTTGAGCCCTCGGAGACTATCAAGGCTGTGCTGGATCTGAGCGATACGGACAAACAGCCGGGAGACGTATTCTATAACAGTCTTTCCAGCGACAAGAGCTCGGTAAGCGCCAGGGAGACCGTTATTTCCAGATCGCTGGAGGGCGTTGTCTGGAATGACGAAGACAGGAACGGAGAAAGAAATACAGGTGAAGCGCTTTACGACGGCGTTACCGTTACTCTTCTCAGAAATGTAGGAACATCCTATGAGCCCGTGCTCGATAACTCCGGCAAGCCCGTTACCTGCACGATAGGCAAGGTCAGAAATGCTATCACCGGCGAAGAAACTCCGGGCGAGACAGGGCATTTCCGTTTCTTCGGACTTGAGGCAGGCAGCTACGGCGTCAGGATCGAAAGCGGCAGCTATGATATTTCGGGCTGCAAGGTCAGTGAATACAGGGCTGCCGGTGTAAAGGAGCAGGTCAATAACGATGCTGCCGGAAGCTATGATCCCTCCGGAAAGCTTGAGTATGCAGACATAATCGGCATCGATATGCCGACCAAGGCAGAACTCGTAAAGCTCAGACAGAGCCAGTTTGTTTCCTATAACAACGACTGCGGCATCTCCGCGGATAAGTACACTTTGACCTATCATGTGACAGGTGATGAAAAATACGGCGTTCCCACAGACAGCATTACTCCCGCTGCCGTAACGGATATCCCCTGGGATGGATCGCAGACTCTTGCTCCGGGCCCTGGTACCAGATGGACCACAAGCGACGGAACTCCGGACGGCATGCCCGGTCAGTGGGTATTCAGCGAGCATTGGACGGAGAATGCTTCCGAGCCTGACTCTGCTGATATAACAGAAGACAGAATAGACGCGATAAAGGAAGATAAGGATGTCTACGGCAAGTGGACCTTTATCCCCAAAACCTACAGTCTGGAATATCATATCGCAGGCGATGATACCTACGGTGTGCCCTCGGACAGCGTTACACCCTCCGCAGTCAGCGGTATAGAATGGAAAAACAGTGTGGATCCGCTGGCGGACAAGCCCGTAACGGCCTGGACCACAAGCGACGGAACTCCCGACGGCGTCCCAGGCCGGTGGGTATTCAGTGAACATTGGACGGAGAATGCTTCCAATCCCGGCGCGGCAGATATCACCGGAAACGCTGTGAACGATATCACCGAGGATAAGGATGTGTACGGAAAATGGACCTTTATTCCGGACACCTACAAGGTCGAGTATGTGGTAAATTCCGACCCGCAGTGGGGAGTACCCGGCGATTCATCCGTTCCTGTGGATACTAAGGAATACGATTACAAGGAAGATGTTGTGGTCCATGCCGATCTGACAACAGCACGCGGCTATGCTCAGGATCCGTCCGGCGGATCATCCATAGTGCTGGGCACCTGGGTATTTGATCCCTGGGATAAGGATGATTTCCAAATCACAGAGGATACCACGATAACGGGTTCCTGGAAGTTCTATCCCGATCCCGATCCCAATGGCGATCCCTCGCCCACGCCCGAGACCTACAAGGTTGTTTATGTGGTAAAGCCCGACAGTACATGGGGCAAACCCTCAGACTCGGTGACTCCGACAGATCCGGTTGATTATCATTATCTGGATAAGGTGACCGTAGAGGACGGTCTGAGCAGCACTCAGGACTATGCCTTTGATGAAAATGGCGATAAGGTTCCCGGAACCTGGAGCTTTGTTCCCTGGGATAAGGATGACTTTAAGATAGTCAGAAACACTACAATAACCGGAGCCTGGGAGTTTACGCCTGACGGCGGCATGGGCGGGCCCGGAGATATGTACAAGGTTACCTATTATGTAGAGCCCGACAGCACATGGGGAAGCCCGGACAGCCCGTCTGCACCTGTAGATCCTACGGAATACGGCTACATGGAGGATGTGGATGTGGCAGACGATCTGAGCAGCACTCAGGACTATGCCTTTGATGAAAATGGCGATAAGGTTCCCGGAACCTGGAGCTTTGTTTCCTGGGATAAGGGAGATTTCAAGATTACTGAGGACACCGTGATACACGGCGCCTGGGTGTTTACCCCCGGCGGCATGGGCGGGCCCGGTACGGATCCGTTAGCTCCCGCTGATCCCGGAAGCACAGATCCCGGCAGCCCCGCCGGCGGTCCCGGAAGCTCGGACGACGATGAAGCGGGAGATGTGGATGACACTGATCCCTTTATGCCCCGTACCGGGGACAGCTCAAATCCTGCTTTATGGCTGATGCTTATGATCTTCAGTGCGATCGTTTTTGCATGCGGGGTCGTGCGCATTAAGAGAGAGGATTATTAAAGGGCGTTCAAGGCTGCGTTCTCGTAAGCGCCCGAATAACAATTGATATCACAGAAAAAGAGGCAGAACATCAGGTTTCTGCCTCTTTGCATATGCCGTGTAAACAACGGTTATTTGTTCTATTTTTCTGCGGCGGGCTTTTTGAAGAAGCTGCCGGAGAGCAGCAGCGAGATGGCTACAAAGGCCATCACCAGCCAGTAATAGGGAACATAGCTGCTGCAGTTGTCATAGATGGAGCTGGAGAGTACCGGGGTCATCATAACACCGAACTGGGACATTGCGTTGAGCTTGCCCATCACATCTCCCTTGTGCTCCTTGCCGCCGGCTTCCTCTGCCAGGGCTGAAACGCCCACAGAGCCGAAGGGGCAGCCGATAAGGATTCCTGTGAATACCATTACCAGGTAGATGGGGCTCTTCATTAAGATGAAGCCCAGCAGGCCTATGATCTCTGCCGCCAGAGACATGCGCAGGCAGTTCTTAAGGCCTATGCGGTCCAGAGCCATGCCGTAGATCACCTTGCCGGCGGCAAGAACGCCCATGCCTATGGACTGGCAGTTGGCAGCAAAGGTCTGGGAATAGCCTATGTCCTGCACGTAGGTGGTCAGGGTCGCGTTCAGAGTGTTTCCTCCGATGGATATGGCCGTTCCGCAGAGCGCCAGACCCATGATGCGGGTGGTAAAGAACCTGAAGCTGTCATTGTGTTTTTCGGACTGCGCGGCTTCAGTGGGTTCGTCTTTATGTGCCTGCAGGCGGACGGCTTCGGGGTTGCGCTTTACCAGCACAAAGCTGGCGAAGTTGGAGATGATACCCAGGATCACGGCAAGAGCCGCAAAGGTGGTTCTCCAGCCGAAGTTCAGGATCAGCACGTTTGCCAGGGGGTTGAAGACCATTCCTCCCACGCCGCTGCCCATCATCACCAGGCCCAGAGCGGAGCTGGTGTTTTCTGGTATCCATTCACCCACCAGTATTGCCATGGGCATTATGGTGGTCATTGCCTGGCAAAGGCCCAGGGTAAAGTAGGCGATGTAGAACACCGGCAGGCTGGAGGCCCTGGACAGGGCCAGGAAGCACACCACGGAGGTGAGGGTAGCCAGGCGCACGCCTTTGGCTACATCCATCCTGGCATAGATCTTGTTGCAGAAGGCGGAAAACACGATACCCGATACTGAGATCAGGCTCTGGCTGACGGTGTACTGGGCACGAGTCCAGCCGAATTCTCTGGTAATCGGGATGATGAAGATGCCGAAGCAGTTGTTGATGACACCCATCATGGATGCCAGCAGCAGAAAGCCTCCTACGATCACGAGCTTGCTTTGAGTTTTACTGTCTTTCAATTAATACCTCCCTTATTATGCCTTTTTTCTGAATGAAGATAGGACAGTATACGCTACGAACACCAGCATGATGATTACACTGCCTGCCAGGAAGGGCACGTAGCTGCCGGTGGTATCGTAGACTGTGCCCATGACTATGGGCGCTATGATGCCGTTGGCTCCTGAGATTGCCGAGAATTTTCCCATGTAGGCAGCCTTGTCCTCCTCTCTGCCGCCGGCGGCCTTAAGAGCCATTTCAGACATGGCAACGGTTCCGAAGGGTGCGGAAAGCAGGTTGGCAGAGAAGATCAGAGGAATCTGATAAAGGCTTCTGAAGAATACCATCATGGAAAGGCCCAGTATATTGGAGCCAATGGAGATATATATGCATTTATCCAGCCCGAACCTGTCAAGCAGTACGCCGTATATGATCTTGCCCACGGCAAGCACAGCCTGGGCGGCTGCGGCGCAGTTTGCAGCCAGGGTCTGGGAATAGCCAATGTCCTGAAGATAGGGAGTCAGGGCGGAATATACGCCGGTGGAGCCCAGATAGATCATGATAGAGCTTATGGCAAGCCTCATGGCGACAGGCTCCGTAATGCTTGGCTTGCGGGAAGGTACCCCGCCCTCTGCCTTGATCTGAGCTGCGGCTTCGGGCCGGGGCTCTGCAGGCTTGCGCTTGACAAGGACATACGCCGCAAAGATGGAGATCGAGGCTTCCAGAATGCTCAGCACCCTGTAGCTGTACTGCCAGCTGTTGGTGCTTATAAAATGGCTGATCAGAGGATTCGCAATGGTCCCGCCTACGGCGCTGCCCATGGCTATGATGCCCATGGCTGCTCCGTTTTTACCCGGTATCCATTCCGCGGAAAGCAGGGACATAGGTATGGTGCAGCACATTGCAGAGCACATGCCGAATATAAAATAAGACAGAATAAGCAGGGGATAGGAATTGATGAAGGATGTCAGGAAGCAGTTTGCGGAGCTTACCAGAACAGCGATCTTCATTACCTTTACCGGATCTATATGCCTGTATAGCTTGTTGCAGTTCAGTGCAAATACAATGTTTGCCACTGACATGGCGCTGGTGCATATGGAATACTGGGCTCTGCTTATTCCAAGAGATTTTGTGACCGGTATTATGTACAGGGATGTGCAGTTGCAGGGCAATCCCATTACCGATAAGAACAGCAGGAATCCGCCTATGATTATCCGTTTGTTCTTTTTAAGTTCTTCCACTTTCTTTTCTCCTCAAATACCTGAAACGATGCATCGGGGGCCTTCAGCCTTGTGCATCAGGTCCCCGGGGATTTAAGCCTTATGTTTGAACGCGCTGCCTACCAGCAGTATCATTACCGCGTTGGTGACGACGCAGAACCAGTAATAGGGTGTGTAGCTTCCGAAGCTGTCGTAGACCATGCCCAGCAAAATGGGATTGGCCATGTTTGCCATCGCCATGACTGCGTTGAACTTGCCCATCAGATAGTCCTTGTTTTCCGGGGCTCCGACCTCCTGAGCCAGGGCTGCGTTTATGACCGAGGCATAGGGACAGCACAGGGCCATGTTCAGATAAACCACCGGAAGCATCATGGGTGAACGGAAGAACAGCAGCCCAAGAAGACCTGCAATGCCTGTGATCTGGGTGATGTACAGGGTCAGCTTAAGACCGCATTTGTCTATCATCATTCCGTAGATGACCTTGCCTGCTGCCAGGGTTCCCAGAGCAACGGAGGATGCCGCTGCCGCAAAGTTCTGGGTAAAGCCTATGTCCTGAAGATAGGGGGAAAGCGTGCTGTTGCAGGAGCTTCCCAGTATGCAGATGAAAAAGCTTATGGCGCAGAAAAGCAGATTTCTTGATGTCAGAAAAGCCGGTCTGGGCGCATCTGCGGGCATGCTCTCACTTTGCTGCACGGGCTTTGGATCTTCGGGCTTTTCCTTCATCAGGAAGAATACCGCAAACATGGAGCAGCAGAACATTATGGCTGCCATTATCCTGTAGCTGACTCTCCAGCCGTAGGCGTTCAGCATGGCGCTGATCACGGGATTGAATATCATTCCTCCCAGGCCGCTGCCCATCATGGCAAGGCCCAGGGCCGCGCCGGTGTTTTCCGGGATCCAGCGGCTTATGAGTATGGATACAGGCAACGTGGTGGTCATGGCTGAAGACAGGCCCATGATCACGAAAAGCACATAAAGCATTGGCAGGCTCTTAAGGTAGGACAGGCTGAAATACGCCAGAGATCCTGTGACGGCACCAAGCTTCATCAGGGTGACTACCTTGGCTTTTGAATAGAATCTGGAGCAGTTGAGAGAAAAAAACATGCCCATTAGGGACATCATGCTCTGAGCCAGAGAAAACTGCCCTCTTGTCCAGCCCATGCCAGTGGTCACGGGTATTATGAACATGGACATGCAGTTGCCCATCACACCCATCATGGTGGTGAGTAAAAGCAAGCCTCCTATTATGGCCATTTTCCCTTCTTTGCAATATCCCCTGTGCATATTCGGATACCTCCTGCCGATGCAACGAAAGATATTATAGTACAAATATGGAAATCGTGCTACAATAAACCTAAGGTTTAAGGAGGAAATTATGAGCCAGGAATGTGATCACAATTGCGAAAGCTGCTCGCTCAACTGTTCCGAGCGAAGCAATCCGGAAGACTTCATTGAAAAGACCAATGAGTATTCACATATAAAGAAGGTCATAGCCGTTGTCAGCGGTAAGGGAGGAGTGGGTAAGTCCATGGTAAGCTCTCTTTTGGCCTGCGCATACCAGAAGAAGGGCGGCTCCGCAGCCATACTGGACGCGGATATCACAGGCCCTTCCATACCTAAGATGTTCGGCATCAAGGACAAGGCATATGCCG
The DNA here is from genome assembly GCA_045600065.1 of Anaerovoracaceae bacterium. GTDB lineage: Bacteria > Bacillota > Clostridia > Peptostreptococcales > Anaerovoracaceae > RGIG2707. The sequence continues at coordinate 16,315 of JAZRXE010000007.1, forward strand.
TGGAAGCCGGCATTCTGCCCGCGGACACAAAGACCGGAATAAAGCTCATGTCCATGAATCTGCTGCTGGATAACGACACCGATCCGGTGGTCTGGAGGAGCCCCATCATCACCAGCGTGGTGAAGCAGTTCTGGACAGACATCTGCTGGGGAGATGTGGACTGCATGTTCGTAGACATGCCCCCGGGAACGGGCGATGTGCCTCTTACCGTTTTCCAGAGCCTTCCCGTGGACGGCATAGTTGTGGTCACCTCTCCTCAGGATCTGGTAGGCATGATAGTCAGCAAGGCCGTAAAGATGGCTGAGCTTATGAATGTTCCCGTTCTGGGCATTGTTGAGAATATGTCCTACTTCGAATGCCCGGACTGCGGCAAAAAGCATCGTATTTTCGGAGAAAGCCACATCGGTGAGCTTGCGGCAAAATACGGCATAGCCCGCACGGCTCAGCTGCCTATAGACCCTGCCTTTGCGGAGGCTGCCGACAGCGGCTGCATAGAGGATATCAGCGGAGACTGGCTGAACGGTCTTCTTGAAGATATATAACAACACAGGGCAACACAGGGGCAACACAGGGGGACGGTTCTCTTGTGTCACGACAGACACAGGGGGACGGTTCTTTTGTGTCATGTCTGACACAGGGCGATGGTTCTCAGGATTCAGAGAGGATGAATTATGGATTTTGTTTTAAAAGGCGATTTTGCTTACAGTGCTGATGAAAGCAGACTCAAGACCTGCGAGGACAGTTATCTTGTCTGCGTCGGCGGAGTTTCCGAGGGCATTTTCAAGGAGCTTCCGGAAAAATACAAGGATCTGCCCCTAATCGATTACAGCGGTAAGCTGATAATTCCGGGCATGGTGGATCTGCATCTGCATGCGCCCCAGTTCGCTTTCCGCGGCATGCATATGGATGAAGAGCTGCTCGAATGGCTTAAGAAATACACCTTTACCGAAGAGGCCCGCTACGCGGACAACGAATACGCCAGACGGGCATATTCCCTCTTTGCTCAGACCATGAAAAGCTCTGCCACTACAAGAGCTGTCATATTCGGAACCGTGCACAGGCCAGCGACCGTGATCCTTATGGACGAGATGGAAAAGACCGGACTTGTCAGCTATGTTGGTAAGGTCAATATGGACAGGGATGCCCCGCCCGAGCTTCTGGATGAGTCGGCTTATTATTCCGCCTTCAATACCTTCGGCTGGATCAACGAAACAAAGGACAAGTACAGCCGTACCTATCCCATTCTTACCCCGCGCTTTATTCCAAGCTGCACCAACGAGCTTCTGGGCGAGCTGAAAGAGATAGTCCACACCTATGGCATACCCATACAGTCTCATCTTTCCGAAAATCCCGGAGAGGTCGAGCTCGTCCGTTCGCTGATGCCCGAAAGCGAGTTCTACGGAGACGGCTACGCGCGTTTTGATCTCTTCGGCAAGTATGCAAAGACTGTAATGGCTCATTGCATCTATTCCACTGACAAAGAAGTGGAGCTGATGAAGGAAAACGGTGTCTACGTGGCCCATTGTCCCTCGTCGAATATGAATCTTTCCAGCGGGATAGCACCCATACGCCGCTATCTCGAAAAAGGTCTGCATGTTGGCCTGGGCAGCGATGTGGCAGCCGGGGAGAGCGAATCCATCTTCGGGGAGATACGGGCGGCGATCGCCGTTTCAAAGCTTTACAGCCGCTATATAGATGAGACGGCCCGTCCGCTGACCTTCCCCGAGGCCTTTTATCTTGCCACTTTATCCGGGGGCTCCTTCTTCGGAAAGGTGGGCTCCTTCGAGGCGGGCTTTGAGATGGACGCAGTGGTTTTAGACGATGAGCTGGAGCTGCATCCCCAGGAGCTTACGATAGCCGAGCGTCTGGAGCGCAGCGTCTACCTGCGCACAGATAAAAACCGCATACTTGCAAAATTCGCAAGGGGAAACAGGATACTGTAGGGCCCTAAATCAGGCTCAGCGCCTGCACGGTCGGCTCTTCATAGCCGTAGTCAGACCGGCTGCAGAGGCCGTCAGTCCTTTAAATATCAACAGAAAGGCAAGATCATGGAGATCAGATCCGCACAGAGAACAGATATACCTGAAATACTGGAGTTTATAAAAGGTCTGGCTGAATATGAGCATATGTCCGACCAGGTGACAGCCACTCCCGAGCTTCTGGAGCATTGGCTTTTCGACGAGAAAAAGGCAGAGGTGATATTCGCGGTGGAAGATGGAAAGAAAGCGGGTTTCGCGCTGTTTTTCCATAATTTCTCCACGTTTTTGGGCAAGGCGGGAATTTACCTGGAGGATCTTTATGTGCTGCCCGAGTACCGCGGAAGAGGCTATGGCAAGGCGCTTCTTACGGAGCTTGCCTGCATTGCCGTGGACAGAGGCTGCGGCAGGCTTGAATGGTGGTGTCTGGACTGGAATCAGCAGAGCATAGATTTTTACCGTTCCATGGGGGCTGTTGCCATGGAGGAATGGACCACCTACAGGATTGCCGGAGACAGGCTCACAGAGCTTGGTACAAGAAAATAGCACGGATGCTGCTTGTATCATTGCAGCAGAAAAAGGGTTTTCGAATGGGACGCAGTTTTTTTATGAGCACCGACCGTCTGGGCTTTTCGGTCTGGACTGAAGATGACGAGGCCCAGGCATTCAGCCTTTGGGGCGATGCGCAGGTCACAAGATATATATGCGCTTCGGGGGTTTTCAGCCCTGAAGACATCAAGGCCAGACTTCGCACCGAGATCGCGAATATGGCTGATTACGGAGTGCAGTACTGGCCTGTTTTCGATCTGCAAAGCGGTGAGCTTGCGGGCTGCTGCGGATTAAGGCCTCGCAGCGAGGGCTGCTTCGAGCTGGGGTTCCATCTGCGTCCCCACTACTGGGGCAGGGGACTGGCAGCGGAGGCTGCCGAAGCTGTAATAGACCTGGCTTTCGGAAAGCTGGGCGCCTCGGAGCTTTTTGCAGGACACAATCCCGATAATGTTAATTCCGCTAAGGTCCTGAAAAAGCTGGGATTTGAGTATATCGGAGACGTATTTTACCCGCCCACGGGGCTTTATCATCCGTCTTACAGCTTTAAGAAGCTTTAGTTTTCTTTCAGGTAGCCGCTTAGCATATCCGGCCAGTCTATGGTCTGACCGTCGGTACCGCATTCTATGGCCTTGATCATGTCTTCTCTGCCGCCTATTCCCCAGGCGCGGACGGAGAAGCCCTGACTGTTCCAGTATTCGGTTTTTTCTTTGGTGATGCTTTTTATATTCGGACAAAGCTGAGCTCCGCCTATGGCGCGGAATGCCTTCAGATCTTCGTCCGAGAAATCGTCCTTGAGCCAGCCCAGCCTGTAGCCGGGGTCGAGCACGGAAAAGTTCTCCAGAGCCTTAAAGCTGAAGGATGTTATAAAGCACTTTTCTTTGAGACCGTATTTGTTCAAAAGCTCCAGAGTCTCTTTTTCTTCGTCTTCGAATTTCAGTTCAATGGCAAAGGTCAGATCTCTCCAGCCGAAATGCCTAAGGAATTCCTCGAAGCTGCACACATTGTCCCTGAGCTGCGGGTGTTTGGGGCATTTTACCGTGAGACTGCTCAGCTCCTCCCAGCTGTGGTCGCAGATGCGCCCCTCTTCGTCTATGCACCTTCCGAGGATCTCGTCATGGCAGAGCACGGCAACTCCGTCCTTAGTAAGCTGAATGTCTGTTTCTATGCCGTCTGCGCCCATTTCCAGTGCCTTGTAGAAGGCCTGAAGGGTGTTTTCGGGAGCGTATGCGCTGGCGCCTCTGTGTGCGTAATTGATATGCTTGTTCATATATTCCTCCCGGGCGGATGCCCTTTGTTTTTGTATATGATAACAGTTTCTCTGCGCTGTGTAAAACCCCGGCTCATATTGCCTGCAGATTACGGTGCCATGCCTAAGAATTTGCGGGACGATGGCTGCACGGATCGTTGAAGCTATGCCGCGGAGAGGATATAATACCGGCAGTGGGAGGGGATTTTGATGGACGAAAAGATATTCATGAGCGCTGATACAGGGGCTGAGCATATGGATGCTTCGGGAAAATCCTGCAAAGATAATGCTTTCCCTGAAAAACAGAACAATGGTATCGTTTTTTCGGATAAGCAGAGCAGCAATGAAGGCCTGACGAAAAAACAGCTTAAGGATATGGCTCAGGGAAATATGAGCAGAGAAACAGAACTGAAAATTGCACAGGCGGTAAAGGAAAAGGGCGGCAGAGCCTATTATGTGGGTGGCTGCGTCAGAGACAAGCTGATGGGGCGGCCTGTAAACGACACAGACATCGAGGTCCATGGTCTGGAGCCCGGACAGCTTTTCGAGCTGCTTTCCGGCATAGGTGAGCCCATGTCATACGGAAACAGCTTCGGTATCTATTCACTTAAGGGCATGGATCTGGACATAGCTATGCCCCGGAGGGAGCATGCTACAGGCCGGGGGCACCGGGATTTCGAAGTATTTGTAGATCCTTTCATAGGTACGGAGGCTGCCGCAAGGCGAAGGGATTTCACTGTAAATGCCATAATGGAGGATGTGCTCAGCGGAGAGCTTATCGATCCCTTTGGCGGAGCTGCCGACATACGGGCAGGTCTGCTTCGTCATGTGGATGACAGCAGCTTTTCCGAGGATGCACTGAGAGTTCTGCGCTGCGGCCAATTCGCTGCCAGATTCGGCTTTAAGATACATCCGTCGACTCTGGAGCTTTGTTCGGGTATGGATATACAAAGCCTCAGCCGTGAGCGTGTGGAAGGAGAGCTGAAAAAAGCTCTGCTGCAGGGTGTAAAGCCTTCGGCTTTCTTCGAATTCCTTCGCTCTGCCGGTCAGCTGGATCACTGGTTTGCAGAGCTGGTGCCGCTTTGCGATCTGGAGCAGGATGCTCAGTTCCACCCGGAGGGAGATGTGTGGATTCATACCATGGAGGTCATTGATCGCGCTGCAGAGCTCCGCAAGGACGCTGTACAGCCCTATGCCTTTATGCTGCTGGCTTTGACTCACGACCTGGGCAAGGCATCGACAACGGAGCTTGTAAACGGCAGGATACACTCTTACGGCCACGAAACCGCAGGTGCCGCACCTGCCGGAGAGCTGCTGGACAGGATAGTATCCGAAAAAGCGGTTAAGGACTATGTTCTGAATATGATACCCCTGCATATGAAGCCCAATGTGACAGCCTTCAACAGATCTGCGGTAAAAGTGACCAACAGGATGTTCGATCAGGCCCGGGAGCCTTCGGATCTGATACTGATGTCCATGGCAGACAGACCCCTGTGGGCGGGGGATGTGCGCTTTGAGGGTGACCGCGATTTTCTGTATGAGCGTCTTGAGATCTACCGCAGTATCATGGCTCAGCCCTATGTTCAGGGAAGGGATCTTATACAAGCGGGTCTGAAGCCCGGTGAGAATTTTGCTCAGCTGCTGGAATATGCCCACAAGCTCAGGCTGGCAGGCATAGAAAAGGACAATGCCCTTAAGCAGACACTGTCCTATGCAAGAAAGCTTTAAGGAAGACAGAAAGACAGGGGACGGTTCCTCTGTGCTGCACAGAGGAACCGTCCCCTTGTGATATTGTGATAAGACAGAGAACCGTCCCTGTCTTATATCTTATTTAGACGACCTGGTGGGCAACGTTGTAAGCGTGCTCTTCCTTGATGGATGCCAGCAGTGCGGGATCCTGGATCAGATCCAGAGCGGTGAAGGCCATTGCCTTGGCGGCCAGGGCCATGTTGTTGAGTCCCTTTTCGCTCTTGGAGGCTTCTACCATCTCCAGGCTGTGGCCCTTGATGTCTTCCTCTACGATGCTGACATGGGGCTGGATGGTGGGTACTACCTGGGTGACGTTGCCTACGTCGGAGGATCCGCCCAGCTTGCCTTCAACAACGGGGGGAACCTCTTCGCCAAGCAGGTTCATGTTCTTCTTGAACACTTCGTCGAAGGAGGGCGTGGGAACCTGATTCTCTACCCAGTTCTGATAGGGCTGCATGCGGCCGGTGCATCCGGTCTGCAGAGCGGCGCCCTGAACGATCTTTTCGACCTTTGCGTATACATCTTCCAGGGTGGATTTGGCGGCTGCGCGCAGATAGAACTTGGCAGCGGCGTAGTCGGGGATGGAGTTGGGAGCCTTGCCGCCGTTGACGATGACGCCGTGGATGCGGACGTCGCTGGTCAGCTGCTGACGCAGGGCGCCGATGGCGTTGTAGACCAGGATCAGGGCATCCAGTGCGTTGACGCCCTTGTCGGGAGCGGCTGCCGCGTGAGAGCTTACGCCCCAGAACTCGATGTCGATGGGCACGCAGCCCAGGTTCTTGGTGGTGAGGCCGTGAGCGACGGTGCTACCGGGGTGTACACAGATGGCTGCGTCTACATCCTTGAAGTAGCCGTGCTTGACAAAGGAGCCCTTGGCGCTTCCGTTCTCGCCGCCTTCTTCGCCGGGGGTGCCGTATACTCTGACTTCGCCGCCGACTTCTTCAATGACTTCCTTCAGAGCTTCAGCAGCCAGAGAAGACTGGGTGCCGAACAGGTTGTGGCCGCAGCCGTGACCAAGGCCGGTCAGGGCGTCGTATTCAGCCAGGAAGGCGATGCAGGGGCCGGGCTTGCCGGACTTGTAGCTGGCGGCAAAGCCTGTGCGGTGGGTAGCTGCGTTGAGCTCGATCTCGAAGCCGTGAGCCTTCAGATTCTCGCTGAGGGTCTCGCAGGCAAAGAATTCGTAGTTGCTGACTTCGGGCTTGGCATGGATGTCCAGAGCGATCTTCTTGTGAGCCTCCAGATTCTCATCGATGTACTTAGCCATCTTTTCCTTTAATGCGTCCATTTTATCCTCCGTGATATTTGGATCGAAAACACTTTTTTACTGATTAACAGAATACACTGCCGGAGCGGCTTTGTCAAAGGACTTGCGGGGGCAGACGAAAGATCTCCGATGCCCGCGGCGTGCAAGCGCTTATTGATTTACAGACAATTTGCATATATGATATAAATAATGAATTGTGATGAACAATCGATGGAGGTTTATATATGTTTAAAAAATGTATCAGTTTGCTTTTGAGCATGGTGCTGCTGCTGGCATCCCTGCCTGTGGCAGCGTACGCCGCGGATGATTATATGTTGGAGATAAGCGGAAGGCGTCTTACCAGTGATGAAATAAATCGTATCACGATTGGCAATGGATGGATCTGGGATCCGGACACCTATGCTCTGACTTTGTTGAATTACCGGTTCGGTCCCATCTATCATTATTCCAGCGAGAAGTTGACGATCATTCTGGAAGATTCAGAAGGAAATGCAACAAATAATACAATCACGAACACTGAGCCCTATGAATCAGCTGTCAACAGCTACGGCCCTCTGGAGATCTCGGGCTGTGGTTCTTTGCAGATCAATTCCTCTGGTTCCGGAATTTCAACGAGCGGCGATCTGAACGTTTCCGGCTCGGCACTGATGCAGATCAATTCTTCTGGTTTTGGCATTTCAACGAGCGGTGATCTGAACGTTTCCGGCCCGGCATTGATGCAGATTAATTCCTCCAGATCCGGAATTTCAACGAGCGGTGATCTGAACGTTTCCGGCCCGGCACTGATGCAGATCAATTCCTCCAGAACCGGCATTTCAATGAACGGTGATATGAACATTTCCGGTGCGACTCTGCTGCAGATCGATGCGCCGGACGGAGAGGCAGTCAGTGCCAGCGGTGCTGTGAGTATCAGGGCTGACAAGCTGAAAATCCGGGGTTCGGAAGGTCTGTTCATCCCCGGCGGCATCCTGACAATGGACATTGCCGAGGAGTTGGACATCACCACGCTCAACAGCAGAAGTTCTTTTGCTGCAGTGGCGAATAGTATCGAGCTTGAAGGCTGTTCGGATGCGCATATCAGCAGCCCTGTTGTCGGGTTTTATGCGCTTGACGGCGATGTTGTCATCGGCGGCAGTACAACGCTTACTATTGAAGCAGGTCACATAGGTATCCTTGCAGATGAAGGCAATGTGATCATCAAAGATACGTCCACCATCGATGTGACAGGCGGAGACGACGGTGTCCATCTGTATGCTTTATACGATGGCAGTACATACATTGGCAAAACCGTTCAGATCTATACTACCGGCAGCCCTCTGCGCTTTAGAGGTATCGAGGAATGTGCCGTGTACGGTGAAGTTGAGGTCCTTTCCGATGCCTGTTATGCAGTCTCCGGCTCTGTCGACGAGGAGTCTCTGGTCTATACGGCTCGGGAGCACAGTTATGAACAGAAGGTTGCCACGGATGTCTATCTGGTGAGCGCAGCAGACTGCGAGAATGCGGCAGTCTATTATCTGAGCTGTGAATGCGGAAAAGCGGGAACGGAGACCTTTACCACCGGCAGCGCTCTGGGTCATCATTATGAGCAGAAGGTGGCAGAGTATGCCTATCTGGTGAGCGCGGCAGACTGCGAGAATGCGGCAGTCTATTATCTGAGCTGCGAATGCGGAAAAGCCGGAACGGAGACCTTTACCACCGGCAGCGCTCTGGGTCATCATTATGAACAGAAGGTGGCAGAGGATGCCTATCTGGTGAGCGCGGCAGACTGCGAGAATCCGGCAGTCTATTATCTGAGCTGTGAATGCGGAAAAGCGGGAACGGAGACCTTCACCACCGGCAGCGCTCTGGGCCATCATTATGAACAGATGGTGGCAGGAGATGCCTATCTGGTGAGCGAAGCAGACTGCGAGAATGCGGCAGTCTATTATCTGAGCTGCGAATGCGGCGAGGCCGGAACGGAGACCTTTACCACCGGCAGCGCTCTGGGTCATGTCTGGGGCGAGCAGGGAACGGCTCTGAATGCCGACACCCATCAGCTGGTATGCACGGTAGATCCGTCTCATACCCTGATCGAAGAGCATGTATTTGAGGGCAGCACCTGCACCGTCTGCGGCTATGTGCAGCAAGGCGGCGAAAACGTTCCGGATGATCCCGGCGATGAGGATTGGGATGAACCCGAAGAGCCCGCGGGACCTGCGGACGAACCGGATGAACCTTCAGAACAGGAGGAAGAACCCGAAGAACCCGCGGAAGAACCCGATGGATCCGAGGAACTGCCGGTGACCCCGCAGCTGCCTGAGGAGAAGGTGCCGGATATCCTGGAGCCCTTCGAAGATCTGGACAAGGATGCCTGGTATGCGGATGCAGTAAGATACTGCCTGCAGCAGGGCCTTATGGAAGGCTATTTCGAGGATCAGTTCGGCCCCAATGATGTGACCAGCCGCGCCCAGCTGGTGACCATCCTGTACCGCCTTGAAGGCGAACCGGCCTTCATGAATGACAACCTCTTTGAGGATGTGCCCGCCGGCAGCTGGTATGAAAAGGCTGTGATCTGGGCACAGGGCAAGGGCATCATCGAAGGCTACGGAAACGGAAGCTTCGGCCCTGCAGACCCGATCAAGCGGGAACAGGCTGCCGTCATCCTCTATAACTACGCCAAATACAAGGGGCTGGATGTGAGCGTGGACGAGAATACCAACTTCCTCAGCTTTAACGATTTCTTCGAGGTGAGCGAATACGCCAAGCCCGCCATGATGTGGGCTCTGCAGAGCGGACTTCTGGAGGGCAACGGCTGGGATCTGAACCCCGGCAGCCCTGCAAACAGGGCACAGACGGCGCAGATCCTGCAGAGATTCTGCGAAGAGATTCTGAAATAGATCCTGATACTGAAGCTTCAGCGTACCGAGCCCGTATAACTCAGAAGAGCTCGGGCAGTGCGTCACCGGTTTTTCGCAGTGTTCGATGGTAGAAAGGGTACAGATGAAAAGAATCATAGGATTGGGGATAGCTGCAGCGGCGGCAGGTGCTGTGATTGCCGCATCAAAGACCATCAGCAAGACACTGATGAACGCGGCGCTGGACAGGGATGAGCCAAAAACTGTTTCCGATGTCCGAAACATTTACCACGGCGCTGTGGACCAGCAGGAATACATCCGGCGCGTGGAAGTGGCCAAAGATGTGCTGGAGCACAGAGACACCGAAAGGGTGGAGATCGTCTCTTACGACGGCACCCGGCTGGTGGGGCACGTGTACAGGGCGGACCGGCCCAAGCGCGTGCTGATAGCCATGCACGGCTGGCGCTCCAACTGGTCCCGGGATTTCGGCCTGGTTGCCGATACGTGGTACGACGAAGGCTGCACCGTGCTTTATGCAGAGCAGCGTGCCCAGGGCGAAAGCGGAGGCGACTATATGGGCTTCGGCCTTACCGAGCGCTTCGACTGCGCGGAGTGGGCAAGGTGGGCTGAAAGCGAGCTTGCGGAGGGCTTGCCTGTTTATCTGGCAGGCATATCCATGGGCGCTTCTACGGTGCTGATGACCTCCGGGCTGGATCTTCCTGACTGCGTTCACGGAATTATCGCCGACTGCGGTTTTACTTCTCCGGCTGCCATATGGGAGCATGTGACCAGGGACAACCTCCATCTTCCCTATCGCTGGCATCAGAAGGATATCGATCAGCTATGCCGTGAAAAGCTCAACCTGGGTTCTGATTCGTATTCCACAACTGAGGCAATGAAGGCCAACACCCGGCCCGTGCTGTTCATCCACGGCACGGAGGACGAGCTGGTGCCCATCGCGATGACCTACGAGAACTACGCGGTGTGTCGGGCTCCCAAGCGCCTGTTCACCGTGGAAGGCGCCGGACACGGCATGAGCTTCGGCGTGGACAAAGAGGGATATGTAAAGGCTCTGGAGGCCTTCTGGTCGGATTATGACGAGTAGCACAAGGGGACGGTTCTCCTGTGCCCATGAGCACAGGAGACCCGTCCCCTTGTGTCCAAAAAAGCCGAGGGCAGGCGCCTTCGGCTTTTGTATTATTCTTTCGGCTATCGGATCAGATAGATATCCGTGCCGGAATAGGCGTCCACGCGGCCGATGATTGCTGCGTCTATGCCTTCTGCCTGCATGCGTGCCAGGCATTCTTCGGCCTGTTCCGTGGGCAGAGAGATCAGCAGGCCTCCGCTGGTCTGGGGATCGAAGAGTATGTCTTCCAGATCCAGAGGCACATCGGTCAGCTTCTGCCAGTTCCCTTCGGTGTATTTGCGGTTCTTGTAAGCGCCCTCGGGCACCAGGCCCATGGCCGCCAGCTCCGCCGTCTCCTTGTAATAGGGGATGGAAGACACGCTGATGTACATACTTACCCCGCTGCCGTCGGCCATCTCGTAGGCATGGCCCATCAGACCGAAGCCGGTGATGTCGGTGCAGCTGTGCACGTCGTAATCCAGCATGATCTGCGCGGCGTACTTGTTGAGGGTTGCCATCTGCTTATAGACCCGGTCCGCCAGCTCCGGGGCTACCAGCTCGGGCAGTCCCTTGATGGCTGTGGTGATGATGCCGCAGCCCAGCTTTTTAGTGAGGATCAGGGAATCTCCGGGCTTTGCCGCGGAGTTGGAGAGCACCTTGTCCGGATGCACAAAGCCGGTTACCGAAAGCCCGTAAATGGGCTCTGCGCTGTGTATGGTGTGGCCTCCGGTGATTATCACGCCGGCTTCCATGGCCTTGTCGTAGCCTCCTCTGAGTATTTCCGCAGCTACTTCAAGATCCAGGGTCTTGGGCAGGCTCATGATGTTGAGCGCAAGCTTTGGAGTCCCGCCCATGGCGTATACGTCGGAGATTGAATTTGTAGCTGCGATCTGCCCGTACATATAGGGGTCGTCCACTATCGGCGGGAAGAAATCCGTAGTGTTTATCACCGCGGTGTCCTCGCTGATCTTGTAGACGCTGGCGTCGTCTGCCTTGTCGTAGCCCACTAAAAGATTGGCATCGTAGGGCGTTTCAAAATCCCTGAGAAGTTCAGAGAGCGTCCCGGCTCCCAACTTGGCTCCTCAGCCAGAGCAGCTTGCCATGCTTGTGAGTTTTATATCATTGCTCATGTCAGTCCTCCGATCTGTAGAGCACTTCATAGCTTTCGTCGTCACAGACACGGACCACGGTATCCACTTCCTCCGAAAAATCGGAGAAGGGAAGCCCTTCGGGTGCTTCAAAGCGCACGCAGGTGCCGCAGGAGCTGGAAAGGGCGCGGGGCACAGGGGATGTCCGGGCGGACACGCCCTCTTTGTCGCAGCGCTTCTTGAACTTGATGGCTCCGAAATGTGTAAAAAAAGTCGCTATAAAGGTCATTACTTGGTGATGATGAGTGTGAATTCGTCGTCGTTAGTTTCTACCTTTACATTATACCCCATATTCACGGCAAAACGTGTACAATTTTCCACGCAGACCCGGGCGTCGGTGAGCAGCTGATATTCGCTATCGCCTTTTTCCATGGCTTTCTTCAGCTTGACAACGGGCTGGGGGCAGGATAGTCCGCGGGCGTCGATCTTAGTCATTTCGATTACTCCTTTTCTACGTTCATGAAACCGATGAGCACGCATACGGCAATGCCCAGGATGGTGGCAATCTGTCCGTTGGCGGTGGGACCGGCGGCGGAAGATGCCAGACCGAAGTTGTGGCAGAAGGCTGCGCCTACGGTGTAGCCCAGAACGGTGACCACGCTGTCGGTGTTTCCTTCACCTGCCAGGATCAGCTGTCTCATGGGGCATCCGCCCAGCAGCACGCTGCCCAGACCTACCAGTACCATGCCCAGGAAGTTCCACAGGGATGCGGTATGCGCCACGGGCTGTCCTTCGAAGCTGAAGGCCACGCTGCCCAGGGCAAAGTTGCACAGCAGGCAGGCTGCAAAAACGGCGGCAAAGCCGGACAGCAGCTTGTAGTCCTTGAACATCACCACGTCTCTGAGTCCGCCCACCATGCACAGTCTGGTCTTCTGTGCGGCGGCGCCGGCCACCAGGCCTGCTGCCAGAGCGGCAGCCAGAGGAGCATGCATGGCTCCGGGGCCTGCGCCGGCTTCGGAGAAGAAGATGAAGGCGGGAGCGGCAGCCAGCAGGGCCAGCAGAGCGGCCTGCAGACCGGTGAAGGCAAGGCCCTCAAAGGCGGGCATGGTGTAGGATCTCTTCAGGTTGTATCCCTTGTTCAGGAAGAAAACGCCTGCGAAGATGCCTGCAAAGAAACCGGCAAAGCCCACAAAGGCATTCAGATCTCCGCCTGCCATTCTCAGGACCATTCTCAGCGGGCAGCCCAGGAACATCAGGGCGCCGACCATCACGGCAAAGCCCAGCACGAACCGGGTGAAGGGGGAGCTGCCGCCGCGGGGCTTGAATTCTTTGGCCAGATAAGCGGCCAGGAAGCTGCCGATGACCAGCCCGATGATCTCGGGACGGATATACTGTACGGCACCGGCTCTGTGAAGTCCCAGAGCACCGGCGGTGTCGCGGATGAAGCATGCGATGCAGAATCCCATGTTTTTCGGATTGCCCAGCTTGACCAGCAGGCTGCCCAGGACACCCAGGACGCCTCCGGCGATCAGGATGGACACTCTTTCTTTTTTACTGTTCATTCGTGTTTTACCTCCGAAAGTATATAAAATATAGTATGAAAATAGTATGAAAAAAGTACGCCTTATGTTAGCATCTGCTTATAGAAAAGACTAATAAAAAGATAAAATGTTTCTATAATATTGATTTGTTTTCCAAATGAGGTTGATATACAATCTAAGTGATTGAAAAAAGGAGATCTCCATGAACAAGACATACCTCGACAACGGCAGTACCAGCTTCCCCAAGCCCGAGATCGTGCCCCGCGCCATGTATGATTACATGACCAGCGTGGGCGCCAACATCAACCGCGGCGGCTACGCCAGTGCCTATTCCACCGCAGAACAGGTCTACGAGTGCCGGGAACTGCTGGCAGAGCTCTTCGGAGCAGAAGACTGCAAGAACGTTGTCTTTACCAAAAATATCACCGAGAGCCTCAACGTGGTGCTCAAGGGCTTCCTGAAGCCCGGCGATCACGTTCTGGTCTCTGCCATGGAGCACAACGCCGTGATGCGCCCGTTGGTGCAGCTGCAGGAGCAGGGCGTTCAATTCGACCGCATCCCCTGCGACGAACAGGGCAATCTGCAGATCGAAGCCATGGAGGGCATGATCAAGCCCAACACCCGGGCCGTGGTGATGATGCACGCCAGCAATGTATGCGGCACCGTCCTGCCCGCGGAGGAAGTGGGACGCATCTGCCGGGAACACGGGCTCACCTTCATCCTGGACTGCGCACAGACTGCCGGGATCATCCCCGTCCGCATGGATACCATGAACATCGATGCCCTGTGCTTTACCGGCCACAAGAGCCTGCTGGGCCCCCAGGGCATCGGCGGCTTCATACTGAAAGAGCACATGGTCTCTCAGATCGAGCCCCTGCTGTCCGGCGGCACCGGAAGCTTCTCTCACCTGGAAGAAGTGCCTGCCGTGATGCCCGACCGCTTTGAGCCCGGCACCATGAACATCCCCGGCATCCTGGGCCTGCGGGCTGCCCTGCTCTGGCACAAGGAACAGGGAGAAGGCACCGTTTACAACCACGAGATGGCTCTGGTGCAGCGCTTCCTGGACGGCCTGGCCCCTCTGGAGGCCGACGGCCTGATCTCCGTGGCAGGCAGAAAGGATACGCAAAGCAGAGTGGGTGTGGTCAGCATCGTCACCCTGAAGGAAGACCCTGCCATTGCCGCCTTCCGTCTGGACGACGAATATGGCATCATGACCCGTGTGGGTCTGCACTGCGCACCCAACGCCCATAAGACCCTTGGCACTTATCCCTCCGGCACCATTCGTTTCTCCTTCGGCTGGGCTACCACCGAAGAGGAGATCGACTATGCCGTCAGGGCTCTGAACGAGATATTACGCTGATACAAAGACCGGTCTGTCCGGATCAGAAAGGAAACAAAATGGAAAAGATCGTTATCGATGCACTGGGCAAGCAGTGCCCCATCCCCGTGGTGCTCACCAAGAAGGCTGCCGAAGCTCTCACCGAGCCTGCCGTCCTGGAAACACACGTGGACAATGCCACCGCCGTGGAGAACCTCTCCCGCTTTGCCGCCGGCAAGAACTTTAAATATACCACCGCACAGCTGGCAGAGGATCACTTCACCGTAACCATCGAAGCCGAGGCTGTTTCCGCAGAGGAATCCGGAGAAGCCTGCTGCGCCTCTTTCGGCAACGGAGATCTGGTGGTAGCCATCACCTCCGATGTCATGGGAAGCGGCAACGATGAACTGGGTGCCGTGCTGATCAAGGGCTTCGTCTTTGCCCTGACCCAGCTGCCCAAGCTGCCCGCTGCCGTCATCTGCTACAACGGCGGTGTCAAGCTGACCGCCGAAGGTTCTCCCTGCCTGGAAGACCTGAAGAAGATGGAAGAACAGGGCGTCGAGATCCTCTCCTGCGGCACCTGCCTCAATTACTACGGACTGGGCGACAAGCTGGCTGTCGGTTCTGTCACCAATATGTACAGCATCGTGGAAAAGCTGGCCAATGCCTCTTCCGTTATTCGCCCATAGGTGTATAATAGAGGTATGAAAGAGACATCCTTACAATTCATCGTCAGCTTCGAAAGCACTCATACCGCCATCGCCATGGACAAGGCCGCATCGGCTGCCGGCGTGCCCGGCAAGCTGATCCCCGTTCCCAGACAGATCACCGCATCCTGCGGTCTGGCCTGGATGGCCCCTGCTGAAGACAGGGCTGCCGTGGAAGCCTTCATCGCGGAGAACGGCCTTGAATACGGTCAGTTCTGGGAGTTGGAGTTTTAGATCGGTTTTCCGAGACCCTTCGAGGCTGCGCCGTGTTCAGCCGCACCCGCCTGTTTTTTGAGCCGGGTTTGACATGATCAATCTGCAAATTATTATAAGACCTTCGTCCTGTATCGCTTTGACGAAGGTCTTTTTGTATAGGTGTATTTATTAATAATTATTATGCATTATATTGATTGTATAGTACATTTTTGTATTGCATTCAGCCATGAGTTAGAGTATGCTAATTTAGCTCATAGATCGGGCTTTGTTTTTTGTACAAATAATTATTAATATATGTATCAGGTATACCGGAATGTTATTTAGAAGTATCAAAAAAGAACTTGCTCTCATTATGGTCATAGCGCTGCTCATAAACTGTCTGCCTTTGGGCAGCTCAGCCTTTGCCTGGGCAGATCCTCTTCCGGAGGATCCCGACGGCAGCAGCTCTCAGCTATCGGATTATTTCGAAAGCACAAACAGCGAGGGTCGGGTATATATAACCGATACGACCACGTCCGGTATCGTAAAGGAATTCGAGGACGGCAAGGTCTGTGTATCCAAGAGCATCGCTCCCACCGAGATCGAAAACGAATTCGATATAACGCTTACTGTAAAGAGCAAATCTGTAGTTGAGGAAAAGACGATTTATGCTCCGGCCGCAGTAGTTCTGGTGCTGGATATATCCTCGTCGATGAGTTCTGCTGACGTCAATCAGATGAAGGCTGCCTGCAATGATCTTATCGCTTCTCTCCATTCCAATTCGCATGGCGCAGACCGCTATGTTTCCGTGGTGACATTCGCCAAGGACGTCAACCGATCAGGTTGGGTAAACGTGACTCCCAATGGGTTCACCAGTCCCATGTCTTCCCTGAGCTTTACACGAGTTGCAGGAACCAATACCAAGGGCGGTTTGCTTAACGCTGAGTATATGCTCAATAATCTTCCTGCTGACGTGGATTATCAGGCCGTTGTGCTCATGACCGACGGCAATCCGGAGTATGCGCTGCATGCCGAAGGAACTGGCATTACAGTCGGTACCTATTTCAGCAGTTTTGACAGGGATGGGGAGCCTCTGATCAACGGACAGAAATGGTATAACGATGATCGATTCAAGGCGACCAAAGGAACCGGAAAAGGAGACCTCAACATCTATGCCGCATACCGCGCAGCGGAAGTGGCAGACCGGCTGAGGGCTTCCGGTATCGATGTGTTTGCTATCGGTTACGGCGATGGACTTGCCGATAAAATATATGAATCTTCAGCAACGGATCTTACAAAGAGAACGGACGTGCAGACCGGTTCCCAGTGGCTGCTCAATGATATCGCAAAGGCAAATGACAGGTATTTTGCAGCCAATTCAGGCAACCTGGGCGATATTTTCAGCGGCATAACCACGACCCTGAATACACTCAGCGCCGCTCAGGTCTGGAACGTCAAGGATCCCATGGGAGAGGGCATCGAGATCGTCGAGACTCCGGACATGGCCAGCGTATCCACATCCGGCGATACCATCAACTGGGATCTTACGAAGATGACCCCCGTGGTCTCGACCGAGGTCGACGGATCCGTTACCACGACTGTCTACACATATATCATGACTTACCGCATCAGGCTCAACACCCTGACTGACGGCTTCGACAAAGAAACTGTATATAAGACCAACAAGGCTACCACGGTGGAGTACTGCATCAGCGAGGAAGGCAAGGATGATGTAGTGGGCACCGCGGATTTCAACATCCCATCTGTCCACGGTTATCAGAATCCCGAGGGCATACAGGCCTGCATAAGCTTCGGCAAGGTGATAGGCGAGGGCGCAAATATCGGCGCTGCTCTGGCAGGGGCTGTGTTTGAGCTGCGCGCAGTATCCCATCCGGAATGGTTCGTCACGGCTTCCTCCGGCATGGACGGAATGGTAAGCTTTACCGACATCCCTTCAGGTCAGGATTATATCCTGAAGGAGATCAAGGCTCCGGCAGGGTATGCTGTATCAGATCAGCAGTATAAGGTTCGAGTTGAATATGGCGTTGCCAGCATGAGCACGTTTGAAGGCATACCCGTGGATCAGGCATCTCTGGAGATCCCCGATGAGTTTTACAAGCTTACTGTCCGCAAGGAATGGAGCGACAATGACAACGCGGACGGGACACGCCCCGGCTCTGTTGATGTAACTCTCAAAGACGGCTCGAATGTTATGGGCACCGGGACTTTGAGCGCAGCCAACGGATGGTCTCATACCTGGGGCATAGGAGATGACGGCCTGGGCGGCTTGCTGGATGCTGAAAAGACCTACATCATCGAAGAGGAGCCCGTGGACGGCTACAACTCTTCCTGCGAGAAGCTCCCCGACGGCACCTACCGGCTGACCAACAGCCTGAAGCCAAAGACAATCGATATCAGTGTAGAGAAGACCTTCGACTCACCGGGCTACGGCAACAGCAACAGATATCCTTCTGGCGTAACGTTCACGCTTTATGCGGACGGCGAAGAGGTTGATTCCCATACTGTCAGTAAGGGCACCTCCGGCTACAACGCCGAAGACCTTCAGTTCGTTTTTAATGATCTGCCCCGCTATGACGGATTCGGCAAGGAGATCGATTATACCGTAATCGAAAGCTTCAAAAGCAATGAACAGTACTGGTATCCGGAAATGACAGTCGGGCCAGCCGATGAGGACGGCAATTATACCGTCAGCATACATAATGTCTATTACACCGGACGCCATATAACCGTTTACAAGCTCTGGGACGACGGCAGCGATGCAGATGGCCTTAGACCCGAAAACCTTACGGTCCAGCTTTACAGAGCCGATAACAGCAGCGGAAATAACAGCTCTGTAAAAGACACAGCCAGCCTCAGCGAGAACAACGGATGGAGCTATACATTTACAGGGCTCGATTCAAATAAGTATTATCGCGTTGTGGAATCCGCTTTACCAAACGGGTATTCTTTGGTCGGAAGCGCTGATACCTATCAGTCTACAGGTTTGTCGTCTTATGGTTACGGAAGGACCGTAACGATCGAAAACAGGCATGTTCCTTCCACTGTAAGCGTCAGCGTGGGCAAAGTCTGGGATGATAACGGCGATCAGGATGGTGTTCGGCCCTCCGCAGTAAGCGTCAGGCTGATTGCAGACGGAAGCTTTGTCAGTGGGTCCGCCATAACTCTGAATGAGGACAATTCCTGGCAGCATACTTATACTGATCTGCCCGCAAAGGACGGCGGCAGCGCTATTGCTTACACTGTGACCGAGTCCGCGGTGACAGGGTATTCAGCTGCGATCAGCGGAAACATGGCTGACGGCTTCATCGTGACCAACACGCATGAGACCGAGACCACAAGCTTTACTGCCATTAAGATCTGGTCAGATAATGACAATCAGGACGGACTGAGAGACAACTATACGATACAGCTTTACGCAGACGGAACCGCAACAGGGACTGCAGTGGAGCTGAGCGAGGATACCCTTGAATACACTTGGGAAGATCTGCCCAGATACAAGGCCGGGGTTGAGATCGCATATACCGTAGACGAAACGGTCGTACCCGCAGGCTACGCTCATAGGGTCATCGGAAATACAATTACCAACACGCACGAGACCGAGACTACAAGCTTTACTGCCATTAAGATCTGGTCAGATAATGACAATCAGGACGGACTGAGAGACAACTATACGATACAGCTTTACGCAGACGGAACTGCAACAGGGACTGCAGTGGAGCTGAGCAAGGATACCCTTGAATACACATGGGAAGATCTGCCCAGATACAAGGCCGGAGCTGAGATCGCATATACCGTAGATGAAACGGTCGTACCCGCAGGCTACGCTCATAGCGTTTCGGGTAACACAATTCCCAATACCCACGAGACCGAAAAGACCGATATCAGTGTCAAGAAGATCTGGTCTGATAACGATGACCAGGACGGACAGCGCACCGAATATGTGACCGTCAGCCTGCTGGCCGACGGAACCCCTGTCAGTGGCTCTGCCCTACG
>JAZRXE010000008.1:0-5951 GCA_045600065.1 Anaerovoracaceae bacterium
GTCCCACTTCATTATGCCCAGGTTCACGGTCTGTCTTCCGGATTCATCCGTAAAGTCTATGCCCAGGTTCTCTCCGTAATAGTCCATTGCAAAGTATCGGGCCATCTTATTGAGGGTAAAGCTGTCCTCCTCTGCAAGGGGCAGCTTGGCAAGCAGCATTATCATGGCCTGCAGGGCATTGTGACCCAGCCACGGCATGGATGCGTGGGATATAACTCCGTGCATCCTGATGCAGGTCCCCTTTTCGCAGGATTCAAGCTCCAGGCTGAATCCCTCCGGGAGCACGTGTTTTTCCGCGATTTTCCGGACCTCGGCAAGTTCCAGAGGCACAACGGCCACTGCCAGCCCGGGAACCACATTGGCGACCTCTCCTGCCTCCAGACTGATGGTTGAATCGAAGCTCTTTGCGATCACCTGCCTGAAGCCGCTCTTTTCGGCATTTACCACAGGGTATTTGCCGTCGGGAGAAATGGCGATGTCGGGAGCGCCGTTCACATCCAGATAGTGCTGAACTCCTGCCATGCCGGATTCCTCATTGCAGCCCCAGATAAGGCGTACCTTTTTACTGAGGGGGATGCCGCATTCTCTGACAGCCATCAGGGCATACATTGCCATAAAGGCCGGGCCCTTGTTATCCATGACTCCGCGAGCATAGAGCTTATCATCATGTATTTCTGCGCCGAACGGATCCACAGTCCATCCCATACCTGCCGGAACTACATCCAGATGGTTAAGAATGGCGAAGGTGGAATCACCTTCGCCATAATCGAAATATCCGCAGTAGTTGTCCATATTGACAGGGGAAAAGCCGTTCTTTTCAGCCTTGGAAAGTGCGCATTCCAGAGCCTTTGCCGGACCTTCGCCGAAGGGCATTCCCGGCAGGGCTTCTCCTCTTACGGATGGGATCCGCAGGCAGCAGCTTAAGTCCTCGATCAACTGAGACATATGCTCGTCGATCCACTTATCTACCTGCTTGTTCATATATTACAGTCCCAGTTCTTTCTTCAGAGATTCCAGCTCGTCATCTACGGAAGCGGTCTGGCCTGCCTGATACTTGGCCTCCAGATACTCAGCTTCGTCTACGTTTTCAGCTGCCTTGTTCAGCTCAGCCATGGCATTGGCCTCGTCCAGCATCTTGTCAGCCTTAGCTTCCATCTTCTCGAAAGCGGAGAGAGTCTTCTCGTACTTGTCGGTGGTGTTGGAGAACTTGTTTACGGTCTGCTGAGTGTTGGCGATGGAAACCTTAGCCTTGATGGAGGCCTTCTTAGCTTCCAGCTGATCGATGTCGCTTACCAGCTTGTCGTGGAGCTGACGCATCTTCATTGTGTTCTCATGAGCAGCTGCAAATGCGACCTCCAGAGAAGCGCCGGAGTTTTCCAGGCCCTGCTTCTTTGCGATGAAGGTCTTGGCGTCGCCTTCGTTGCCGGCCTTCAGTGCCTTCTTGGCAAGCTCTGCATACTTGGCGATCTCTGCCTTGTTGGAATCGACCAGTCTCTTGGTTCTGGTCTCTTCTGCCATGACCTCTGCGGTTTCCTTCTTGACGTCTGCCAGATCTTCTCTTGCCTTGAGCAGATACTGATCGATCATCTTGGAAGGATCTTCAGCCTTCTCGAGCAGTGCGTTGATGTTTGCGCCGAGGATATCAGCGAATCTTGTTAAAATACCCATTCAATTACCTCCTGAATAATTGATACATAAAAAACTTTATTGATACTTGTCGGCCAGCTCTTCAGCTTCCTTATCGGCGAGCTTTTCGCTTGACTGGTCCGATCCGTATTTCTTAGCCAGCTCCTCCGCCTCTCCGTCTCCGAGAGTTTCAAGGGGAGTATTCAGTATTCTTTCCACCTCTTCTGCCTTTTCCTTCTTGCGCTTTTCGACGCTCGTCCAGAAGACGAATACCACGCAGATGATTCCCAGAATGGACATTATCAGCAGAGGCTTTGCCATGGAATCTTCGGTTACGGTCATGGTCCTGACGCCTGCGTCCTTGAATGCCTTGGCAAAGAATTCTTCGTCCGACAGGCTTTCGTCATAATAATACCTGTCGATGTAGTCTATAAGTATCTGTCGGGCCTCATCGTCTATTACGCTGCCTGCCTGTTCGCCCACAAGAACGAACACCTCATAATCTCCGCTGTAGGGCTCAAAGAAGACCATCAGCAGATGTGCCTCGTCGCAGACCTGGGCTCCGCTGCTGTCCACATAGCTGAACAGCTCGTCGTAAACGGCAGTGCAGAACGCCTCTGCCTGCGCGCTGGTGACAACCTGGGCTCCGTAGATGTTATCCGTAATATACAGATAAGGCATAACGCCTGTTTCATCATAATAGCTGCGCATTCCGCTCTTGAGTGTGCTGGCGCTGCCTATCCAGCCTGCGGCATCGGTATAGTAGCCTTTGTCTACCTTAACGCTTCCTGCCTTAAGCGCTTCGCGCTGATAGGTGGATCTTGCCACGCCGGTCTCGCCTGCGGTAGGACCGCTGCCTGTCGAAAAGATAATCGGTATGATCAGCAGCAGTATCATTATTATCACCAGGGTCCACAGGCAGCCCTTGCGGTTTTTGTTATTGCCGCCGGGTGCACCGGTATTGCCGTTGTAGCTGCCCTGAGTATTTCCGTAATTTGCGGCGGTGTTCGCCCTGTTGGTATAGCCGCCGAAGTTGTATATCCTGGGAGTTATAATAGGCCTTACATAGACGCTCGGCCTGTAGCCTCCTATAGGAGTCCTGCCCAGATTTGTGGGGCGCGGACTGCTGTATGTGTTGCTCGAACGGAATGAGCTTCCCGAGCTCCTTGAACCCGATGAGCTCCTTGAAGATCCGAAGGATGACCCCCTTGAGCTTCCGGAGCTGAAGCCTCTTGAACCGCCTCCCCCGGAAAAGCTTCTTCCGGAGAATCCGCCGCCTCCGCGTGAACCTCCACCTCTACCCATATTATGCCTCCTGTATACTCATCATTTGGATACAACAAAATCAGGGACCTACAGTTGTTCTCCGGCAGATTCCGCCAGAGCCAGCTTTTTTTCCCTGCTTAGCTGCTTTATTGCATATTCCCTTTTAAGTGCAGCCGATCTGTTTATTGCGATCTCCTCATAAATCAATGAACACGGTCTTCTGGACCTGGTATATTTGGCCCCTCTGCCGCTGTTATGCTCCATAAGTCTGCGCCCGGGATCTGAGCTTATACCCGTGTACAGCGTTCCGTCGCTGCACCTGAGTATATAAACATAGTAGTTCATTTTGAAGCATCCGGCAGAATGATAAACGCTCTGCCGAGTCCCCCTGTTCTGCAAACGCTGTCCGCATTTACTGTGTATATTTTAGACAATAGTTTTTTGCATGTCAACAGTCCGGGCGATATTTAACCCCCGTTAAGCATTTACAGTTTGATTGCACAAATGTTGCAGAAATTTTACCCCGGACAGGAATACCCGCTGCCAGGGCACGCGCGTTCCGCCCCGAGCCGAAGCCGGAACCGCATGCAGCACACTGCAGTCTGCCGGGCATCAGGATATCGAATCTGTTTTCTTTATTTAGCAAAAAGTTCACAAATAAATGGTATAATAATTTTGATTATAAACCTTTGCATAACTATCCATTTACACAACATGTCAGACGAAAAAGTATCCGTAAAAATCACATATAAAATGAACGCACTCTGCGAGAAAAACCGCAAGGCACTGCGCCTTCTGGTCTTTCCTCTCATGCTGATGTGGCTGGAGCTTTGCATTCATATCGCAGACAGCATACCATTGGGATCGGCTCCGGTTTACTGCGCCTTCGGACTGTCCGCAGGCTTTGTGCTTTCAGCAATACTCCGCAAGCTCAATGAAAAGCATGCCGTAAAGGCAGCTGCCGTCCTTGCCGTATTCCTGACCCTTACCTACGGCGGCGAATTCATGGCAAGGACCATACTGCAGACCTATTATCCGTTTTCTATGATGGGAATTGCCGCAGGCAACAAGCTTTATGAATTCATAGGAATTGTGATACAGCGCATATGGGACCGCAAGCTCAGCCTTGTAATGATGCTGCTGCCCTCGCTGTTTATATTGCCCAACTGCTCTTCGATCTTCGGCAAGGCCACCGAAGGCGATGAAACCGGAGAGACCGGGGAACCTCCCCGCCGCAGCAGCAAAGCCGTCAGCCCAGTGCTTGCCTGCATTCTGGCCTTTGCCCTGCTTCACGGGACAGGCCTTGTGCTTTTAGGCAGCTCGGAAGAGGAGCTGAGCCCCAGAAAGCTTTATCATATGGACACCAATTACAACGAGCAGGTGGAGCAGCTGGGACTTTGCACTATGCTCAGGCTGGATGTCAGGAACATGCTCTTCCCCTCATTTGTAAGCGGCGGTGAATTCGATCCCGGCCTTACGGCAGACCCCGGGGAGCTCCCGGAAACAGAGCCTGATCCCCAGACCCTTGTGGATCGCTCACCCAATGTCATGGATGTGGATCTTGCGGCTCTTTCGGCAGGCAGCAAAAGCGCGGATGTCAGATGGCTCTGCGATTATTTTTCCAGCCTGACGCCATCTAACAAAAACGAATATACCGGAATGTTCGAAGGCTTCAACCTGATATTCATTACCATGGAAAGCTATTCGGACTACGCAATCAGTCCCGAATATACCCCGACCCTTTACAGGCTCACCCACGAAGGCTTCGAGTTTACCAACTTCTACACGGCCTTGCATTTTACCAGCACATCCAACGGAGAATGTCAGAACCTGCTCGGCTTGTATCCTAAAAACGGCCAGCCTGTAAGCATGTCCCGCACGGGCAAGCTCAAGACAAACTGCTATTTCAGCCTGGCTCAGCAGCTGAACAGACTCGGTTACAGAAGCATGGGTTACCACAACAACTGGGATCTTTACCAGCGCTGCGCCTCTCATACAAACCTGGGCTACGACTGGAACTATGCCAGCAGAGGCCTTGCCTACGAGGTGGACGGCTCCAGGAATCTGAAATGGCCTCAGAGAGATACCTTCATGGTAAGGGATTCCGCAGATGATTTCATCTTTTCCGAGGAGCCCTTCAATGTATATTATCTGACGGTCACTTCGCATACGCCCTATACCTTCAACTGGGCCGTTGCCCACTACAAAGACGAGCTCGAGGCTCTGCCCTGTTCCGAGGAGACCAGGGCCTACATCGCCACCATAATGGAGGTCGACAGATCCGTTGAATATCTGCTCAAGCGTCTGGAAGAAGCAGGCAAGCTGGAGAATACGCTGATAGTAGCATGCGCCGACCACACTCCCTACACAGGCGTGGAGATATTGGAAGAGCTTACCGGCAGAGAATTCGGAAGCTCAGAGGCCGTCAGCAACATAAACGAAGCCTCCATAGATTTTGATGTTTACCGAAATTCCCTGATAATCTGGAGCGCAGCCATGAAGGAGCCCGTAAAGGTCGACAAGGTATGCTGCCAGGTGGATATTCTGCCTACGGTGTCCAATCTTATGGGTCTGGAATACGATTCCCGCATGCTCAGCGGCACAGACATACTCTCGGATTCTGAGGGCATGGTGGTTTTCTCCTCCAGATGCTTTTTGACAGACAAGGGCTTTTACAACAGGTTCACCGGCGAATTCACCCTTGCGGAAGGCGTCGAAATGTCGGAAGAAGAGCTTACAGCCTATGTTGAGCGCACCAAGGCTCTGGCAGGCTACAAGCTGGACTGCACCGCGAAAATAATAGAAAGCGATTTTTACGGCAAGCTCTTCGGAGATGAAGGCAGAACCACGGGCATTGAGGGCTCCAGAGTAGGCCCGGTTCCCGCTGCGGACCCTCAGGCCGAAGAGGATGCGCTGAAAGCCGCCATGGAAGCTGAGCAAAGCCGGGAGAATTCCGGGCAAGCCGGGGATTCCGATAATGCGGCAAGCCCCGCCCCTGACGAGCCTGGCGAATAGCGCGAACAGTCTGAAAGCGCTTTGTCGTTAGTGTAAAATAATTG
>JAZRXE010000009.1:0-7465 GCA_045600065.1 Anaerovoracaceae bacterium
ATCAGGACGGACTGAGAGACAGCTATACGATACAGCTTTACGCAGACGGAACCGCAACAGGAGCCGCAGTGGAGCTGAGCAAGGATACCCTTGAATACACATGGGAAGATCTGTCCAGATACAAGGCCGGGGTTGAGATCGCATATACCGTAGACGAAACGGTCGTACCCGCAGGCTACACTCATAGCGTTTCGGGTAACACAATTACCAATACCCACGAGACTGAAACTACAAGTGTCAGCGGTATCAAAGTCTGGAATGACAGCAACGATCAAGACGGTATCAGAACAGAATCCGTAGTGATCAGTCTGCTTGCAGACGGAGTAGAAAAAGAAACCAAGACCGTGACTGCCGGAGCATTAGAGGACTGGAGCTTCAGCTTTGAAGATCTGCCCGTAAATTCCAGCGGAAGCGCAATTGAATATACCGTGACCGAAGCCGCTGTAGCAGGCTACAGCACCGAGATCACTGGTGATGCCGCCACCGGATTTGTTGTGACCAACACGCATGAGACCGAGACTACAAGCTTTACTGCCATTAAGGTCTGGTCGGATAATGACAATCAGGACGGACTGAGAGACAGCTATACGATACAGCTTTACGCAGACGGAACCGCAACAGGAGCCGCAGTGGAGCTGAGCAAGGATACCCTTGAATACACTTGGGAAGATCTGCCCAGATACAAGGCCGGGGTTGAGATCGCATATACCGTAGATGAAACGGTCGTACCCGCAGGCTACGCTCATAGCGTTTCGGGTAACAAAATTACCAATACCCACGAGACGTCAAAGACTGCGATCAGCGTTACCAAGCAGTGGAGCGATTGCGAGGATCATTACGCGGAGCGCCCCGCATCAGTGGATATCAGTCTGCTGGCAGACGGAATTCCGGTAAGCAGCGCAGCACTGAGCAGCGCAAATTCCTGGACAGTCAAATTCGCCGATCTTGATGTAAACACAGGCGGAGGCCCCATTACATATACCGTGACAGAAAGCGCCGCAGGAGCAAATTATACGGCATACATCAGCGGCGATGCAGCCGCGGGCTTTGTGATCACAAATAAATACAGCTATCCCGTCAGCTATGAATATGTGTCCGGAACTGCCGGAAGAGAGCTGCCCGAAGAGATCAGCACAAGCGGCGGAGCCTTCAGAATAGACGATGCCTCCAGGTATCTCGAGGGCGAAACAGCGGCTAACCGAGGGATCACCACGGGTACAAGCTTCAGCAGCATTGCAGGAACCTGGACGCTCGTATCCTGGGAGAGCGATCCCGCGGACGCAGTAATGGCAGGCCCTCAGGTACATTTCACCGGCGTATGGGAGCTCGCCGAAAAAGACAAATACGGCGTAAAATACAACTATAAATCCGGCACCGACGGCTGGTCTCTTCCCACAGAGATAGACACCGGCAGCGGGACCTACAGGATATACGATACCGATACCTATTATCCCGGAGAGCCTACCGTAAACAAGGGCACATCCACGGCACCGATAGGAGCAAGCTTCTTTGCTACAGAGGGCGAATGGATCCTCGATTCATGGAAGGCCGACCCTGCAGACGGCATCATGCCCGTAAACGGATCAGTGCTCTATACCGGTATCTGGACATTTACGGAAGGGCGCTCCTATTCCGCAAAATATGAGTATGTCAGCGGTACACCCGGTAAGGCCCTGCCTTCAGCTATAGACACCGGCAGCGGGGTCTATAAGATAAACGATACGAACCGTTATTATTCAGGCGAGACTGCCGTTAATATGGGTACAAGCCCTGCGCCGCTGGGCGCATGCCATACGGTCACTGAAGGTCAGTGGATCATGGCAGGCTGGTCTTCGGACCCCGCGGATGCGGTAATGAGTCCTGAAGGAGTAAAGTTTACCGGAGTATGGGTCTTTGCAGAGGGCCGCAAGCACCCCGTAAGCTATTCATACGAAAGCGGAACTGCCGGGAAGGATCTGCCTTCCGCGATCAAAGTGGACGAGGGCATTTACGCCATCATAGACCTGGACACCTATTATGAAGGTCAGGTCGCCGCAAACAAGGGCACGTCCTCAGCACCTGTGGGTGAGTGCTACTTTGTGAAAGAGGGCCTGTGGAAGCTCACCAAATGGGAAGCTTCACCGGCAGACCGGGTCATGACTACATCCGGTGTCAGCTTCAAGGGAATATGGAAATTCTTCGAGGGCGAAAAGTACTCTTATCACCTCTGGTACAACGGCAACGGCGGCTCAAAGGCAGGCGCCAGTCTTGTGGGTGACAGCGAAAATGTCAGCGGCGTATACGATACAGAATACACCATAGGTGTGGACGCAAACTGCTTCACAAGGCCCGGATACACCTTCGTGGGCTGGGCTGAAGATCCGGAGGGCACATCCATGTACCTGCATCCCAATGTCAGCCTCACCAAGGATGACAACAGCAAGACGCTGTATGCGATATGGCTGCCGCAGCAGGATGATGACGATGACGACGATGACGACCCAAAGCCGCCTAAGCCTCCCGTGGGGCCGGTTCCCGAAGAACCGGTGACCCCCGGAGCTTTGGATCCCGTGGATCCTGCAGATCCTGCAGGCCCCGAAGACCCGGGCAGCGGCGAGGGCGGAGGAAGCCATGAGGGCGGTCACGGAGACGGTGATGAACAGGGCGAAGAGTCCGGGCCGGGAAGCTACATCCCAAGGACCGGAGACGGAAATGCTGTCATCGCGTATACAGCCCTTATGGTGCTGAGCCTTATTGCCCTGAAGATCCTGCGCAGAAGGTCTTTACAAAGGAACAGATAGCTTCCGTACATACCACCGGAGAACGATGACGGGCAGCAGCCTGCAGCACATTGCCTGCAGGGATATCTGCCCGTTTTGCCGTGCTTAAAATGCGGTCCGCCTTGAAATATGCGTATCGGGTCGGAAACATCCGTATCAGCTTTTTGAGAGTCTTCAGACAAAGAGGTAAAAAAATATCTGAAAGTTCTTGCAATGAAATTAATATTTGTTCACATTTGCACTAATTTATAGTGTATAATTGCTGTGTCTGCTTACAGATGGTTTTTGTGATACAAAAAACTCACATACGAATGATTTATTTTAAGTTTTAGCTGAAACCTGAAGGCGGCTTCCGGCCTTTTATATGTGTCAGCCCGTTGAAGAGGCGGACACATCGACGGGACATGCTTTCAGTACGTAATCAACATGGATGCAGAAACTGTAGTACGTACATATTCGGATATGGTCTACGGCGTTGCCTTCCGTTATACCCGCAACGAAGCGGATGCGGAGGATGTGTATTCCGAGACCTTCCTGACCTATTTCAAAAAGGAAAGGGAGTTCAACGACGAGGAGCATCGCAAGGCCTGGCTTATCCGGGTAACCATAAACAATGCCAAGACTCTGCTCGCTAACAGGCATTACGATGAGGATATAGACGAGGTCCCCTGGGCTGCCGAGCCTGAAAAGCGCTTCGGCACAGACGATATAGAGGATCTGCGGGCGGCTCTGGGGCGGCTCAAGGAAGAATACCGCGAAGCCCTGCTGCTGTTTTATATCAACGACCTCAGCGTAAAGAGCATAGCGCAGATGCTTGGGGTAACGGAGAATGTAGTTAAGATAAGACTTTCGAGAGGAAGAGCCAAGTTGAGAGAAGATTTGGGAGGCCGTGAATGATAAAAGATTTTTCGCAGGCTGTAAAGCTTGCCATGAACGAGCCGAAGACCCCGGCCCGGCTTTTGGAGGATACCGTTCGTATGGCCAGGCAGATGGAGGCGAGCCTGAAGCAGAACGCTCCGGAAAAGAGCGCCGAGCAGCTCAAGGGGCCTGCCAGGCTGCGCTGAGGCTTGCGGCGCGGTATTTGTAAACGAATATTGCATTCCTGCGTTTCCGCTGTGCGGAGCGCACAGGTGTGATATACTCTTATTTTGAATAAGGGGAGATATATTAATTTTTATGAATTCTGAAACCTTTTTACTCGGCAGCGAGTGTTTAAGGCATAAAGAGCAACAAAAGTGATCTGATATATTTCAGGAGGAAAAAATGAAAAAGACTATCAACGAGAAGAGAATCTGCGCAAGCTTAGTGCTGTGCCTTTCCATGATCATCATGGCAACTGTTCCCTGCTTTGCAGCCAATGATCCCGTAGGCTTCAGCGGCATCGTGAGCCCCATCGTGGACCTGATCAATTCTCTGCTCAAGCCCATCATGGCCATCGTCGGAGCCGTCGGTTCCCTGTACTGCGTAATGCTGGGCGTCCGCTATGCAAAGGCTGAAGAACCCCAGGACAGAGAAAAGGCCAAGGCTCATCTGAAGAGCGCCATCATCGGCTTCCTTCTCATCTTCATCCTGATCGCTCTGCTGAACATGCTGATGGAGCCTATGATGAAGTGGGCAAGCACCGTAAGGGCAGCCAAGTAAGGGCGCGCATCGCGGAGCTGGCAGTTATGAGCTTTATCAGGCAAAAAAAACTGAATATCCATATGAAACGTATCGCGGCGCTGGTGCTGTGCATACTCTGCACGGTGCCCGCGCTTGCGCCGATTTGCCTCGAAGCTTCCGCAGCGGATACTACGGAGGATTATTACGAATGGACGCGGATCAAGAGTATATCCGAACTGGCCGGCCATGTGAGCAAATCCGGACAAAACAAGCTGCATGTGCTTATACGAACGACATCCGGAACGCGTTATGTTTTGACCGGGGCGTATATCAATGATGAGGATCTGCAGCCCTATGAAGATTACGGCCTTATGGCATACGGTTATGACGGCAGCGACAGCTTCGTTACCAGGGGACATATGAATTCTTATACGGTCACATATAATTCCTGGAACGGCAGCAACCAGCTCTGCGTCTATTTGTACAACGGCAACGGCAGTAAGATCTGGTACAACGTAGACTGTTGGGGTGATGGCGAGTTCGATACAAAAAACATGACCAGCTGGGGCTCCTATACCCTCGATAATCTGAGCATCAAGGGCTATAAGGACTCTAACGAAAGAGGTACCGGCTGTTTCGGTTTCTATTATGACATTCCTGACCATGTGGATGAAATGTGGGAATACGATGGGGAAGACGGTTCGATAGATTGCACAAGTGCAACCCAGGATAACTGGGACTGCTATTTTCAGATCTATGTCGGATACCCCAAGAAAGTTCCCGTTGTAAACGATACATATCTGGTCGCCTCCGGGAACACGACGATCTGGAGCGATATGCGGACGATAAAAGGTGTGGTCTGTGTAGAGGGTACACTGGTCATCAATACGGATGTGGTCATGGACGGAGCCATCCTGGTCTATAACGGCGGAGAGCTGATCATGACCGACAATGCCGTGGTGCATACCAGTATCGACACTGAGCGCGGAGTAGAGTGTACGGACGAGATCAAAGCCTTCGACGATTCGGACCTGCCTCCCAACGTGATATTCGACAGCAGGTATTGCGGTCCCGGTACCATATCCATGGGCGATGATGCCACATGGATCATGGAGGAAGATGCGTTATACTATGCGTACAACTATTTAAGCTGTATATACATCGACAAGGATGCCAGGGCCTACCTCAACGGTACCATCATCACACCGCAGGGCATGAGGGTGGATCACGGCGGACTGGTGGAGCTGGGCCCCGAGAGCCGGCTGTATCTGGGCTTTAGACCTAATAACGAGGCAATAATAAAGGATATCCGTGACCGCTCGAATTATCTGTTACAGTCGGTTCATATGAACCCTATTTTCATGACCCCCAACCAGTCTTACATCGGATTGCATGTCTCTGAAGACGACATGAACGGCGGAGCTTTTTTGGGGCCGGATGTATACATCACCAGAAATATCAACGGCAAGACCTACGGCTACGATGCCATCTACGAGCACGTATGGATCGCCAACAGATATCCCGTCAGCTGCTCGGGCATAGACTGCATGCTGCCGTCGCTGTCAAAGCTGAACGATTATGAAAGTATAATCGGAAAGCACAATCTGAATGGTTTGGGCTCCGGAATACCGGTGCCTTTATGGATACCTGAGGGTTACCTCTAACATCTGCAGCGTAGGCTTTGTATGGTTTGGTCATAATGAAAAAGTATTTGGATAAGATCAACAAGTTCATAACGGAAAAGCTCGGGTCTCCCATGAAGGTGGCCGCCTGGGCAATAGGACTTCCGCTGGGCTCCTGGCTGCTGGGATTCTTTGTGCTGTCTCTGATAGCCAACATCCCCAACCTGATGGGCCATGCGCCTTTGGATCTGAACATCTGGCTGATGTTCACCTGGTACGCGCCCTTTACGGGCTTTCTGATCATCGGGGGCGTCCTGTGGTTCGTGACTCTGGGCGGAAGAAACAGCCGTATGGTCCGCAACATCCTGGGCGCCGGCAAGAATACCGACGTGGAGGATTCCGTACTGGAAAACAGCCGCTTCATGACCGAAAAAGAAAGAGATTTCAACTTTATCTCTTTCAACTATAAGGACATCGAGGCGCAGAAAAAGGACGGCGTTCCCGTCCGTGCCGTGCTGGACAAAAAGGGCGACCTGCAGGTGAGTCTGATGAACGGCGCTCATGCGCTGGTCATAGGTTCCACCGGTTCCGGTAAGACAACCACCTTTATTAACCCGATGATACAGCTGCTGGGGGCTTCCTCCTGTGGCTCCAGCATGATCATCTCCGACCCCAAGGGCGAGCTTCTGGACCTGCATTCCAAGTTCCTGAAGTCCCGGGGCTACGATGTCTACGTGCTGGATCTTCGTGATACCTACGAATCCTCCCGCTGGAACCCTCTGGATTCCATCTGGGATATGTATCAGGATTACTTGGAGACCGGAAAGGGCATCATCGTCCACAAGGACAATGCCCTGGACTACCCGGATCTGAAGCTGATGGACGGCCTTCCCGAAGCCGGAGAGCTCTGGTGCGAATGGCACGGCCGTGCCTATGCCGACCTGCGCCACTGCCAGGACGACGTTTCCGTTGCCAAGCAGAAGATCTACGACGAGATGTACGAAGACCTGAACGACCTGGTCTCCTCCATCTGCCCGGTCACCAACGACAAGGATCCCCTCTGGGAAAAGGGTGCCCGTTCCATCGTGCTGGCCACCTGTCTGGCCATGCTGGAGGATTCGGAGGATCCTTCCCTGGGCATGACCAAGGAAAAATTCAATTTCTTCAACCTGAATAAGATACTTTCCAACAGTGCCGACGATTACAAGGCCCTGAAGGATTATTTCGAAGGCCGGGGCGCAATGTCCCAGGCCTATACCCTGTCCAGACAGGTGCTGGCAGCCGCCGAACAGACCATGTCCAGCTACATGTCCATCACCTACGACAAGCTGAGCATCTCCCACGATAAGGGTATCTGCGGCCTCACCTCCGCCACCGACATCGTGGCCGGCAAATTCGCGGACAAGCCCACGGCTCTGTTCCTGAAGATCCCCGACGAAAAGGATACCAGACACGGTCTGGCTTCTCTGTTCATCCTGTCCA
>JAZRXE010000010.1:0-22466 GCA_045600065.1 Anaerovoracaceae bacterium
GTCTGTTATAAAAAAAGGGTTAATATATATGCTCGCAGATATCTGATTGCCGCACTGATCGCGGTGCTTACATTTTCAATGGCATACGCGATACATTTGTACAACCTGCAGGATCTTGCGATCGTAGATCATACGACCGAAAATAGTGAACACACAGAAGAAAAAATATATGTCAGCGAAAAGGCTTTGTCGCTGAACGGATATGAAGAAAGTGCGTCATATAAGGCGCTCCGGGAGTGGCTTGCTTATGAAGAAAGCTATATCGCAGAGCATCCGGATCAGCGTTTTGGAAACGACTTCCAGCGTCCGGAGGAGTACGGCATATATCATTGTTTCTCGCAGGAAATGGTGGATAAACTCGACGAAATCTGCGATAAATACGCATTGCATATTGTCGGGAAATCGAATTTTACGCTGCTGAGCAATGAACCCGATCCCGGAGCAAGCGGCCTTCCTGAGATTATGGCTGCCGATGCGATTGTACGATATTCTTCCTGCAATCTTTTCAGCGACGGCAGCTTTGTCTTCGATGGCGAACTTGATGCAGGCGGCGATTTCGATACAACTGTTCAATTCCAGATGCACAGCATAAAAAAGGATGCGTTTTACAATAATATGGTGGGGCTGAACGGAATCGATAGTTTTTCGCAGTGGAATTATGAGACATCAGAAGGTAATCAGGCCCTGCTTGCTCAGGATCCCGACACAGGCCTGATTTTCGTTGAAACCGAAGATCGGTTTATCTCAGTAATAGTAACTGAAGTACCTGCGGCAGACATGGTCTTCAGAGGTCTTCCAGAAAATCCGGTTTTTCTTGAACAGATATGTGAAAAATTCAACTTTACGGGATTCATACAGTAATTACGATCTGTAAAACAAACTAAAAATACCTGCATCATAATACCCGGCTGATTTTTCGGCCGGGTATCTTTGCTGAAGAGCACTATTTATTAACCGGGTCATTGACTTATCTTTTGACGTAACGAACTGCATTTTTGTTCCGTTGTGGAATCAATTTCCTACGTAAGCACCACCCGGCTTTATTTCCTTTTCATCTTGAATATTCCTTTCGCCCTGAACAACTACAACATATTTCCCTGTCGGATCATACTTCTTTACTGCTTCTATCTGCTTTGCATCGGAAGTATTTACTTTTACTTCAATTCTGAGCGGATTTTCGTAAATAGCAGATTCATATACATACGGAAGATCTCCGCGTGCCATGGCATCGCTGACAGCCTGCTGTATCTCAAGCACTTCGGCAGGATATTCGGCCGCATGGATAAAACCGGAGCTTGATTCATCGACAGGGGCATCTGCCGTATTTGAAGGCATACTGAATTCTGCAGGTGAACTTTCCATAGGTTCCGCCAATCCCAGATACTCGTCATACAGGGAAATACAGTACCCATAAGATTCATTTACCGAAAAATGAAGAAGCTGGTCTGCTTCCGCATGGATCGTGAAATAATCGGAGCGTTCAGCGGTATCCTCATAGGTTTCATGAGCTACGGTGTATTTTTCTTTGGCAAGCCGCGCTTCCTCTAAAGCAACCTCGCTGATGCCGCTGTCAATGACCGTACCATCCCTGAAGACTTCAACTACAACTCTGTATTTTACAGTATCGCCGTATTCGCCCAAGGCAGCCTTGAGGGAATTTGACAGCTCGTAATGGCCGTTGTTTACTGCCATATCAGCATCATTCAGGCTCTTGTCATAGTGTCCTATCATAAATTTTTTTGTATTAGCCTGAGCTGGAATATCTGAGTCTGTTTCAGCATTTTCCAGTGCGGGGCTTTCAAAAGTATTGAATCCTCCCTGAACAGGTTCGTTATAATCTTCTATCCCGTGACCGGTTTCCGCGTCCTTACCCGGATGAAGAAGCGCCGGATATAATGATGCCGCGCCGGCAAGGCATATGCACAGGCAGGCAGCAGCCGCGCCCCATCTGATCCGTGTATTCCTTTTCCCCTTATAGATTTCAGCTTCATCTATCATGGCCGGATCGATATACTCCATCGCATTTAATGCTTTATCATTTTTCATAAAACATATCCCTCTTTGATCAAATACTCCCGGAGATCATTACGGGTCCGGAAGAGCGATGATTTCACTTTGCTTTCGCTGACGGCACATCTTTTGCTGATCTCTGCAATAGAGTCCAGATAAAAATATCTGCGTACAAATATCACCCGCTTGTCCTGTGAAATATTCCGAAGAAAGCTGCTGATTGCTTTCCCAAGCTCTTCTTCAGCAAGTGAGCTTTCCACATCGCCTGACGACGGAATGCAGCTCTCCATTTCTTCGGTAAGTTCAATGATGTAAGCATTACGCTTCAGATTTGAGCGTTTACGGCAGCGATCAATGGAAATGTGCCGGGTAATCCGCGCAAGAAAAGCATAGAGGTACGTTCTGGGTTCATTGGGCGGGATGAGATTCCAGGCCTGCAGATATGTATCATTCTCACATTCTTCCGAGGTTTGAATATCCGAAGTGATGCCCAGAGACAATGCGCGAAGCCGGCAGCCGTATTTTTCGGATGAAAGCCTGATTGCGCTTTCGTCGCGATCCAGATAAAGCTGAACGATTTTTTCGTCTTCCAAAAGCCCTGACCTCCTTTCATAAGATTGTTTTGTAAGGCCTTCACCCTATATAGCGATATTTTTACGGAGCAGGTTGCACCATTTTGAAAATTATATTACAATACCCGACTGGTTTTTCAGTCGGGCATATAGTTTTATTCCACTTTCGCCGACTCAGCAAGTTGCCAGCAAGTTAGATCATAACTGATAAGTCCCATTTTTAATAGCTAATATTTCTATTGAAAACCCCAGAAGCTTTGAAATCACTGCACTTTTCAATAAAAAGATGACACCCAATCGGATGCCATCTCTTTTTTCTTTGTGATTGAAAGAATTGCGTACCAATTAACGCTTGCTGAACTGGGAAGCTCTTCTTGCTTTCTTGAGTCCGTACTTCTTTCTTTCCTTCATTCTGGGGTCTCTGGTCATGAAGCCTGCAGCCTTCAGGGCGGCCCTGTTTTCGGGGTCTGCCTGGCAGAGGGCTCTGGAGATGCCATGACGGAGAGCTCCGGACTGACCGGTGGTGCCGCCGCCTGCTACGGTTGCGATGACGTCGAACTTAGCTTCAGCGCCAACAAGCTGCAGAGGTCTGCGTACTTCTCTCTTGAGGAGCTCCATGCCGAAATACTCGTCAAGGGGCTTCTTGTTAATTGTGATGTTGCCGGTTCCGGGTACGAGTCTAACTCTGGCCACGGAAGACTTTCTTCTGCCTGTTCCCAGGTACTGGATCTTTGCCATTTGTTATCCTCCTCTAGAAATTCCAAACTTCGGGCTTCTGAGCCTCGTGCTTGTGCTCGGGGCCTGCGTAAACCTTAAGCTTCTTGAACATCTGTCTTCCCAGGGGACCCTTGGGCATCATGCCCTTAACGGCGTGGCGGATAATCTCTTCGGGCTTCTTGGCCTGCAGCTTGTCGAAGGTGATCTCTTTCAGACCGCCGGGATAGCCGCTGTGATGCTTGTAGACTTTCTTTTCAGCCTTCTTGCCGGTCACCTGGATCTTTTCCGCGTTGATGATGATAACATAATCACCGGTGTCCAGGAACGGGGTATAAGTGGGCTTTTTCTTGCCGCGGAGAATCATGGCTGCCTCGGAGCACAGGCGACCTAAGGTCTTTCCTTCTGCATCCAGGATGTACCACTTTCTTTCGATCTCCGAAGGCTTTGCAATGTAAGATGACATTCTTTACCTCCTTTGTCTACTCTGATGTTTCCATCGGTTTCGACGCCTACTCTGATGAGTCATCGGTTCATCTTTTTCGGCACTAGTACGTTACTTCGGTCACGGCCCCGGAGGGCCTGCACCTTTTGATGACTTTTGCGCACGATAAAACCCGCGCACCGCATATTGTATGCGATTCGCGGGTCTGTGTCAATACGTATTGAAGGTATTTTGCGTGCAGAAGGTAAATTGTTCGCCCTTTTTGCGGAGCTTTGTCCGTCTGCTGCTAAAGCTCTACCTTAAGGAAGGTCTTTTTGCCCTTCTTCAGGATGATTGAGCCGTCCTTGAACATATCCCTTGTGACCACCAGCTTGGTATCGGTGACCTTCTCGCCGTCTAGGGTCAGTCCGCCCTGCTCTATGGTGCGGAAGCCTTCGCCGTTGGAGGGAACCAGGCCCACGGCCTTGATCAGGGCTACTATGCCCATGCCTTCCTGCGGAAGCTCTATTTTTTTTGTAGGGATATTTTCCATGGAGCCCTGGCCGCCGAAGGCTGCACGGGCAGCTTCCCGGGCCTGCAGAGCCTTTTCGTCTCCGTGGACAAGTCTGGTGACTTCGTAGGCCAGCACTTCCTTGGCATGATTCATGCGTTCATCCTGATACTTTGTAAGCTCGGCGATCTCCTCCAGGGGCAGGAAGGTGAGCATGCGCAGGCATTTTTCCACGTCCGCGTCATCCACGTTCCTCCAATACTGATAGAAATCGTAAACCGGGCACTTGTCCTCTCTCAGCCACAGGGCGCCCTTCTGGCTCTTGCCCATCTTTGTGCCGTCGGATTTGGTGAGCAGGGCAAAGGTCATGCCGTAGTAATTGTCTTTGCCCAGCAGTCTTCTTGCCAGGTCACGGCCGCCCAGTATGTTGGACCACTGATCGTTGCCGCCGAACTGTATCTTGCAGTCGATATCCCTGGCCAGGCAGTAGAAATCGTAGGACTGCAGCAGCATATAGTTGAACTCCAGGAAGGTAAGGCCCTTCTCCATGCGCTGCTTGTAGCACTCGGCCCGGAGCATTTCGTTGACGGAGAACTTGGAGCCTATATCTCTCATAAATTCAAGATAGTTGACATCCAGCAGCCAGTCGGCGTTGTTGACGCAGATGGCCTTGCCGGGCTCGGGGACCTTGTTCTGTCCGCCCTTGCCCAGGACACCCTCGCCCTGGACGTGCTGCCAGTCTTCATCGAAGACCAGGAACTGATCGAAGAGCTTTTTAAAAGAGCGGCAGTTCTCCGCTATGGTGTCTTTGGTCATCATCTGGCGGGCATCGGTGCGTCCGGAGGGGTCGCCGATCATGGTGGTGCCGCCGCCGATGAGAACCACCGGGGTGTGTCCGTATTTCTGCATGTACATCATGATGATGACCTGCATAAAGTGACCCACGTGCAGGCAGTCTGCGGTGGCGTCAAAGCCGATGTAAAACTTGACCTTTTCCTTGCCCAGCAGCTCGCGAACGCCCTCGTCGTCTGTGGTCTGCTCTATGAATCCGCGCTCCTTGAGCACGTCGTACACATTGGTGTGCTTGCTTACGTTGTCGGGAATCTGAAACATATTGTCCTCCTACTTGGTGCCGAAGAGTCTGTCGCCGGCATCGCCCAGACCGGGAACGATGTACTTGTTGTCGTTCAGATATTCGTCCTTGGCCGCGATGTAGATATCCACATCGGGATGGGTCTTCTGAAGCACCTCAATGCCCTCGGGAGCGGCGATAAGGCACATGAAGCTGATATTTTTGCCGCCCTTTTCCTTGATGAAGTTGATGGCGTCTCTGGCAGATCCGCCGGTGGCAAGCATGGGATCCACAACAAAGATCCTTCTCTTTTCTATATCTGTGGGCAGCTTGCAGTAATATGCGTGGGGCTCGTGGGTGTCGGGATCCCTGTAAAGTCCGATATGGCCGACCTTGGCGTTGGGGATCATGTCCAGGAAACCGTCTACCATGCCCAGACCTGCGCGCAGAATGGGTACTACTGCCACGTCTTCGCCGGCAAGCTCGTTAAGCTGGGTCTTGGACATGGGTGTGGTGACCTCAACAGTCTTCAGAGGCAAATCTCTGGTGGCCTCGTAGGTCATCAGGGATGCGATCTCTCTTACGAGAGCCCTGAAATCTCTGACAGAAGTATCGACACTTCTGAGAATTGCAGTCTTATGCTGGATCAGGGGATGATCGAATACATATACTTTGCCCATAATATCCTCCTAAATATATGAATGCTTTTGTTTACAGATGATCGAGCATGGAAACGCGTCTTGCATGGCGGTCTCCGAGAAATTCGGCATCAAGCCACGCGTCGGTAATGGCAGTAGCTTCCTCTATGCTGAGTATGCGTCCGCCCAGAGCCAGAACGTTGGCGTTGTTGTGCTGCTTTGCGAGGGTGCCCATCTCGACGCTGGTGCATACCGCCGCCCTTATGCCGTCGACCTTGTTTGCGGCAATGGATATGCCTATGCCTGTTCCGCAGCAGACTATGCCGCAGTCGGCAGCGCCGGAAGCCACGTAAAGTCCGCAGGTATGTCCGTAAACGGGATAATCTACGGATTCGGTGCTGTAGGTTCCCAGATCGACGACCTCGATCTGTCTGTCCAGGCTAAGATGCTTCTTAAGAGCTTCCTTAAGCTCGTAGCCGCCGTGATCGCTGGCAAGTGCAATTTTCATTTTTTATACCTCTATTATATTATATCCTGCTGATTTCAGCATACGGTTCATAACGGAGTAAGCAAGGGAATCTCCGCCGCTCAGGCCTGCGGCAAGTATAAGATCCACATGCTGTTCCTCGTCCACATAGCGAAGATCCGCAAAAAGCCTTGCGGCAGCTTCTCCGGAATCCTTATACATAAGCATGGCCACAGAACAGCCCTCGGCGCTTTTCTGCCTGTAAAGCTCCTGCATGGCTGCGGCAACCTTTTCCACGGGGCCTGTGAATATCTGCATCTGAGCCTTAGGGGCGTAATGCTTGTACTTCATTCCCGGCGCCCTGGGAACAAGGGCGGGGTCGGGTCTTCCGCTGATAGCAGGATCGTAGCTGCAGGGCAGCTCCAGTATTTCCGTTATGCGCTCCGGGCTGATAAGACCTGGCCGGAGTATCACGGGCAGCGGGCCTGTCATGTCTGTAACGGTGGATTCGATGCCGCCTATGCAGGGCTCACCCATGATCACTGCGTCTATTCTGCCGTCAAGGTCGTGCTTTACGTGCTCCCACATGGTGGGACTGGGCCTGCCGGAGGTGTTGGCGCTGGGGCCTGCCAGAGGAAAGCCGCACAGGTCTATAAGCCTTAAGGCAGCATCGTTTGCGGGCATTCTGACCGCCACGGTATCCAGACCGCCGGTGGTCTCCTTGGGCACGGCGTCCTTTTTG
Source organism: Anaerovoracaceae bacterium (assembly GCA_045600065.1). Lineage (GTDB taxonomy): Bacteria > Bacillota > Clostridia > Peptostreptococcales > Anaerovoracaceae > RGIG2707. The sequence continues at coordinate 7,150 of JAZRXE010000010.1, forward strand.
GGAAGCACCATGGTAAGAGGGCCGGGCCATATGGCTTCGGCGAGCCTGCGGGCATTTTCGGGCAGCTCCCGTACAAGATCATCGAGCTGCTCCATTCTGCTGATATGGACTATAAGGGGGTTGTCCGAGGGACGTCCCTTTGCAGCGTAGATCTTTTCGGAAACCCGGGGATCTAAGGCGTTGCCGCCCAGACCGTAGACAGTCTCCGTGGGAAAAGCCGCCAGACCGCCGCTTTGCAATATGCGGGCAGCCTTGAGAAGATCCTGTTCTGTTGTGGAAAGATAAACGGTATCCACTAAAAATTCTTCATCTTTTCCGCCTGTTCCTCGGTGATCAGGGCATCGATGATCTCGTCTATGTCTCCGTCCATAAAGGAATCAAGCTTATAAATGGTATAGCCGATGCGGTGATCGGTAATACGGCCCTGGGGAAAGTTGTAGGTCCTGATACGCTCGCTGCGGTCGCCGGAGCCGATGAGGCTGCGCCTCTGCTCTGCCTGCTCGTCATGCTGCTGCTGAAGCATGTGGGCGTAGATACGGGATTTAAGCTCAATAAAGGCCTTTTCCTTGTTCTTGAGCTGGGATTTTTCGTCCTGGCACTGGACCACCACGCCGGTGGGGATATGAGTCAGACGCACTGCGGAGTCTGTCATGTTGATGTACTGACCGCCGTGGCCGGAGGCCCTGAAGGTGTCCACGCGTATATCGTCCCACTTAAGATCGAGCTCCACATCGTCCACCTCGGGCATAATGGCTATGGTAGCAGCCGAGGTCTGTATACGGCCCTGGGATTCTGTTACGGGCACGCGCTGGACCCTGTGAACGCCGGATTCGAACTTGAGCCTGGAATAGGCGCCCTTGCCGATGATGCGCAGCACGCCCTCCTTGACTCCGCCTATGCCGGTCTCGTTGATGTCTGTCAGCTGGGTCTTCCAGCCTCTGCGCTCTGCATATCTGGAATACATTCTCAGAAGATCCGCGCCAAACAGGGCGGCTTCCTCTCCGCCTGTGCCTGCACGAACCTCCAGGATAACGTTTTTCTCGTCGTTGGGATCCTTGGGAAGCAGGGCGATTTTCAGCTCTTCGGTCAGGACCTCGATGCGGTCGGTCAGATCGGAGATCTCCATCTTGGCCATATCCCGCATTTCATCGTCAAGGCTGCTGTCAGAAAGCATTTCCCTGGTATCCGCCAGATACTCTGTGGCCTTTTTGTATTCTCTGTATTTGGTGACTATGGGCTCCATTTCGCCCATCTCTTTTATGTGCTTTTGCCAGCGCGACTGATCGGCGATCACATCCGGGTCGGACACGGTCAGGCTCAGCTCGTCGTATTTTTCAAGTATAAAGTCAAGTCTCTTAAACATATCTGCCTTTCATTTCCGCAAAAATACCGAAGGCCGGGTAAAGCCTTCGGCGCTGTCAGATCAGGGTTGCTAATTTTCGAAGATATTGTCCTCGGTGACTTCGATATCTTCGCTTTCGGAAGCAGGCTTCTCCTCGGCCGGGGCGGCAAACGCGCCCATGCTCATATCGCCCTCGAAATAGCTTCCGGGGAAGGTCTGAAGGAATCTGGTATGGAGCGTGCCTGTCATGTTGGCATGCTCGGTGAGTCTTGCCAGCTGATTGCAGTCCACGCTGCCGTAAATGCTGCCGGAAAGATCCAGAGAATCCACAGTGGCATTGCCCTTGTATGCGGCTCCGTCGGTCACTACAAGCTTGGCGCTGCTGCGCAGGTCTCCTTCTACCGCGCCGTTGATCTCCATATCGTCGGCGGTAACAAAATTGCCGTAGAAGGTGATGCCTTTACCGATATATGTGGTATCGGAGGGGCTGTAGTCTCTGGCTGCGGATGCGGGCTGCTGTTCCTGCTCAGGCTGTTCGGGTTGCTCGGGAGCCTGAGGCTCTTCGATGATTTCGGTTACAGGCTCTTCGGGTTTCTTTTTATTGAAAAGCATAGAATGATCCTTTCGGTATTAATTGTTACATATTTCATTTATTTTACACTATGTACATAATAAATTAAAGAAAAAATTTGTTCATAAATGCATTATTTACGAATACCGCACGACTGCCCTGCCGAACTCTGACAACGGCATTAAGACACACCCCCGTCCCCTGTATCAGGATATTGATATTCTGCGGCCTGAATGATATGATATTTAGTCATATAATACAAAAATCGGGGAACAAGCCATGTTCGGTATTTTTACGGGCGTTATCGCCAACGCAGCCATGGTGATCGCAGGCTCTGCGATAGGCTGCATCTTCAAAACAGAAAAGCTCAAAACCATAGGCGAGCGCATTTTTCAGGCCTTTGCCTGCTTTGTAATGGTTCTGGGCATATCCGGATCCATCGAGCTTTCCCAGCCCATATTCATACTGATCTCTCTTATCCTGGGCATTGCCATAGGCGAGCTTCTGGATATAGACGCAAGGTTCAACGCCCTGGGCGATTCCATGCAGAGACGCTTTGCCGCAAATTCTTCAGACGGAAGCTTCTCGGAGGGCTTTGTATCCGCATCTCTGCTGTTTTGCATAGGCTCCATGACCATCATGGGCGGACTGCAGTCAGGGCTGGAAAACATCCACACTATTTATTACACGAAGGGAGTGATAGACGGGGTGACAGCAATCACCTTCGCCATGAGCTCGGGCATAGCCGTGGCATTTTCCGCCCTGTCCATCACCGTTTATCAGGGCCTTCTGACCCTGAGCGCCAGCTTTATAGCGCCCTACCTGAGCCCTGAGATAATAAGCATAAGCACCCAGGTCGGCAGCCTTACCCTGATAGCCCTGTCTTTCAATATGCTGGGCCTTACAAAGATCAAGGTGGCAAACTTCCTGCCGGCAATGTTCGTGCCCATGATATGGTGCATTCTGGGGCTGCCTGTGCCTGCGATTTAAGGTGATTATGGACAACAATTCGAAAAATACCATTACAGATAACGCACCCGAAACACAGGGCAAGGTCTCCGGGCGTTCACTGCAGCTTCTCGGCTACGGCCTGCTGCTTCTTACGGCCTTCGTATGGGGCATGGCCTTTGCCTTTCAGCGCTCGGGAATGCAGTACATAGGCCCTCTGACCTTTGTGGCATGCCGCATGATGCTCTCGACGCTGGTGCTGATCCCTGTGATCGCCTTTCTGGACAGACGCAAGCCAAGAGAGCCTGAGCCTCAGAGAAGCATCATCCGCAAAAACACCTTAAAAGGCGGCATAATGTGCGGCATTCTGCTCTTTGCAGGCTCTTACCTGCAGCAAGCCGGACTGGTCTATACCCCGGCAGGCAAGGCGGGCTTTATCACCGCTCTGTACATGCTGCTGGTGCCTGTGATAGGAGTGCTGTTTCTGGGCAAACAGCTGCCTGCGGCATCCTGGGCTGCGGTGCTTATGGGCACTGCCGGCCTTTATATGATATGCATGAGCGAAAGCCTGCGGCTGGCGCCCGGCGATGTTCTTGTCATGGGCTGCGCCCTTTGCTTTGCCGTTCATATATATGTGTGCGACCACTATTCGCCCATATCAGATCCGGTAAGGCTAAGCTGCATGCAGTTTGCGGTCTGCAGCCTGCTCAGCTGGATCGCCTCCATCGCCTTTGAACTGAGCAGCGGACCCCAGGGGCCGGTCTTCACGTTTGCGGAGGATACTATCCCCATGGCGGAGGGCATCGCTGCGGCTGCCGTGGCCATCATCTACTGCGGCGTCTTTTCCGGAGGCGTGGGCTACACCCTGCAGATAGTGGCCCAGAAGTATACCAGACCCAGCGCTGCGGCGCTTATAATGAGCCTGGAATCGGTATTCGCCACCCTGGGCGGCGCCCTGCTTCTGCACGAGCGCTTAAGCTTAAAGGAATACGCCGGCTGCGCCGTCATGTTCGCAGCCGTTGTAATAATTCAGATCTCAGATCAAAAAAACTGCTGATTCAGATCTGTCCTCATTCGGACAGACGAAAGGAGTAAAAAATGGCAGAAGAAAAGAAAACCTTTTACATCACAACACCCATATACTATCCCAGCGACAACCTGCATATAGGCCATACCTACTGCACGGTTATGGCAGACGCCATGGCGCGCTTCAAGAGACTGCAGGGATACGATGTTATGTTCCTGACCGGCACCGACGAGCACGGTCAGAAAATACAGGAAAAAGCCGAAAAGAAGGGGGTCACCCCCCAGCAGTACGTGGACGAAGTGGTCGCCGGCATCAAGGAGCTGTGGAAGACCATGGAAATCTCCAACGACGACTTCATCCGCACCACCGAGGAGCGCCATGTAAAGCGCGTACAGACCATCTTCAACAAAATGTACGAGAAGGGAGATATCTACCTGTCCGAATACGAGGGCTGGTACTGCACCCCCTGCGAATCCTTCTGGACCGAGAGCCAGCTGGTGGACGGCAAGTGCCCAGACTGCGGCAGACCCGTGCAGAAGGCCAAGGAGGAAGCCTATTTCTTCCGTCTTTCCAAGTATTCCGACCGCTTGAAGGAAATGCTGCTCACCACTGATTTCCTGCAGCCCCAGGCCAGAGTCAACGAGATGATCAGCTTCATCGACCAGGGCCTGGAAGACCTGTGCATCTCCCGCACCAGCTTTGACTGGGGCGTTCAGGTGCCCATCAACGAAAAGCACGTGATCTACGTATGGCTGGATGCCCTTTCCAACTACATCACCGCCCTGGGCTATCCCGAAATGGACGGAGAGGACAGCTCCAAGTACTTCAAGTACTGGCCGGCTGACTACCATCTGGTTGGCAAGGAGATCGTCCGCTTCCACTCCCTGATCTGGCCCGCAATGCTCATGTCTCTGGATCTGCCCGTGCCCAAGCACGTTCTGGGCCATGGCTGGCTGCTGATCGACGGCGGCAAGATGTCCAAGTCAAAGGGCAACGTGGTAGACCCCGTGGTGCTGATCGACCGCTACGGCGTGGACGCCCTGAAGTATTTCATCCTGCGCGAATACACCTTCGGACAGGACGGTGCCTTCACCAACGAGGTGATGCTCAAGCGCATGAACTACGACCTGGCCAACGACCTGGGCAATCTGGTCTCCCGCACCGTCTCCATGATAGAAAAATACAACGGCGGCATCATACCCGGCAAGGGCGCTCAGGAGGGCCCCGACGCCGAGCTCTATGATCTGGCCGTCAGCTGCCGGGACAAGGTGGCTGCCCGCATGGACAAGTTCGAATTCAACTACGCTCTGGAGGAGATCTGGATATTGATCCGCAGGGCCAACAAATACATAGACGAGACCGCGCCCTGGACTCTGGCAAAGGATGCCGCCTGCAAGGACCGCCTGGACACCGTGCTGCACAACCTGTCCGAGTGCCTGCGCATAGTCTCCGTGCTGATCCATCCCTTTATGCATACCACCTCCGCAAGGATGAGGGCTCAGCTTGGCATCGAAGGCGAGGTATCCTGGGAGGATGCCGTGGTATTCGACGAGATGAACGGTCAGAAGGTCTGCAAGGGCGAACTGCTCTTCCCCAGACTGGACGTGGAAGCAGAGCTGAAGGCACTGGAAGATATAAAGCTCGAGAACATGAAGAAGGCCGGGCTTATCCCCGGAGAAAAGGAAGAGCCCAAGGCAGAATACGAGCCCTTCAAGGAGCCCATCACCATTGACGACTTCGATAAGATAGATCTTCGCACCGGCGTAATTATTAAGGCGGAAAAGCATCCCAAGGCGGATAAGCTTCTGGTGTTCCAGGTCGACCTGGGCAGCGAGGTACGCCAGATTATTTCCGGCGTTGCAGGAAGCATCAAGCCCGAGGACTGCGTGGGCCAGCACTGCATAGCCGTGGTGAACCTGCCCCCCAGGAACCTGAGAGGCCTGGAATCTCACGGAATGCTGATCTACTCCAAGGATGCCGAGGGAAGGTTCAGCTTTGCCTTCTCCAACGACAAGGCCGGACTGACTGTAGGATAGATATGTTATTCGATACTCATTGTCACATTTCCGACGAAGGATTTGACGACAGCCGGGATGCCCTGATTGAAGAGATCAGGGCATCTGAGCTTAAATATATCATGGATGTGGGAACGGATCTTGCCACCAGCCGAAGGGTCGTGCAGACCCCCCGCAGCCTGGATTTCTGCTACGCCATAATAGGTTGTTTTCCTTCGGACACCTATAGCTTCGACGAAGAGCAGCTTGCTCAGATAAAGGCGCTGGCAGCAGACCCCCGGGTCAGGGCCATAGGCGAGATAGGCCTTGACTACCATTACGACAACACGGACAAAAAGACCCAGCAGCACTGGTTTGCAAGGCAGATAGAGACCGCTCTGGAGCTTAGGCTGCCCATAGCCATCCACAGCAGGGAGGCCGATCAGGACACCATGGACATACTTAAGCACTGCGGAGCCTTCAGCAGGGAGCGCGCGGGCTGCTTTCCTCTGCACCCGGACGGAAGACCCGATGCCAGGGTGCTGCTGCACTGCTTTTCGGGCAGCGCGGAGCTGGGCAGGCAGTACACGGAGCTGGGCGCGACCCTGAGCATATGCGGCCCCGTGACCTACAAAAACGCCAGAAAAACCGTAGAAGTAGTGGAACAGACAGACATAAGACGCCTTGTTACCGAAACGGACTCGCCCTACCTTACTCCGGTGCCCTTCCGGGGCAGGCAGAACAAGCCCGTATATGTGGAATACACCGCCCGCAAGATCGCGGAGATCAAGGGCATAAGCTATGAAGAGGTGTGCAGGATCACCTTCGAAAACGCCTGCAGATTTTTCGGTATAGAAAATGAACGCTGAACTGACGGTTAGAAAGACAATTGAGCGCTTCGGGCTGATCCCCGGGGGCAGCAGAGTAGTGCTGGGGCTTTCCGGAGGCCCGGATTCCCTGAGCCTTCTGACCATACTTGCAGAGCTGCAAAAGCCTTTGAATTTCAAACTCGAAGCCCTGCACCTAAACCATCTGATGCGCGGAGAAGACGCTGCCGCCGATGTGGAGTTTCTCAGGGAATACTGCCGGGGCATAGGAGTGCATCTCGAGGTGAGATACTGCGATGTTTACGCAAAGGCAGTCGCCGAAAATATTTCGGTGGAGGAAGCAGGACGCAGCGCCCGTCATGAGGCCCTCAGAGAATATGCAGACGGGGACCTTATAGCCTTTGCCCACAACAGAGACGACCAGGCCGAAACCGTGCTTATGAGAGTGCTCCGAGGCACAGGAGTCCACGGGCTGGCTGCCATGGAATACAAGCGTGCCGACGGGGTGATACGCCCTCTGCTGGATACCCCCAGAGCCGATATCGAAAGGTATTGCAGCGACCACGGCCTGACGCCCCGCTTTGACAGCACCAATGCGAGCCTGGATTACACCAGAAACAGGCTGCGTCTGCAGCTGATTCCCAGGCTTAAGGAAGAATACAATCCCAATCTCAGGGAAAGTCTGGCAAGGCTTTCCGCCAACGCCAGAGAAGACGACGACTGTCTTCAGAGCTTGGCTGCGGGATTCTGCAACAGCCCTGCCGTAAGAAGAGATCAGGACTGCATAAGCGCAGATAAAAAGGCCCTGAAGGCCCTGCATCCGGCTGTGTTCAAAAGGGCTGTAAAGCTTATATTTTCAGAGCTCGGCCTTTGCGAAGACATTGGCTACACCCACCTGAATTCCCTTTACACCACGGTCATCGCAGGCAATAACCGGGCTTGCGTGGAGTTTCCTGCAGGCTACAGCGCCTTCACACAGGCAGGAAAAGTGATATTTTCAGGACCTTCCCGCTAACTTGATAATATATATTTACTATGATATTATATGTAATTGCCTAAATCGAGAACAACTGATAGTTTGCAGATTCCCGGCCCGCTCCGGGAATCTGATCAATGATTCGGAGGAAATATCATTTGAAAAAAAGAAATCAGAACCCTAAAAATACTTTTATAGTTTACTGCCTTATGTTTGCGCTGGCAGTCTCGGCTCTGTACGCGCTGGGGACCATGGACCTGAGCGGCAATGTCATCGAATATTCGGAAGTTGATTTTTCCGTATTCCTGAGCGCCCTCAAGGACGAAAAGGTCGTAAAGCTTACCGTCTACGAGGAATCCAGAGGCTACAGGGCCGAACTAAAGGACGGCACAGGAATGACGGCTTATGCGCCCACAAGCTACGATATGGCCCTTGTAAGCTCCGAATATGTGCTTCCCCAGCTGGCTGAAGGCAAGTTGGTGCTCGAAAGCTCCAAGCCCTCCATACTCGGCGAGCTGCTCAGCTGGCTGCCCACTCTGGCACTGTTTGCCATGATGATATTCTTCTACATGAAGATGGCAGGAGGCGGCAGCGGCGGCAGCATGATGAACTTCGGCAAGTCCAAGGCCCGCATGACCAAGGGTGATACCAAAAACAAGGTCACCTTCAAGGATGTGGCAGGCCTTAAGGAAGAAAAGACCGAGATGGCAGAGATAGTCGATTTCCTGAAGAATCCCAAGAAATACACGGATCTGGGCGCCAGGATCCCCAAGGGCGTGCTGCTTGTAGGCCCTCCGGGCACAGGCAAGACCTACATCGCCAAGGCGGTTGCCGGAGAGGCGGGTGTACCCTTCTTCAGCATCAGCGGATCTGACTTTGTTGAAATGTTCGTAGGCGTAGGCGCATCCCGCGTCAGAGACCTGTTCGCCGACGCAAAGAAAAACGCTCCCTGCATAGTATTTATCGATGAGATCGACGCCGTAGGACGCCGCAGAGGCGCAGGCATAGGCGGCGGCAACGACGAACGCGGGCAGACCCTCAACCAGCTGCTGGTGGAAATGGACGGCTTCGGTATCAACGAGGGCATAATCATTCTCGCCGCAACCAACAGACCCGACGTTCTGGATCCGGCAATTTTAAGGCCCGGACGCTTCGACAGGCAGATCACCATAGGCACCCCGGATGTGAACGGCAGAGAGGAAGTCTTCCAGATCTACGCAAAAAACAAGCCCCTTGACGAAAATGTAGATCTTAAGGTCCTTGCAAAGAGGACCCCGGGCTTCACCCCCGCAGACATAGAGAACATGATGAACGAGGCCGCCCTGCTCACCGCAAGGCGCAACGGAACCATCATACATATGGACGATCTGGAGGAGGCCATAACCAGAGTAATAGTCGGCCCCAAAAAGACCAGCCGCATAATGACAGATAAGGAAAAGAAGCTGACAGCCTTCCACGAGGCAGGCCACGCCATAGTGATGCGCAGCATTCCCGGCCAGGATCCCGTTCACCAGGTGACTATAATGCCCCGAGGCAGCGCAGGCGGATTCACCATGTCCCTTCCCGAGCAGGATCAGTATTACGATACCAAGTCCGGCATGATGAATGACATCAAGCACCTGCTGGGCGGCAGAGTCGCCGAAGCCATGGTCCTGGGCGATATAAGCACCGGCGCAAGCTCCGACCTGGAGCGGGCAACCAGGATAGCCCACGATATGGTCACCAAATACGGCATGACAGATGCCATAGGCCCCGTAAACTATTCCAGCAGCGACGAGGTGTTCCTTGGCAGAGACTTTACCTCCAAGCAGAACTACTCCGAGGAGCTGGCTGCAAAGATAGACAAGGAAGTCCGCAGCATCATAGACGAGGCCTACAAGGCTACCGAGCAGCTGCTTGGCGAGCACAGACAGCAGCTCGATGCAGTGGCAAATGCCCTTCTTGAAATGGAGACCCTGGACGCAGATCAGTTCGAGGCCATCTACAGCGGAACCAAGACCACAGCGGAGCTGATAGGCGAAAGCGCTCAGGCTGACAGGATCAGAGCCGACAGAGAGGCAAAGGAAGCCGAAGACCGCGCCGCAAGAGAAGCCGAGGAGCTGTCAAATGCCAAATCCGAGCTCGAGCAGCAGCTTGAAAACGGACACAGGGTAGCTGTAATAGACAAAAACGGCAATGCCATTCTGATCAACAATATAGAGCAGCTGCGAGAGGAGCAGCGCAGGGCCCTGGGCAGCGAGGCAGACCGCTCAGCCGAAGACGAAAAGGCAAAAGCCCCTGTCCGCGAAGAAGAGTCCGCAGAGCTTCAGAACCCGGAGGAAAAGCTTCAGGCTCCTGAGTCTCCGGACGAGCCCGAGACTCAGGAAAGCGGCTCGCAGTATTCCAAGCAGGCCCGGACACCGGAAGACGACAACAAGGATCAGTAAAAAACAAGTAGAAAGACGGAGGACTGACATGTCAGAAGGCTTTACCAACAGCTTGCTGAGCAATTCGATTTATTATCTGCTGAATTTTGAAAAGTATCCCAGTTTTCCTGTGGCAGTAAAGGAAGCAGGTATCAACAACAACTTCCAGATGGCTCTGTTTTCCACGGATTTCAATATGCTATTTGCAGTTGAGACTCGCCACAGCATAAGCGTGGAGGAGCTGGTCAGGGCAAGGCTGGATTCAAGCTCTCTGGAAGACGCGGAGCGCATCAGCCTGTCGGCCAAGGGCGTGGAGACCTTCTGGAGACCTGTAAACGTGGCGGGCCAAAGATATTATCTGATGCTTCTGGACAACGACAACTGCTTCTCTTCGGACGATCTGAGCAAGCTTTCGGAAATAATCGAGCTGGCCATGGGCATGTGGAACTACAAGCCCCAGAGAGACCTGGTTGCGGAGCTTATAAGCGCCGTAAGGCGGGGCAACAAGGCTCTGGCCTACACCCTTCTGGACGAGCTGGGCGTGGAGGACGACTGCCTGTGCGGCATATTCTACATTCCCGGAGTAAAAAGCGAGGACGCCCTCAAGATACTTGTGGATTTCGAAAATGACCACGATATCAAGGACATAAAGCTGATAGAGCCGGACGAGATCAGCGGCATACTGCTGAGCGGAGACTATCTGAGCCCCACAGCCGAGGAATGGCAAGCAATGGCGGAAAAGCTATTCAAGGCAGGGGCCAGAATGAGCTTCAACGTCGGCAACATACAGGGCATAGAGGGTGTATGCAACGCCTTCAGGGTGATCAACGAAACCGAGGCCTTTATCAACCTCATATTCCCCTACAAGCGCTGCTTCGGAAAATACGAGCTGGCAATGGCAAGCAACTGCGTTTCCATCTGCCTTAACGGCGGAGAGGTCATGCGCAACTATCAGGAGCTTATAAAGCCCTTCTCTCAGGCCAAGGCCAGCAAGGACAGACAGCTTATCGACACTCTGGAATGCTTCGTTCTGGATGCAGGCCTGTCCACAGCCAAGACCGCAAGGCTTATGGATGTTCATGTAAACACCGTCCAGTACAGGCTTAAAAGGATCAAGGAGATACTCGGCGTGGACGTATCCGACAACACAGTGGTTCCCGGCCTGATGATGGCCCTGGCAGTATCCCGAATAGAAAAGGAGGTCCGCTCCATTTAGGGGCAGAGCCTATGAATCTTGTAATAGACATCGGTAATTCCAATATAGTCGTAGGAGTTTACAGCGGCAGCGAGCTCAGGCAGAACTGGCGCATGGAGACAGACAAGAACAAGAGCGCCGACGAATACGGCGTGATCCTCACCCACTTTTTCGAGCACGCAGGCATGGATCCAGCGGATGTGGAGGATGTCATAATCTCCACGGTGGTACCTTCCATGACCTACACCATGCAGCACCTGAGCCAGAAGTATTTCGGCGTAAAGGCCATGCTGGTAAGCTCCGAGCTTGATCTGGGCATTGACATCAGATACGATAACCCCGGCCAGCTGGGCGCAGACCGCATAGTAGATGCAGTGGCGGCCTTCGAAAGCTACCCTGCTCCTCTTATCGTCATGGATTTCGGTACGGCTACCACCATAGACGCGGTCAGCAGCAAGGGCGAATATCTGGGCGGCACCATAGTGCCCGGAGTCAAGGTCGCTTCGGACGCCCTGTTCGACAAAACGGCCAAACTGCAGAAGGTGGAGCTTGAAGCCCCCGGCAAGACCATATGCAAAAATACCATAGAGGGCATACAGTCCGGCGTCATCTACGGCAGCATGGGCATGGTAGAATATATAGTATCAAAGATGAAGCAGGAGATCTGCGCCTACGAGGGTCAGGAGAAGCCTGTATGCGTGGTTGCCACAGGGGGACTTTCCACCCTCATCTGCTCCGAGCTGGACTGCGTGGACCACATAGACAAGCAGCTGACCCTTACCGGGCTTCAGATACTGTATAATCGCAACAAAAACAGAGAGAAAAACTGATGCCCGGCAGCTTTGAAACCATACTTGCCGGCCTTGAGATGCCGGTGGTGCTGGCTCCCATGGCAGGCTTTACCGACGGGCCCTTCAGGCAGATATGCGCAGAGTTTGGCTGCCCCCTGAGTTTTACCGAAATGGTCAGCGCCAAGGGCCTTTATTACAAAAGCCCGGGCAGCGAGGATCTGATGAGGATCGATCCGGCTCAGGGCCAGGTGGGCATTCAGCTTTTCGGCAGCGAGCCGGATATGCTGGCCTTCGGGGCAGAGCATATCAAGGACAGACCCAACGCCTTTATAGACATCAACATGGGCTGCCCCGTACCAAAGGTCGTCAAAAACGGCGAGGGCTCGGCACTCATAAGAACGCCTGAGCTTGCCTGCCGGCTCGTCACAAGCGCAGCGGAGCATTCGGGCGGAAAGCCCGTCACCGTAAAGATACGCAAGGGCTTCGCCCTTCACAAGCCCGAAGACGAGATAGACTGCGCGGATTTTGCCCGCATGCTTCAGGATGCCGGAGCCTCGGCAATAAGCGTACACGGGCGCACAAGAGAGCAGTATTACAGCGGCAGGGCAGACAGAGAAGCCATAAGGCGTGTCAAGCAGGCAGTAAGCGTGCCGGTCATAGGCAACGGAGATATATTTACGGCAGAGGATGCCCTGCAGATGATGGAGCAGACGGGCTGCGATGCGGTAATGGCCGCAAGAGGGGCTCTGGGCAACCCCTGGCTGTTCAGAGAGATCAGGGCCGCCATGCTGGGAAGACCCCTTCCCCCCAGACCGGAGCCGGAAGAGATCAAGGCCGTTATGCAAAGGCACCTGATGCTGGAGATCGCCGAAAAGGGCGAATATACGGCGGTGCGCCAGATGCGCGCTCATGCCGGCTTTTATACAAAAGGCATAAAGGGCGCAGCCAGACTGCGCGTAAAGATAAACAATGCAAATTCAGCAGACGAGTTCCTTGAAATTTTAAGGGAGCTCGGGAATTAAAGGAGAATACCATGGCAGAAGAAATCATCCTTACAAAAGAAGGCTATGACAAGATTGTAGAAGAGCACGAATATCTTGTTACCGTTCGCAGAGTTGAGGTAGCACAGCACCTTAAGGAAGCAAAGGCCTACGGCGACCTTTCCGAAAACGCGGAATACGACGCAGCCAAGGACGAGCAGGTCGAGGTCGAAGAGCGTATCAACAAGCTGGAAGCCATGATGCGCAACGCCCGCGTCATTCAGGAGGAAGAGCTTACGGGCGAGCATGTAAACGTTGGCCTGAGCGTAAAGATCAAGGATCTGAAGTTCAAAGACGAATACACCTATACCATCGTAGGCATCACCGACGCAGACCCCCTCAACGACAAGATCTCCAACGAATCCCCCCTGGGCAAGGAGCTGATCGGCAAGAAAATCGGAGACAAGATCGAGCTTATGGTCGAAGACGGCATGCTCAGCTATCAGATCTTAGATATCTTCAAGGCATAGTATTCAGGAGAATCCACATATGAGCGACGAAAAGAACACAAACCAGACACCCGAGCTCTCGCTCAGCGAGCAGTGCCAGATCCGCAGAGAGAAGCTGGCAGCCCTTCAGTCAGAAGGCCGTGACCCCTTCCTTATCACCCGCTTCGACAGGACTGCGGACGCCACGACCATAAAAGAAAACTTCGAGCAGCTGGAGGGCACCACCCAATCCATAGCAGGCAGGCTCATGTCCAAGCGCGGCATGGGCAAGGCTTCCTTCTGCGATCTTCAAGACCAGGACGGCCGCACCCAGATCTATGTTCAGATAGACGATCTGGGCAAGGATGAATATGACCACTTCAAAAAGCTCGACATAGGCGACATACTGGGCGTTACCGGCGAGGTCTTCAAGACCAAGCGCGGAGAGATCTCCCTGCATGTAAAGACCTGCGTGCTGCTGTCCAAGTCCATACGCCCCCTGCCCGACAAGTGGTCCGGCCTTAAGGACATGGATACCAGATACCGTCAGCGCTATGTGGACATGATAGTTACCCCCGGAGTCAAGGAAACCTTCAAGAAGAGAGCAAAGGCTGTTTCCGCCATTCGCAGATACTTCGACGATCTGGGCTACATCGAATGCGAGACACCCATTCTGAGCACCGTTCAGGGCGGAGCCACAGCGCGTCCCTTCGTGACCCACCACAACGCCCTGAATCTGGACATGTACCTTCGCATCGCCACCGAGCTCTATCTGAAGCGCTGTATAGTGGGCGGTCTGGACAGAGTCTATGACATGGGCCGCATATTCCGCAACGAGGGCATGGACGCCACACACAACCCCGAATTCACCACCATCGAGTTCTACGAGGCTTACACAAATCTTGCCGGAATGATGGAGCGCACCGAGGGGGTATTCAGATATGTTGCCAAGGCTCTGGGCCTGGGCGATACCTTCAAATACGGAGATTACGAAATCGATTTCTCCAAGCCCTTCGAAAAGATCACCATGACCGAGGCTGTAAAGAAGTACTCCGGCGTGGATTTCGATCAGATCCGCACCACCGAAGAAGCCATCAAGGCAGCCAAGGAGCACAACATAGAGGTAGCTCCTACCCACGCCCGAGGCGACATCCTGGCATCCTTCTTCGACGAATACTGCGAGGACAAGATGATACAGCCCACCTTTGTACTGGAGCACCCCATCGAGATCTCACCGCTCACCAAGAAGCTGCCTTCCGATCCCATGCTGACCGAGCGCTTTGAGCTTTTCATAGCAGGCCACGAGTATGCCAACGCCTACTCCGAGCTCCACGACCCCATAGACCAGCGCGAACGCTTCGAAAACCAGATGCGCCTGCGCGAGCTGGGCGACCTGGAGGCCTCCGAAATGGACGAAGACTTCCTTCTTGCCGTGGAATACGGCATGCCCCCCACCGGCGGATGCGGCATAGGTATAGACCGCATGATCATGCTGTTCACCGACAACACCTCCATAAGAGACGTGCTGCTGTTCCCGACAATGAAGTCCTTGGACGGACAAAAGGGTTCCGCAAAGACGGATGAAAAGTCGAATGAAACTGTACAGGAAGCAGCTCCTGCAGTAGAAGAAAAGATCGATTTCAGCAACGTTGTGATCGAACCTCTCTTCGAAGATTTCGTCGATTTTGAGACCTTCTCCAAGAGCGATTTCAGAGCTGTAAAGGTTCTTGAATGCGAAGCAGTTCCTAAGTCCAAGAAGCTCCTGAAGTTCAC
>JAZRXE010000011.1:0-22404 GCA_045600065.1 Anaerovoracaceae bacterium
GCTGCCATACCCAGCAGGGCGGCAGACTGGCCGTGGTGACCGCAGCAGTGGGTCATGCCGTTGACGGATTCGGGGTGGTTTGCGATGACCAGGGCATCCAGCTCGCCGAAGAATGCGACGGTGGGGCCGGGCTTGCCGGTATCGATGTCGGTGTAGAAGCCGGGGATCTTTCCGAACTTGGGATCCTGATCGGCTCTTACAAGCTTGTAGCCCAGGGCTTCGTACTTGGGGATCAGATATTCGTTAGCCTGCCATTCGGTGTAGCCTGTCTGGGGATGAGCCCACAGCCATCTTTCAGCTTCCAGGACCAGATCCTTGATAGCGTCGACATTCTTGACGATGAGCTGCTGTCTTTCTGTCATGATTGTTCTCCTTTCAAATGAACGGGGGAGGGCCGGAATAAAGATCGGCCCATTAGTGCATATATTATATATCATTTTTAATGATTTGTGTGAAAATTCGATATTTTTACAAATTAAGAGCGATTTTTTGTTGCTAACAACCATATTTATTAATATATATGTACCAATAATACAGCCTGCGTGACTGCAGCGGACACAAAAAAGCCCCTCCGCCGGGAGGGGCTTGGACCGGTCTTTGGGACCGGATCTGTGCAGATTAGTTCTGGAAGTCTACGGTAGCGTTGCCGTTCTCGTCGTAAACAACAGCATCCTTGTCCAGAGTGATGTTGTCGATTGCGGCAAAGAAATCCTTCATGGAAGCATAGGGAGCCTTGTACTGAGCGATGATCTCCTTTGCCTTTGCAGCGCCGTCTGAGAGCAGAGCTTCGGTAACAAAGAGCTGTACCTTTGCAGCGTTGACGCACAGTCTGTTGGCGTCAGCTACGAAGTAGTCGATGCCGTGGCCGGTGCCGATGGCGCCGCCAGCCTGCATCTGGATTCCGGGCATTACCATGGTAACGTCGCCGAAGTCGGAGGAGCCGGTGGACCACTTGCTGTAGTCGAAGGCTACCTTGGCGGGATCGCCTGCCAGATCCTCAGCGCACTTCTGGGTCAGCTGCATGAACATCAGGTCGTGCTGCTCGGGGGAGTATCCCGGTCTGTCTACGAGCTCAACGCCGCAGCCCAGGGCAAGAGCGGCACCGGTCAGAGCGCGGTTGAACTTGACGTTCTCATACTTGATGGCGTCGATGGTCTTGCCTCTTACGTAGGATTCGATGCGCATCTCATCGGGGATGATGTTTACTGCGCAGTTGACACCCATCATAATGGGATGGAAGCGGATGGTATCCTTTTCCTGCAGGGTCTCTCTCAGGTCGTTGCAGGCCTGCAGACCGAGCATGGCGGCATACTGTGCGTTGTGGCCCAGATGGGGAGCGCCGCCCGCGTGAGAGCTCTTGCCCTTGTAGCGGATAGTCTTGGCCATGCAGCCGTTGTTGCCGAAGCCGCAGGTGAAGTCGATGAAGTCGCCGGTGTTGGAGCCGTGGACCATGAATGCCAGATCTACGCCGTCCAGATAGCCTCTCCACATGAACTCGACCTTGCCGCCGTTGTACTTGATGACGCCCTTCTGACGGAGCTCTTCTCTGAACTGCAGCTGTATCATTTCTTCAGCGGGAACGGCGATCAGTCTGATCTTTCCGCACAGACCGTCCAGAGCGCCGGGCTGCTTCAGAGCAGCGGCGATGCCCAGCAGGGCAGCAGACTGTCCGTGGTGACCGCAGCAGTGGGTCATGCCGTTTACGGATTCAGGATGGTTGGCGATGTCCAGAGCGTCCATTTCACCGAAGATGGCGAAGGTGGGGCCGGGCTTGCCGGTGTCGATGTCGGTGTAGAAGCCGGGGATCTTGCCGAACTTGGGATCCTGATCAGCTCTTACGAGCTTATAGCCCAGAGCTTCGTACTTGGGGATCAGGTATTCGTTGGCTTCCCATTCGGTGTAGCCGGTCTGGGGATGAGCCCACAGCCACCTTTCAGCTTCCAGGACAAGATCCTTTACTGCATCGACATTCTTGACGATGAGCTGCTGTCTTTCTGTCATTGTTGTGTTCCTTTCTTTAATTGCGTGATGAAAAGATCCCCGGGGCGGAAGGGCTCCGGGGATCAGAATATGACTAATTTTTGAAGTCTACGGTAGCGTTGCCGTTCTCGTCGTAAACAACAGCATCCTTGTCCATGGTGATGTCATCGATAGCGGTGAAGAAATCCTTCATGGAAGCATAGGGAGCCTTGTACTGAGCGATGATCTCCTTGGCCTTTGCGCCACCTTCGGAGAGCAGGGCGTCCAGAACGAACAGCTGAGCCTTGGCGGAGTTGACGCACAGTCTGTTGGCATCCTTTACGAAGTAATCGATGCCGTGGCCTACGCCGGTGGCGCCGCCTACGTGGATCTGGACACCGGGCATTACCATTGTAACGTCGCCGAAGTCGGAGGATCCGGTGGACCACTGATTGTAGTTGAACTGTACCTTAGCGGGGTCTCCGGTCAGGTCTTCGCAGCACTTCTGGGTCAGCTGCATGAACATGAGGTCGTGCTGTTCGGGTGAGTATCCCGGTCTGTCGACCAGCTCAACTCCGCAGCCCAGAGCCAGAGCGGCACCGGTCAGAGCACGGTTGAACTTGACGTTCTCGTACTTGATGGCATCGATGGTCTTGCCTCTTACATAGGACTCGATCTTCATCTCGTCGGGGATGATGTTTACTGCGCAGTTGACACCCATCATGATGGGGTGGAAGCGGATGGTATCCTTTTCCTGCAGGGTCTCCCTCAGGTCGTTGCAGGCCTGCAGACCCAGCATTGCGGCATACTGAGCGTTGTGGCCAAGATGGGGAGCGCCGCCTGCGTGAGAGCTCTTGCCCTTGTAGCGGATGGTCTTGGCCATGCAGCCGTTGTTGCCCATGCCGCAGGTGAAGTCTACGAAGTCGCCGCAGGATGCGCCGTGAGCCATGAATGCGATATCAACGCCGTCCAGATAGCCTCTCCACATGAACTCGACCTTACCGCCGTTGTACTTGATGATTCCCTGCTTGCGCAGATCTTCTCTGAACTGCAGCTGGATCATTTCTTCAGCGGGAACGGCGATCAGTCTGATCTTGCCGCAGAGTCCGTCCAGAGCGCCGGGCTGCTTCAGAGCAGCGGCGATGCCCAGCAGGGCAGCAGACTGTCCGTGGTGACCGCAGCAGTGGGTCATGCCGTTTACGGATTCGGGGTGGTTTGCGATGTCCAGGGCATCCAGCTCGCCGAAGATGGCGAAGGTGGGGCCGGGCTTGCCGGTGTCGATGTCGGTGTAGAAGCCGGGGATCTTGCCGAACTTGGGATCCTGGTCAGCTCTTACGAGCTTGTAGCCCAGTTCTTCGTACTTGGGGATGAGATACTCGTTAGCTTCCCATTCGGTGTAGCCTGTCTGGGGATGAGCCCACAGCCAGCGTTCTGCATCGAGGATGAGCTGCTTGACGGCGTCAACGTTCTTGACGATGAGTTGCTGTCTTTCTGTCATTTTATTACCTCTTTTCCACTTATGCCGGTTTGTGACCGGCTAATTAATACTGATGAAATAATATCAAAGCCAGTCAGTAAAGTCAATGTGCTTAAGTCCCGGCGATCCGTATCCGTCTGAAACAATATTTTGTGTATTGCGTATCTTGATTTGACAATATCTTGATAATATAGGTATAATACTGTGTTAATTCAGCCCGATGGACAGAGGATATAATTATGAAGAATAAATGCTATTCGATGCTTATAACAGTTCTTGCGCTGGTGCTTGCGGCAGGCCTTTGCACAGGCGCCTTTGCCGGAGGCTCAGCCCCCGGAAGCACAGGCGATCCGGTGGTTACAAAGAGCTATGTAGACAGCAGAACAGAGGATCTGGAGGATGCTATCGACAGGTTAAGCGCAGCCATTGATGAGCTCAAAGACTCAGATATTCGCCCCTCGGAGGGCGGCTGCAGCCCCGCTGAAACAGAAGTCCCCGGAGGCTTTCAGGTGTACGAGATATCTGCCGGAAGCACGGTTTCCGGCTGCGAAGGCACCCAGATAATACTGCGCAGCGGAACAGCCTTTGCCGTGGATAACGGGGTTGACGGTGTCTCGGATCTTACCGCGGGCGCCGACCTGAAGGGCGGAGTGCAGGTGCAGAAGAATCATCTGCTGCTGGTCCCCCGCACAGACGGAAGAGGAATCAAATGCAGCACTCTGTGCTATGTGATGATAAGCGGAGATTTCGAGCTTAAATAATGCGTATCATGCTTTTTGCCGCCGGCGGTGATATAGGCGGCGGAAAAACCCATATACTTTCCATTGCCGAGGAGCTTTCCAGGAGCTGCGACCTGCGCCTTGTAAGCTTCCGCAAGGGCGTTCTCAGCACCGAGGCCATGCAGATGGGGCTGGATACCGCCGATATCGACGGTACCAGAAGCTTTGCGGCAACGGTGAGATTTGCGCTGCAGCAGGTCGACGGCTTCAAGCCCGATATTATTCACTGCCACGGAGCAAAGGCGAATCTTATAGGAGTCATAGTAAAGCAGCTGAGGCATGTGCCCGTTATGACCACTGTGCATTCGGACCCCAGGCTGGACTATCTGGGCGCACCGCTGAAGCAGTATACCTACGGCTTTGTAAACGCCCTTGCCTTGCGCCGCATGGATTATTATGTGGCAGTTGCAGGCAGGATGAAGGAGATCCTCATAGAAAGGGGATTCGATCCCTGCCGCATATTTACGGTATACAACGGTCTCAATTTCAGCGGGGCTTCAGACTCTCCCAAGCCTGCCAAGGACCCGGAGGACACCATAGTCGTGGGAATAGCGGCAAGGCTCAACCCTGTAAAGGACATTCCCACAGTTCTCAGAGCCTTCGCAAAAGCTTACAGCCAGGATAAAAGACTCAGGCTTTCCATAGCCGGAACCGGAGAGGATGAAAACGCCCTGCGCAGGCTGGCAAATCAGCTCGGCATCAGCGAGGTCACGGTATTTGAGGGCTGGATATCCGATATCAGCGCTTATTTCAAGCGTATTGACATAAATGTATTATCGTCTCTTTCCGAGACCTTCCCTTATTCGCTGCTGGAAGGTGCCTACGAGCACTGCCCGGCCATTGCCAGCAATGTGGGCGGCATTCCCTATCTTATCAAAAACGGAGAGACCGGCTACCTTTATGAGCCCGGCGATGTGGACAGCTTCAGCAAGTACATACTGAGACTCGCCGCAGACAGCGAGCTCAGGACCATGCTTGCGGAAAACCTGTTCCGCAAGGCAAGAGACGAATTCTCCCTTCAGCGCATGCGCGGCGACCAGGAGGAAATTTACCGCACTGTGCTCAGGCGCAGGCAGCGGGGCGATCTGGGCGGTGCCGTGCTTTGCGGAGCCTACGGCAAGGGCAATGCCGGAGACGAGGCCATACTGAAGGCAATTCTCTCTCAGCTCAGGGAAATAGACCGGGACATGCCTTACTGGGTCATGTCCAGAAATCCCGGGCAGACCTCTGCAAAGGAGGGCGTGCGCAGTTATTATATTTTCAATGTTCCCGCGTTTTTAAGCAGCCTTCGCAGGGCAGAGCTCTTCGTAAATGGAGGAGGCTCCCTGATACAGGATGTCACATCCAGCAGGAGTCTGTATTTCTATCTGTTTACACTATGGGCGGCCAAGCGATGCGGCTGCAGGGTGATAATGTACGGCTGCGGCATAGGGCCCTTGCTTAAAGACAGAGACAGAAGGCTGGCAGGAAGTGTGCTGAATTCCTGCGCGGACATTATCACACTAAGAGACAGCGTCTCTCTGGAGCTGCTGGATCAGATAGGTGTCACCAGGCCTGAGATAATACTGGCTGCCGATCCTACCGTAAATCTGCCGGGTATAAGCAGAATGGCTGTGGATGCCGCCCTCGAGCAGGAGGGAATACCCGCCGGGCTTCCCATGATAGGCTTCTGCCTCAGGGAATGGCCGGGCTTTGACAATTACGAAGGGATAAGGCAGGCAGCGGAATATGTTTACGGCAAATACGGGCTCACCCCCGTGTTCCTGCCCATAGAATATCCCAAGGACATAGAGATAGGACGCCGAATGGCTGAGGGCCTGAGCGTGCCCTCTTATGTATGCACCGGCAGCAGGTCTGTGGAGGATACCATAGGCATGCTGGGCTCCATGAAGCTGGTCTGCGGTATGAGGCTTCATTCGCTGATCTTTGCCACAGCGGGCAACACCCCGGTGGTAGGCATTTCCTACGATGTAAAGGTGGACAGCTTCATAAAGGACATAGGCTCTGATGCCTGTGTTTCCGCCGTGGATTTCAGCGCCGCGGAGCTTATTGAAAAGATCGATGAGGTCCTTGCCGGAGGCACCGATATAGGCATGGAAACAGGATGCAGGCTCAGGGAAAACGAGAGAAAGAACGGTCAGGCGGCCGCAAGACTGCTGAGCGAAAAGAGGCAGCGCAGATGAGACAGATACTTTGCCTTTCGACTTCGGATTATTATCCCATACCCACAAGAAAGCAGAATGTGATGAACAGGCTGACAGATGCGCAGGTGATCTATGTGGACCCTCCGGTAACGCTGATAGCCCCCTTTAAGGACAAGGCCGCAAAGGAAAAGCTCCATGCCCGCTTTGTCGATAATCCTCTGCCGCACATAAGTCACTACAGCCCCCCGGCTGTTTTGCCGTTTTATAACAAAAATCGCTTTATCAATGCCATAAACCAGAAGCGCATGGCGGGCTATCTGGCGCATCTGTGCCGGGAAAACGGCTTTGGCAGGGATTTTACACTCTGGGTGTATTCACCCATGTATGCAGATGTTGTCGCCCCTCTGGCAGCAGCGCTCGGCATTGAACCGGCCTCTTTATGGAAGCATACTGTATATGACTGCGTGGACAGACATTCAGCCTACCCCGGGCTCATAGACCCGGAGGTGGTGGATGAAATGGAAGAGGATCTGGCTGCTGCCTGCGGCTGCGTGTTCACCACGGCACAGGGTCTTTATGACAGGCTGAGCAGGCTCAACGACAACTGTCATCTTATCCCCAACGGGGCAGCCTACGAGCTGTTCTCCCGGACGGCGGAAATGGAAAAAGAGGGTGCTTCGCCTCATTTCGGCTTTGTGGGGATGCTGCAGGAATGCATAGATTATGATATTATCAGAGCTGTTGCGGAAAGCTTCCCCCAGGGCAGGGTGAGCCTTGTGGGCAAGAGCCTGCCGGGGGTAGACCTGAGTTCCATCAGGGATCTTCCCAATGTGGAGCTTAGGGGTCTGGTGCCTCAGGCCGAGCTTCCGGGTATTATCAAGGACTTCGATGTCTGTCTGAATGTTTTTGCCCAAAACGACTTGTCCAGGGATGTAAGCCCCCTGAAGTTCTACGAGTATCTGGCAACCGGCAAGCCCGTTGTCAGCACGCCCGTTCCTCTTCAGGTCAGGGATTACGCAGACTGTGTATATGTGGCAGAGGATAAGGCCGATTTTATAGAAAAGTGCCGCCTGGCGCTTAAGGATACAGACCCTCGGAGAAGGGCTGCCCGAATGGAAAGGGCAAGGGCCTGCTCCTGGGATGAAAGGGTCCGGATGATGATAGATATACTTGACCGCTGATATTGGAGGATTTATGAAGATCGTAAACGAAAAAGGAAAGCTGTTTGGCATCATAAACATAGTGGATTTGCTGGTCCTGCTGATAGCCGCAGCTCTGGTCCTTGCGGTGGGCAGCAGCCTGCTTCAGGACAGAGTGACAGAGGTGGTTTCCCAGAAGGAGGATTTCTGGTTCGAGGTAGAGATCATAGGCTCAACCTCCAGACTCTACAACGAAATCGAAAGGGTGGGGGTAACAGGCAAGAATCTGGTAGCCGGAAACGCTTATCAGAATGCCACCATCGAGGCCGTCTGGTACGAGGACTACAGGCTACAGACCACAGACGATCAGGGAAATATCATCTATAACATAGATCCCACCAAAAAGAGCGTAGTCCTGCTGATACATACCCAGCTGGCTCCAGAGACAGCAACGCCGTCTGTAGCTAACCAGGATGTAAGGGTGGGCCGCACCTTTATAGTAAAGACCCAGACCATCGAATCCACGGGAACCATCAGATATGCCCAGTTCGGTGAATATACCAATACCATTCCCGAGGACGCGGAGACTGCCGAATAAGAAGATGGAAATACTCAGAAACAGTGTTTTTGTCAATTTGATATGCAGAGCTGCCATGAGCTTTTACAGAGCCTGGCCGGACAGCCTTACTGCGGCTTTTTTACGCAGCTTTTCGGATGCTTACGAATATTCCCGCACCAAAGTCCTGTGGGATGGCTTCGCTGCCGGAGGCGACTGTGCGGAATTTTCCGTGTATCAGAGCTTTCTGAACAGGGCTGATGCCTTGGTCAAATGGTTCGGAAAAGCCCTTGAAAACAGCCTTCTGTATAAGCTGCTTACCGCCCTGAAGGATTGCTATCTGAGGCTGAGCAGCGGAAGTCTGGTGCTGGGCGCGGTAAACCGTGTCGGTCTCAGGCGCTGGCTGTTTGTTGCCTTTGCCCTTTATCTTCCCATAGAGTATACATTGAGGGATGTGCTGCATCTTGGTATAGCCTCCTTGTGGGAGGAGGCCTTCATAGCCGCAGCCCTGCTGCTGGTGCTCTGGAGAGGTGCGCTTGATCAGGATCACGGAGCAATAAAAAGGGCCAGCACGGTAGAGGTATCCATGCTGCTGTTCATGTGCGTGGGCCTGGTGCTCATGCTGCTGAACATGCCTTATCCTTCCATAGCTCTGGCGGGCTACAGAGCCCAGGTGGAATACATGGTATGGTTCTTCCTGATACTCAGGCTCATAGACAGCCCGCAGGATGCAAAGTTCTTGATATATGCCTTTACCGGAGTTGTATTTATTATGTCTCTGCACGGTATATATCAGTATATAATAGCCGTTCCCATCCCCGCGGGCTGGGTGAGCTCAACAGAGATAGCGGTGAGGACCAGAGTGTTCTCCATAACCGGAAGCCCCAATATCTTCGGCAGCATGCTGATCTTTGCGGCACCGGTCACGGCGTCTCTGATGTACTATGCGGAAAAGCCCCTGCATAAGCTTCTGTTCCTTTGCGCGACGGGAATATTCTGTCTCTGCGATCTGTTCACCTTCTCCAAGGGCTCCTGGATAGGTCTGGTGCTTGCGGTGGTGATATTTGCCATGTTCGCAGACAAGAGGCTGCTGGCTTTGATGGGAGCAGCCGCCAGCGCCGTGCTTGTGGCCTTTCCGTCGGTCACGAACAGGATCACTTATCTGTTTACCAGTGATTACGCGGAAAGATCTGCTCTTGCAGGCAGGACCATGCGCTGGGAGACCGGCATGAAGCTCCTGAAGGAGAACAACCCGGCTCTGGGCTTCGGTCTCGGACGCTTCGGCGGAGCCGTGGCGATGAATAATCAGGTGCTCGATAAAACCGAGACCTTCTCGTATTTTTATATGGACAACTATTACCTGAAGACCCTTGTGGAAATGGGCTATGTGGGACTGTTCTTCTATCTGGTGCTGCTGCTTAGCCTTGTGGTCCTCGGCTTCAGGGCCTGCGCCAAGGGCAGCCGCGATACGGACCGCGGCATTGATCCCCTGTTCAGGAATGTTCATAACGACAAGCTTATATGCGTGGGAGCCTTCAGCGGACTTTGCGCCGTGCTGGCTCACTGCTATTACGAAAATATATTCGAGGAGCCTTACATGATGGCCTATTTCTGGGGCATCAGCGCGGCTCTGATGTATCTCGGTTTCTTTGCAGACCGTAAGAAAGGGGAACAACAATGAAGCTTTGTGTTATAGGATTAGGATATATAGGACTTCCCACCGCTGCCATGTTCGCCAATGCGGGTATCGATGTGGTGGGCATCGATACCAAGCCTCAGGTGGTGGATGCTCTCAACAGGGGAGAGGTCCTGATAGAGGAAAACGGACTGTCTGATTTCATCAGGACTGTGACAGCAGGGGGCAAGCTCACTGCTTCCACTCAGATCTGCCCCGCGGATGCTTTCATCATCGCCGTGCCTACTCCCATTACAGAGGAAAAGAAGGCTGACATGCGCTTTGTGGAAAGCGCCTGCAGATCGATCGCTACTGTTCTTAAAAAGGGAGATCTGGTGATCCTGGAATCCACTTCTCCTATAGGCACCGTAGACAGTCTGATTCAGCCTCTGCTGGAGGAGCTAACAGGGCTTAAGGCCGGAAAAGACTTCAGCCTCGGTCACTCGCCCGAAAGGGTGATACCAGGAAACATACTCTACGAGCTTGTGAACAACCACAGGGTCGCAGGAGGCATAGACGAAAACAGCTCACACAGGATAAAGGAGCTTTACATGAGCTTTGTAAAGGGCGAGATCTACGAGACCGACGCCCGCACCGCCGAGCTGTGCAAGCTTTCAGAAAATACCTTCAGAGATGTGAACATTGCCTTTGCCAACGAGCTTGCAATGATATGCGAGGCTCAGGGCATCAATTTCTGGACTCTCAGAGAGCTTTGCAACAAGCATCCCAGGGTCAATATCCACCAGGCAGGCCCGGGAGTAGGCGGCCACTGCATAGCCGTGGATCCCTGGTTCATAGTGGAAAAGGAGCCTGAAAAGGCGCGCATTATCGGCCTTTCCAGAAGGACCAACGACAGCATGCCCGGCTATACCGCAAAACGCATCACAGCCATCCTGGAGGCCTCGGGCCTTGAGCCCAGAGGCTCCAGGATCGCCATTCTGGGCATTACCTACAAGCCCGATGTGGACGACATGAGGGAAAGCCCCATACTCTATCTTATGGACGAGCTTAAGTCCATGGGCTGTATTGTGTCCGTCCATGATCCCTTTGCAAAGTACGAAGGACTTGCTCCGAGCGTGGAGGCAGCCGCTTCCGGAGCCGATGTGATTGTCCTGGGAGTAAACCATAAGCAGTACAAGGACATTGACTTCGCTGCCCTTGCCGGGCTTGTACGCACGGCAAATTACTTCGATACGAGAAGCTTCAGCGATGCCGCGGCTGTCAAGGCAGCAGGCTTCAACTACTACCTGTTGGGAAAATAGATGAGCATGCAGAATTACGGAAAACTCAATGTGCTGGGCACAAGAGTGGATGCTGTAGACAAAAAGCAATCCATGGAGGTCTTCGAGGAGCTTATGCAGCAGGACGGCTGCAGCATAGTGGTCACTCCCAATTCCGAGATAATCTTCAATGCAAACAGGCAGCCCAGGCTCAGGCATCTTATCAATCAGGCGGATTTTGTTCTGCCCGACGGCATAGGGGTCGTTTACGCATCCAGAATACTTAAACATCCGCTGCCCGACAGGCTGACCGGGGTGGATTTTGCCTACGACGGTCTTAAGCTCTGCGCACGGAACGGCTGGAGCGTTTTTATGCTGGGCGCCAGGCCCGGAATAGCCGAAAAGGCTGCGGAAAAGCTCAGGGAACAGATACCGGAGCTTGTTGTGGCAGGCTGCGCAGACGGCTATTTCAGGGATGCGGATGAGCCTTCCATAGTGGAGCAGATCAATTCCTCTGGCGCTAAGCTGCTGCTGGTTGCAATGGGCTCTCCCAGGCAGGAGCTTTTTATTGAAAAGCACAGACAGGAGCTGGGAGTGAATCTGGCAGTCGGCGTCGGAGGCAGCTTCGACGTATGGTCAGGCACCCTGAAGCGTGCCCCGAAGATCTTCATCGATCTGGGACTCGAATGGTTATACAGACTGGCCCAGGAACCCACGCGCATCAAGCGCATGGCAGTACTGCCGATCTTCATAATAGATGTGTTCTTAACAAGGAGGCAAAATGCAGACAGCTGAGTTAGAGGCTAAGGCCAGACAGATCCGTCAGGATATCATCAGAGAGATTGCGGCAGCCGGCTCCGGTCACCCGGGCGGCTCCCTTTCATGTGCGGATATACTGACAGCACTTTATTTTGATGTTATGAATATCGATCCCGGCAATCCCGGGGCAGAGGACAGAGACAGGTTCGTGCTTTCCAAGGGTCATGCGGCTCCCGCGCTGTATGCATGCCTTGCCGAAAGAGGATACTTCCCCACAGAAGAGCTTGTCACTCTCAGAAAGCTCGGCAGCAGGCTCCAGGGACATCCTTCCATGAAGAAGCTGCCCGGACTGGAAATGTCCACAGGATCTCTGGGCCAGGGCTTTTCCTGCGCGGTGGGCATGGCTCTTGCAGGCAGGCACGACGGCAGTCCCGCCAGAGTATATACGGCTCTCGGAGACGGAGAGCTGCAGGAGGGCCTGGTCTGGGAAGCTGCCATGGCAGCCGCTCACTATGGCCTGGACAATCTTTGCGCCGTGGTGGATCACAACGGACTTCAGATAGACGGACGCAACGACGATGTTATGAAGGTCAATCCCATAGATGAAAAGTTCAGGGCCTTCGGCTGGAACGTCATCTGCATCGACGGCCATGACATGGCTCAGATAACCGGGGCCTTCGCAAAAGCAAGGGCCTTCAGCGGCAAGCCTACCGTTATAGTGGCAGAGACCGTTAAGGGCAAGGGCGTAAGCTTTATGGAGGATCAGGCAGGCTGGCACGGCAAGGCACCTGATGCCGGGCAGGCAGCTCAGGCACTGGAAGAGTTAGGAGGAGAGCAGTAATGGCAGATAAGATCGCAACAAGAGACAGCTACGGCAAGGCCCTCCTTGAGCTGGGCGCTTCCGATCCCAGGGTAGTGGTGCTGGATGCAGACCTTTCCGGCTCCACCAAGTCAGGCGTTTTCGCCAAGGCTTATCCGGACAGATTCTTCAACGCAGGCATAGCAGAGTGCAATCTAATGGGTATGGCAGCCGGTATGGCAATGGCCGGAAAGATTGTATTTGCAAGTACATTCGCCATGTTTGCCAGCGGCAGGGCATACGAGATCATCAGAAACTCCATAGGCTACACCGGAGCCAATGTCAAGGTCTGCGCATCTCACGCAGGTCTGGCGGTAGGCGAGGACGGTGCCAGCCATCAGTGCATAGAGGACATAGCTCTTATGAGAGTGATCCCCGGCATGACAGTCATCGATCCCGCAGACGATGTATCCGCAAGAAAGCTCATCAAGGCTGCAGCAGCCTTTGATGGCCCCTGTTACATCAGGCTGGGTCGCTCCGGCGTTCCTGTGGTCTATTCAGAGGATCAGGATATCCGGATAGGCAAGGCCGTGACCGTTAGGGAGGGCTCCGATATCACCGTCATAGCCTCCGGCAGCGTGCTGGCAAACGCCATGGAAGCCGCAGAGCAGCTGGCGGCAGAGGGCATCAGCGTCAGGGTAGTGGATATGCATACCATCAAGCCTCTGGATGAAGAAGCCGTCATCAGCGCCGCAAAGCAGACAAAGGGCATAGTCACCATCGAGGATCATTCCGTGATAGGCGGTCTGGGCTCCGCAGTGGCAGAGGTCCTGGCCTGCAAGTGCCCCGCAAGGCTTTCGATCATGGGCGTCAGAGACAGCTTCGGCGAATCAGGAAAGCCGGACGAGCTCTATGCAAAGTATGGCCTGACCGCAGCCGATGTGGTGAAGACTGTCAGGGAAATGCTCAGATAGCTCCGGGCACGTCTCAGATTTGCATGAGGCTGTTGCCACGGGGAGTTTCAATGGATTCTCAGGAAATCATCAAAAAACATTACGCTGAAAAAACGGCGGTATCCGATACTGTGACAATCGTCTGCCTGCTGGCAGCTTCCGTGCTGCTGCACAGCGTAATGATACCTTATATCAGCAAGACCTACGGACTGAGCGGAAGCGTTGGCGATACCACAGAGATCAGCGATTATCTGCTGTCCGGGGCCAGCTGGTTCAGCACCAGCCTTTCCGGATACAGCATGCCTGATTATAAATGGTATCTGGTGCTCATGATAGCCTATATGGTACAGACTGTTACCGAAGGCATAGTATCGCATCTGAATTACAGCACCGTTGATTAATAAGAATGGTAAATATTGACATTTCAGACGGTTGAATGTAAAATATTGCCATGAGAACCATACTGAAGAAAAAGAGACCTCCGGCAGAGCGGAGGACCATCGCGGTGTTTGGCTCCTGCAGTGGAAGCGGATGCAGCCTGGCCGCAGGCTGCCTTGCGGCTGCCCTGGCCGAAGAGGGGCCGGTGTGCCTGTGTGAGCCCTGGGACAGTCATTTTTATACGGCCCTTGGAATGGAGCACCGCTTTGCGGACGGAGGATTCACGGCGGTGGCTGTGCAGCTTTCAGAGCACAGAAGCCTGCAGGATCTTTCCAACCAGCTTGACGGCATCAACTGGGCGGTGAAACGGGACGCCGATACTGCCCCGGGAGGGGCGGCGGCCTTCAGGCTGCTGCATTCCGTGCCCGGAGATACGGTGATCCTGGACTGCTCCGGCGTGCCGGAGGATATACGCTGGGATCTTGCAGCCGAGGCCGATGCGGCAGTTCTGGTATGCGATGCGCTGCCCTCGTCGCTGATACGAAGCTTCGGGCTGATACAGCGCTGGTGCATGCTGTTTCCAGAGGCCCTGATACTTATCAACAAAATGAACAGCGGTGTCCACTCCGGAGAGCTGAAGCGATTTCTGGGAAGTCACCCCTTCGAAAAACTGAACTTCATTCCGCCGGAGGTCATTTATAAGGCTGAGTACAACTGCCGGCTGCCGTACCGCTTTCTGGATGATGAGCAGAAGGATCGGATCCGAAAGCTGGCCCGGAAGCTGCAATAGGGCATTTTTATCCGTGCAGCCTGTGCATCTCTTCCACTAAAAGCTGGATATAACCCACCCGGCCTTCTTCGCCGGGGCAGGGGAAAAAGTCATAATAATCATTGCCGGAATAAAGATCGAAGTATTTGAAATCCAGCGCGGAAAGTATCGTGGTCAGGGTGTCGTAGGTGCGAAGGAAGGAGAAGGGCTGTCCGTCCTTGGTCCCTTCGAAGCGCAGACCGCTGTGCTCGATGGTCACCACTCCTTCGCCGCAGGGCACGCTGGTCCTGGATGGCATGGTGGGGATGTGGTCGGGCAGCTTGCCCAGCTTGACGCGGATGGAAAAGCGGTATTCCGGATCTTCGGTGATCTTTCGGCGTATGTCCTCTCTTTCGGCATCGCACCATCTGGCCGGGGTCTCCGGGATGATGCTGCCATCAAAGGGATGAAAGTCGTAATACTCGTCCATGGAGGTGCCGTTGCCGCAGGCCGTGCAGCGGATGGTATTCCCTTCGCTCTTCATTGTGAAATAGCGCCCGCAGGCAGGACACATGAAGCACAGATCCTCCAGGTTTTTGCAGGACTGTCCCTTCATGTCGTATTTGTAATGATGCTCTTTCTGCCAGGCGTATTCGTCGTGGGCAAAACGGCGGTCCAGATCCGCGTCGATCTCTTTGGCGCTCATTCGCTGCAGATCTTCGGGGCTGTAGAGCCTGCGCAGGGTGGCAAAGCACTTGCCGCCCAGCCGTTCGTCCAGGCAGACCTTGGAAGCGATCAGGAACTGTCCCCGCAGTTCGATCTGGTACACCGGAACACCGTAATGCTTCAGCATATGACCGGTGCCGGGCACCACAGGATGGTTCTGTCCGTCCATGGGCGTCATGCCTTCCGGGGCAAAGCAGACCGTGCCGCCCCGGCTGATGATCCTTTTGATGGCCTTCATGGTGGTCTTGTCCGTGGTGAAATTGGTCTTTGGGATCACGTTGCCCAGCTTGAACAGCAGATGCTGGCCGCCGCGGAAAAACTCGTTGTGGGCTGCCACCATGTTGTAATGCCGCGGGTGCAGGATCTGGTTGATAAAGATATGGTCGAAGCGAGTCAGGTGATTGAAGATGACAAAAGCCGGGCCTTCTTCCTGATTGATGTCGTCGATCACGTTGTATTCGCAGTTGTATTTGCCGCCCATCACCGAGGTGATCAGGTAGTTCAAATTGACCATGAAGTCCTTGGGGATATTGTATTGACGGTGAGCCAGTGCGTTTTTGATGGTGTCCATAATGCGCTCTCTTTTCTTTTGTCGGTTTGGCTTCTCGGTTGCATCCCGATGTATTTGTTGATATTATTTTATATCATAAACGTTTATTCGGCAAATCACGGCACGCTTTTGAGCGTAATGAAAAAATGGGAAAACATATGAGACCGATCATGATCACTGCCATCCTTATGGCAGCCGCTTTCCTGCTGACAGGCTGCAGCCGCAGCAGACAGCAGACTGAGGATCCCGTAGTCAGCGGACAGGATCCCGCACAAACGATCTCTTCATTCAAAACAGGGGTCTCCGAGCCGTATTCGGTAAAAACAGAGCTTAAGGAGTGCAGCACCCTTGACCAGTCTTCGGGCATCGGACTTTATGTCCGTTACACCAGGCTTGTCCCGGCGGAGGATGCTCCGGAAAGCTTCAGGCTCATTATTGAAGACTGCAACAGGAGGGCGGAGGAGGCGGCATCGGCCCGGCTGGCCGCGGCAGGCTCCGGCTCCCTTACCGCATCCGCGGCATCAAAAAAAGG
This sequence comes from Anaerovoracaceae bacterium, assembly GCA_045600065.1. Lineage (GTDB taxonomy): Bacteria > Bacillota > Clostridia > Peptostreptococcales > Anaerovoracaceae > RGIG2707. The sequence continues at coordinate 16,395 of JAZRXE010000011.1, forward strand.
CGAAAAGAACAGATTTGAAGCCTATTCCTATATCGTGACAGTCACCAGAGCTGATCACGCGGCAGTAAGCATACTGGAAACAGAATACAAGGCTGGTCTGTGGGATGACCGGACAGGGCTTCCTGTCTCTTACGTTTTCCGCGGCACTACCTATGGCGCAGACGGCAGCATAGTCGAGCTGGAGGATCTGACAGACGGTGAGGACATTACCGGGATGCTTACTCAGGCTCTTGAGACGCAGTACGGTATATGCCCCGCATCTGTTCAGCCCCCGGATTATGCCTGGACGGCTGATGCGCTTGGACTGCGTTTTTATTTCAGCTCCGGTGCACTGGATGAAGACATGCTGGCAGAGGCAGGTCTTCGCAATGACAGAGCCATTACAGCGGCAATTCCCTATACTCAGCTCAGCGGTGAAGCTGCTGCCCTTCTGGCGGAAGTGCCGCAGGCTTATATTGCCCGCATGGACAGAGAGGTACTCTATGACCTTCCCCACGGAGATCTATCTGTCATGCTTACTGAGACTGATGGCGCCACATACATCCTTATGCATGCGGACGGACAGGAAGAAAAAAGTCTTAGCATAGAATACGCGGACAAGAGCTCCGATTTTTATATCATTCGCAGCGGAGGCGGTTTTTACCTGTTCAGGGAACGCATGGGCTATCAGGAGGGCTTCTTCTACGATTTCAGCGATCCCGACGGGGGCTACGGCCGCTTTGCATACGATACCTGTCAGTATTTCGACAGCTTCCTTAGGGAGATCGAGCTGGCGCTGCCTTACGATCCGTCATGCGTACATATGAGCGAGGTCCGCAGGTCCTTCGGAGAACGAAACTACGCAGACGCGTCCTTTATACCTAACGGCCATTACAGCTTCCCCGGAGACGGCCCGCGCTACAAGCAGTTCGTACTCATCGATGATGCTCTGCAGATAGATACCCAGAACACGGCCTGCCGTGTACTTAAGGACATAAGCGCCAGAGAGCTGGACGATCAGGGAGGCGAGGTCGCAGACCTTGTCATCGAAGCCGGTTCAGCTTTGGTGCTTCAGACCGTCAGCGGAGAAGCCGACAGATATCAGATCCCTCCTCAGCGTGGCAAAAACGGCCGGGACTTCGTCTATGAGGGCTGCCTGTCAGACGGCAGAAGGGTGCGCTTCATATCCGGAACCGAGAGCTCCGTATCCATAGGCGGTGAGTTCCTGAACCGCTTCGCTCAGCCCGTTTCTCTGGCTGAGGCGGGCATAAAGGCGGAAGACGCCGCGCCTGAGACCTTTACAGTGCACATAGGCGGTAAGGACTATCCGGTCATTGCCGATTATTCCAAACCCGGCCATACCGGAGAGGAGATAGCCTTCGGCACTGATATCTGGTGGCAGGCTGAGGGTTATTCCGGCCTTTATTTGATCACGGAACAGGACAGGGAGGATATGATACAGGATGTGCTGATGACCGAACAGGGCGTAAAGGATCTGAATGCCGAGCTGCTGATAGGCGAGGACGGACAGATACAGTTTACATATATGGACAGGGTCTACACCGGCAGCCTCCCCCTGAAGCGTTTCTACGGAGAATACGTACGGGTGTACTTGAGCTCCGCGGAAGAGAGCCGCAGCTTCGAGATCAGGCTCAGAAACAAGCGTATCCATGAAGAGCCGGATGCTATCGATTTCATGTCCGAAGGTCTGCCTGCAACAAACATGCCTTCAACCCAGCCTCCTATGGGCGTATATCTTACTAAGCAATAAGGAAGTATTGATCATGGATAACGAAAAGAAAAGAGAGCTTAAGGCGCAGTATGCTCAGCGTCACCCTGATATGGGCATCATCTGCTGGCGGTGCAGGGACCGTCTGTGGGTGGATATGTCCCGGGATGCCAAAGCCGACTACAATGGCTCCAGCTTCCAGCTGAAGCTGGGCTCCTGGCCCAACAAGGAAATGGCGGAGGCTTACAAGGCGGATCCCGATTCCATGGAGTTTTCGCTTATACGCAGGCTGGATTACGAGGATTATTCCGAGGATCATACCGATGATCTGAAGCTGCTGCTTATGGAATTTCTGGAGGAGCATCCGGAGGCAAAGCCCATGCGCATACGCTTCAATCTTTAGAATATGTATCTGACTAAGTATATTATTCAAAAGAAATGACCGCAGCATTTGCAAACTGCGGTTTTTTGATATATAATAATAAATGTATCAGTGGATATTTTTTAGATAAATTTATATAAAAAAGGAGAGTATCATGGCTAAGAAAATGAAGACCATGGACGGCAACTCCGCAGCTGCATATGTATCTTATGCATTTACAGATGTTGCCGCTATTTTCCCCATCACCCCGTCTTCCCCGATGGCAGAGTCCGTAGATGACATGTCTGCCCACGGTCAGAAGAACCTGTTCGGACAGCAGGTAAGGGTTGTCGAGATGCAGTCGGAAGCAGGCGCGTCCGGCGCGGTGCACGGTTCTCTTTCTGCCGGTGCACTGACCACCACCTACACAGCATCTCAGGGATTGCTGCTGATGATCCCCAACATGTACAAGATCTCCGGTGAGCTTCTTCCCGGCGTCTTCCATGTTTCCGCAAGAGCTCTGGCATCTCATGCGCTGAGCATCTTCGGCGATCATTCAGACGTTATGGCCTGCCGTCAGACAGGCTTCGCGATGCTTTGCTCCAGCTCCGTTCAGGAAGTAATGGATCTGGCAGGCATAGCTCATCTGTCCGCCATCGAAGCAAGGGTGCCCTTTATCCACTTCTTCGACGGCTTCAGGACCTCCCACGAGATCCAGAAGATCGAGACCATCGACTACAGCGTATTCGAAAAGCTCATCAACAAGGACGCTGTCCAGGCATTCAGAGACAGATCCCTGAGCCCCGATCATCCCGTGATCCGCGGAACCGCAGAAAACCCCGACATCTATTTCCAGGGCAGAGAGGCTGCAAACAAGTATTATGAGCAGGTACCCGACATCGTTGCCGATTATATGAAGAAGCTGGGCAAGGAGATCGGAAGAAAGTACAAGCCCTTCGATTACGTGGGCGCTCCCGATGCCGAAAGAGTCATCGTTGCCATGGGCTCCGTATGCGAGACCATAGAGGAGACCATCAATGTACTGCTTGCCAAGGGTCAGAAGGTCGGCCTCGTAAAGGTCCGCCTGTACAGGCCCTGGGCTCCCAAGTATCTTAAGGCTGCAATGCCCAAGACCGTAAAGAAGATCGCCGTCCTCGACAGGACCAAGGAACCCGGTTCCGCAGGCGAGCCTCTTTATCTGGATGTGAAGTCCATGTATTACGATATGCCCGATGCACCTGTCATCGTCGGCGGACGCTACGGACTGGGCTCCAAGGATACCACTCCCGGACAGATCGTTGCAGTCTTCAACAACCTCAAGCTCAAGAAGCCCAAGAACGGCTTCACCATCGGCATCGAAGACGATGTTACCGGAACATCCCTTAAGACCGTTCAGATCAGCACCGAGCCCGAGGGCACCGTGCGCTGCAAATTCTGGGGTCTGGGCTCCGACGGCACCGTTGGCGCAAACAAGCAGGCAATCAAGATCATAGGCGACAATACCGACATGTACGCCCAGGGCTACTTCTCTTACGATTCAAAGAAGAGCGGCGGAATTACCATCTCTCACCTGCGCTTCGGAAAGAACAAGATACAGTCCACCTATCTGATCACCGAGGCTGACTTCACGGCCTGCCATAATCACGCTTATGTAAACCAGTACGACGTTACCGCGGGCCTGAAGAAGGGCGGTACCTTCGTGCTCAACTGCGGCTGGACCGACGCCGAGCTGGATGCGGAGCTGCCCGCTGCAATGAAGCAGTACATAGCGAAAAACGATATCAAGTTCTATACCATAGACGCCACAAGGATCGCTCAGGAGCTGGGTCTGGGCACCAGGATCAACATGATAATGCAGTCCGCTTTCTTTAAGCTGGCTGATGTCATTCCTCTGGATCAGGCCACGGGCTATCTGAAGGAATCCATAGTAAAGAGCTACGGCAAGAAGGGTCAGAATATAGTCGAAATGAACTGGAAGGCTGTGGATATGGGTCAGGATGCCCTGCATCTTGTCGAAGTTCCCGAAAGCTGGAAGACCGCTGAGGACACCGTGTCCTCCGCAGGCAAGCTGCCCGAGTTCGTGGAAAAGATCATGATCCCCATGAACCGTCAGGAGGGCGATGCTCTGCCCGTAAGCGCTTTCACCGATATGGCTGACGGAACCTTCCCCTCCGGCACCGCTGCCTACGAAAAGCGCGGAGTTTCCGCCCTGGTACCCAAGTGGCATGCCGAAAACTGCATACAGTGCAACCAGTGCTCCTTTATCTGCCCGCACAGCGCCATCAGGCCTGTGCTTCTGGACGAGAAGGAAGCTGCAGCTGCGCCTGAGGGCTTCGCAACTCTCAACGCCATTGGCAAAGAGCTGACAGGTCTTAAATTCAGGATGCAGGTATCCCCGCTGGATTGCCTTGGCTGCGGCAACTGCGTTGACATCTGCCCGGCCAAGACCAAGGCTCTTACCATGGAGCCTCTGGAAACCGAAGAAAAGGAAGCAGGCAACTGGGAATTCGCCATGAGCGTGGAGCAGAAGGAGCTCATGCCCAAGACCACAATCAAGGGCAGCCAGTTCTATGCACCTTATTTCGAATTCTCCGGCGCATGCGCAGGCTGCGGCGAGACTCCCTATATCAAGGTCGTTACCCAGCTGTTCGGAGACCGCATGATGATAGCCAACGCAACAGGCTGCTCCTCCATCTGGGGCGCGTCCGCACCCTCCATGCCTTATACCACAGACAAGAAGGGCAGAGGCCCCTCCTGGGCAAACTCCCTGTTTGAGGACAATGCCGAATACGGTCTGGGCATGGCCACAGGCGTACGCCAGAACAGAGAAAAGCTGGCAGAGCTTGTTAAGGCTCTCTGCGGCTGCACCGATTCCGAAGAGCTCAAGGCTGCCTGCAGCGCATGGCTCGCAGAGTTGGAGGAGGGCGCCAATACAAGGGCTCTGTCCGATGCTCTGGTAGCTGCCATCGAAGGAGCCGGACTCAGAGGCGAGGCTGCATCTCTGGCAGAGCAGGTGCTGGCAAAGAAGGATTATCTGATCAAGAGATCCATCTGGTGCCTGGGCGGCGACGGCTGGTCTTACGATATAGGCTACGGCGGTCTGGATCATGTTCTGGCCTCCGGAGAGGATATCAACGTAATGGTATGCGATACCGAGGTGTACTCCAACACCGGCGGACAGTCCTCCAAGGCTACTCCTACCGCTGCAATCGCCAAGTTTGCCGCATCCGGCAAGAAGACCAAGAAGAAGGATCTGGGCATGATGGCCGCTCAGTACGGCTATGTATATGTGGCCCAGGTCGCCATGGGCGCAGACAAGAATCAGTTCCTGAAGGCAGTTCAGGAAGCCGAGTCCTATCACGGACCGTCCCTGATCATCTGCTATGCTCCCTGCATCAACCACGGTCTGAAGAGAGGCATGGGTAAGACTCAGGAGAACGAGAAGCTGGCAGTCGAATGCGGTTACTGGCATCTGTACAGGTTCAATCCGCTTCTCAAGGAAGCCGGGAAGAACCCCTTCGCCCTGGATTCCAAGCAGCCCACAGGCTCCTTCAGGGACTTCATCATGGATCAGGTCCGCTATTCTTCCCTGGCACTGGAATTCCCCGACAAGGCGGAAGAGCTGTTCACCAAGGCAGAGGAGGATGCAAAGACCAGATACGAGGGCTACAGAAAGCTGGCAGATCAGGACTGATAGCAGTCCTGCAATGACTGACAGAGCCTCAGGCAGGGCACATGCCGGTTTCCGGCGATGCGGCTCTCTGCCCGGTACCGGGCTTTAAACGTAAAACAAACATACTGAAAGGGCGTGTGAAAAATGAGTTTTCGTTTTTCACACGCTCTCTTTTTGTAGCTGAAAGATGCTTGCTTTTTCGTAAAAGGGCATAAAACCCCTACCCCATGGAATCAGTGATTTCCTGATCTATGCGGCTATCGACATT
>JAZRXE010000012.1:0-21162 GCA_045600065.1 Anaerovoracaceae bacterium
CAGAAGAACCGTCCCCCTGTGTCCCTAGTCGCATTGTGGCTTGGCGGATAATTCCTCTATGCGCTCCAGCTTTACGGGCTTGCAGAAGAGCACGTATCTTGCGTCCTCGTATTCGTAGGAGCAGGTAGAAAGGGTGATAAAGTGATCCGATGGGTTAAGCAGTCTGGGCTCCAGCACGTAAGGATCTATGTGATTCTCTGTATAGTGCTCTATGCGCTGGTGGAACTGCTCTGAGTGGACAATACCCGAAAAGCATTCATACAGATAGCTGTTTCTTACGGGCAATATGCGTTCTCCGTTCACAGGCATTGAATATCCTGCATCCGCTGCTGCCTGGCTGCCCTGAAGGGCTTCCTGAGCATCCGGGGATCCCTGTGCGGGGGCAATGGAATACGGGCTGTCAAAGCTGCTCTTTTTTGTGGAATACTTGATAAAATCCAGGTTTTCCTTTTCCGTCTTCGGAAAGCTGTAGGCGCTGGAATCTGAAGGGGTTATGTAGCCTGAAACAATATCCAGTCTGTAATCCGCCTCCGGGGTCATCAGGTACCAGCAGGGATGCTGCTGATAAAAATCGGAGTCCTTATACTGTACAAGGGTGTGGAACATGATCCCGGATTTGATATTGTGGCCGTAAATCACTGTGTTGTAGTCCGAAAAATCCTTGCTGCAGCGAAAGTCCATAAACAGGGAGCCGTTGACGTTGTATTTTTTATTATACAGCCTGTTCAGATAATACTGATTGTCGTTTCCTCTCACTACAGGGTAGTTTACGGGAGTATCCTCGCAGTAAAGCCACCCGACAACATCCGGATATTGCTCAGTAAGGCTTTTGAAATCTATCTCTATAGGAGCCAGCTCCAGATCATCTTCTATTACCGGGCGCTTCAATACCACTCCGCTGAGTGCCTGGGTGCTCTTCTGACTCAGCCAGGTCTGATACCAGTAGGTTCCGACCTTGTATGATGAAAAAATAAAAACAGCCGCGGCAAGGGCTGTCAGTATCCCGAGTACGCGTCTGTCCATTGTCTGTCCTCCGTGTTATACATAAAGCTTAATACTCTGTCTTTGCAGATCAGGTCGCGCTGCCGTTTCAAGTCTGTATCAGTTTGATGTTTTGCATCCGACGAGCAGATATTCGTCCGGGGTGCTCAGATGAACAAACAGCACCAGGGGGCTCCCCACGCTCTGCAATACGTCTGCGTCGGCGCTGCTGCATCTTGTAAAGCTGCAGACCTTATAATTGTATACATGGCCTCTCATATCTGTCAAGCACACCGGATCTCCCATATAGAGCTCCTTCAGGAATCCGAACTGAGCATCTGTGTCGGCGCCGCCGATTATAAGGTCAAGGCTGTAAATACTTCCGGTAAACCGTCTGGGGCTTTTGCCGGTGCCGAGTATCTTGTCCGGAAAGCTCTCATCGCTTTGCCAGTAGGCGGCAACAGGGATTTTATCCGTAAGTCCGGGGGATTGGATCATGGCGCAGAAGTCTGTGCCTTCGATCTCGAGCACTGGCATGTTTCCCCCTGTGCATTCATCCCAAAGCCCGGTGCTCATGGCAGGAAGGGCGCTTAATATGCCCTCGCTGACCTTGCTTTGCCATGCCTGAGCCCTGTTTTCGGAAATCTGATCAAAGCCCAGCAAAAGCAGGGCTGCGCACAGCAGGGCTGCTCCCGCCTTGATCAATAGGTCTGAACTTTTTTTTATAAAGCGGTTCACTGTCTGTATTGTACTGTTATGCTTCTATTCCTCCTGCCTGCGGCTCTTTGCGAATATGCCCAGCAGAAGCAGGGCTGTTCCCGAGGCAAGCATGGTGATGATATAAGCCTTGATATTGACGCTGTCTCCGGTTCTCGGGATATTGAAATCGTTAGGATCGTAGAAGTCCATGGGCAGGCTGTTGATGATCACAAAGCCGTCTGCCGAGGCTTCGACCTCAGATTCGTAATCATCGGGAACATTAAGCTCTACGACCATCCAGTCGTCATCGAGGCTGCCTTCCCATTTATAGCTCCAGTTGCTTACAGAGCTGAGTGTGCATATGCTCCAGAGGCTGGAATTATGGTATATTGCCACGTCTACGCTCTCAGGCCTGTGGTTTTCGAAATGCTCGTAATGCTCGTCGTCCCAGATCTTGGTGACTCTCAGTGTGCCGGTGTGTCCGGGAGTCGGAGGTACAACGGGATCATCAGGCTTTACGGGAGGCGCCGGAGGATCCGGATCCTCTGAAGGCTCTACGGGCGGGTCAGGGTCTGTAGGAGTGGGCTTGAAATAGGTTCCGGGCTTGGGAAGGGCAGTCAGATCGTAGGTCCATTTGCCGTCAGCACCGAGCTTCGGCACTTCCATCATAAAGGGAGCAAAGCCGCTGACATTCTCTCCGGTGGAATTGCCTGTCCATCTGACAAGGTACATTCCGGGCTGCATATCGGTAAACTTGACACGGCCGTTTGCGTCAGTAGTGATCTGCTGGTCGCAAGGGATGGAATCCCCAAGTATTCTGGATACCAGGGTGGTGGTAAGGTTATTCCACTGGGTCTGATTCTCCATGGCGTTCATATCGAAGCTGTAGGCGCTGAAGTTCGGAGTTTTGGAGTATTTGAAGTCGGCGGAAACCGTACCTACCTGGTAGAGCTGTATCTCCAGGCCCTTAAAGAACTTGGAACTATCTTCCTTATCGTTGTAGGTGAGGGTCAGGCTGCATTTCCTTGCCGTATCTATGGGATCGACGGCATCTGCAGGCGTCAGCGCGAATGCAGGCATTACAAGGCATAAGCACAGCAGTACGGTTATCAGTGATACTCTTTTTCTAAGCGTTTTCTTCATGTTTGATTCCTATGTCTTCGTCTTTGGGTTTACGCCTTGCAGGCTTTAATATGACATACACTATAAGCACAAACAGTATAGGCAGGGCTACCAGCGGGGTAACGATGAGTCTGTCTATCAGATATGCTTCAGATGTGATGATATACGATTTTTTCGCAATTGTCTCTATACGGCTTCCCCTGACCAGCAGCCTGTGGCTGTTGATTCCGTAGGGCGTGCATGTGAGAAGGGTGCAGTAATCCTTCCCCGGCTCTATGACAAGGTCGGAAGCGTCGTTGGGCTTTACTATCAGGACCTGATCGACCTGATATGTAAGCACCTGGTTGAGTATGGTTATGGTAAAGGTGTCTCCGACCTGCATCTTGTCCAGGTTGGTGAACAGCTTTGCATTAGGCAGTCCGCGGTGAGCAGAAAGCACGGAGTGGGTACCGGGGCCTCCAACCGGGAGGCTGGACCATTCCACATGGCCGCAGGCAGAAGCAAGCACGCTATCTGAGGTTGTATGATATATGGGCAGCTCTACCTGTATCTTGTCTATGGTAATGTAGCCCATCATTCCATAACCGTTAAGGTTGAGCACGCTGCCGTAATTATCGAGCTCCGAGGACTGTCTCATGGGGTCCTCCAGGGCTGCCAGCCTTCTGTTATAGTCGTATGCCTGGCTGAATATGGCGGAATAGTCCCGTTCATCGGCGTTTTCCGTCATTCTGGAATAATCGACTATCACCTGTGATTGTACCTTTGAATTCCAATACTGAGAAAAAGCCGGGTATAACAGCACGGAGAGGCCAGTGAAAAAAATTACCAACAGCACCAGGGTGACTGTTTTGCTTTTTGCATTCATGGGCATCTCCCTGCAGTTATAAATGCATTATACGGAGAGCCTTTAAAAGACTCTCCGTAGGTATATCCAAACTATCCTGATAAATTAAGAATTAAAACTCTTCCTTGGACATTCTCTTGTTGGTAACAAGGAATATTGCGGCCATCATGGCAGCGAAACCGCCGCAGGTGATGAACAGCTTGGTTCCCATGCCGCCGGTCTCGGGCAGCGTGTTGCCGGATTTGTTCTGAATTGTGGCCACAGCCTGTCCGATTTCAAGGTCTGTATCGCTCAAAGTAAGACCTGTTGAAGTAATAGCTTTGAGTTCTCCGTCTTCGGTTACGGAAAGGGTGAAGGTTATATCTTCTATTGTGTTGTAGCCGGTAGGAGTGGTAGTTTCCTTAAGGACATATTTTCCTGCTTTGAGGCCGGTGATTGTATGCTTGCTTCCGTCAGTAGAGTCTACTTCGAGTGCGCCAACAACTGATGTGCCATCTGCATTGTAGAGCGTGAATTCGGCGCCGGTAAGCGAAACTCCTTCTTCATCAACCTTGTTGATCAGAAGCTGCAGGGTATATACATTTTCTTCAACGGGGATCCCGTTGGTGGTTCCTTCGCCGCCGTTGTTGGGGTCGTTGGAGAAGGTCAGAATAGCGCTGTTGGTAACGCCTTCAACTGATGTGATCGCCTCTGCAGTCAGCTTGGCCTGATAAGTTACGGTGAAAACGCCCAGAGCTGCCGGTGTGACGCTTGTCATCTGCTTAACGTCGTAGATGCTTCCGTCATTTGCGCCCAGATCGATCACCAAAGAATTGGCGCTGGCAATCATTGTGTAATCACTGCTTGCGGTCAAAGTGGTCCCTCCGTAGCTGACGACAACACTGGTGGTGATCAGTTCCAGTCCGCTGCTGAGCGTATCGGTGATCTTCAGCTGATACTTGTCGTAATCGGCGTAGGATGCAGGAAGTTTTGCCGTGATCGTATAATCCACCAGATCTCCGGTAGCATAGGTGGGATCTTTTGCTTCCTTGGTGACCTCGGGAACTTCGGTAGACTTGGGCGCGACCTTTACGGGGTTGGCGCTGTTATTGTCATATGAGACCTTGAGCAGATACCTGGTGTGGGTGGCATCCGTGGTGGGGATGGTCGTATCGTATACCAGGAAGTATCCTTCGGTAACCTCGAGCTGGTAATAATCGCCTTTATCGGTGCTGGTAGCTGCGGCGGTATCTTTGTTTTCAAATGCTAATTCCGCAAACTTCTGGATCTTTTCGGAGTCATCGGACCACCCGGAAATGACATCTGCCACAAGAGCGGCCGTAGTTGCTGTCACAAAGGGGTTGATCGCTCCTGAGGTGGCCTTGAAGCTGTCTTCTGCCTGAAGAGCAGTGATGAAATCTGAGGATTTTATACCGTTTCCCCAGGTGATGTTGGAAAGCTTCCCATTTCCGTCATCTTCGCCGTCGAAAATTTCGTATGCGCTATATACATAGCCGTCTGTGCTGTTTCCGATCTCGATGTACTTTGTGCCGGTTCCCGCTGCAAATGCGGAAATCGACATTCCGAGGATCAGCACAAGCGACAGCAGCAATGCTGCAAACTGTCTGAATTGCTTCATTTTGTTGTTCCTTTCTGTTAACACAAAATAGTCTGGTAATAATTATTTATCTCGCAGATAAAAATCTGTTTGAACAGTGTTGGTGCGGAAGGCCGGGCAGCGCCTAACGGACTCTTCCGAGGTTTTTCAGCGGCCAGATCGTATAGATTATTTTCCCTACGATCTCGTCCTGGGTAATGCAGGAGACTGCTGTGGTACGGGAATCAATGGATGTCGCCCTGTGGTCTCCCATAACGAAATACGATGCCTCCGGCACTGTATAGGGGAATTCAATATCGCATTCGCCCAGAGCCTTTTCGCTCAGATAGGGCTCCTCCACATAGGCACCGTTGACATATACGTTGCCGTCATTGTCTATGGATATGGTATCCAGCGGCAGGCCTATGACCCGCTTTACAAGTATTCTGTTTGAATAGTAAAAGCTTACTATGTCTCCGCGATGCATGTCACTTGTCTTGAGTGTGACCACAACATCGCCCTCCACCAGGGTGGGGGTCATGGAGCTGCCGTAGATCTGCAGTACGGGGAGCACCAGTGTTGCCACCAGGGCTGCCGCAGCTGCGGTCACTATAAGGGCTCCGACCGTGCTTTTCAAAAGCTTGACATACTTATCGTTGTATTTTGCCCTTCGAAGCTCTCTTTCCAGCTCATCCTTTGTCGGGGTGGGAATGTTATTCGCTTTCTTCGCCACTTAAGCCTGAGACCTCCGTCATTATCTGCATCAGACGCGGCTCGCGTATACCCAGCTGTGTTAGTCTTGAATTAATATCGTTAACAAATTCGTTGGTTTTGCTGATCGCTGATGCGCTGTACTCTGCCGCTGCATTCATAAGGCGCTCTGCCTCTTCTATGATTTCGGATGCCTTTTGCCGTGCGTCGGCTTCCATTGCCTCGCACTGCTTGCGGGTATTCTCCCGGTACAGGGCGGCGGCTTCCTCCGCTGAGTCGAAAACGCTGCTCAGCTGCATGGAGGCCTGTGCCAGATCTCCGGATTTTTCTATCTTTATTGATCTGTCCTGAAGGCTTTCCTTTGCTCTATCCAGTTCTTTCTGAAGTCTTTCGATTTCTCCGCTCTGCCTGAAAAGCAGCTCCAGCAGCTCCAGTCGTGAAAGCCTTCGTAATTCTCTGTCTGTCATTATACTGAAAATCCCTGAATTTGATCCGGAATTTAAATAAACTTCTGTTCATAAATAACCACCTTATTATGACAAAAAAAGTATTCGATGTCAACGAAAAAATGCTTGAATAATAGGCTTTCAGCTGTTTTTTTCATCTTTGAAGGGAATAGTTTTCAAACACTGAAAATCAAAAAGACAAGCTCACTCATCAAATGAGCTTGTCTTAGGTCTGAGCGGCTGCAGCTGCCGTGTTTGTGAGTTCCGTATCGGGGGAAAGATGCTCGGGCAGAGCTCTTACCGGATGCTTACGACAGAGCCGGATCTGTTAAAAAACAACGCCCTTTTTGAGGCCGCCCCATTTGGTCAGGTATTCTTCCTTGGTCATGGGAGCCTTGTAATTCTTCTTGATGTACAGGGCCTTTTCGGCGCCATTGGTAAGCAGATCGATGGCGGTGCAGGCCATGGCTTTTGCTGCCTTTACAACAGCCTTGTCCGGATCTGCGATGAAGTAGTCATCTCCGTGGCTGATGCCCACGGCTCCGCCGCAGAAGAAGTGTGCTGCCGGGATGAGGCACTGAACATCGGAGGCGTCTGTGGAGCCTGCAAAGCCTTCGTGATCCACCTTGCCCTTGCCGTAAACCAGCTCAAGGTTTTCGAAGAGTACATCCTTAAGATCGTCGCAGCCCTGGGGTACAGCGTATCCGGGCAGCTTGATGGTCTCAAGCTTTGCGCCCAAAGCGTCGGCTCCTGCCTGCATGGAACGGTCTATCCTCTCGGAGGCAGCCAGGATGGCGTCTATGCTGTTGCCCCTGATATAGGTCTCGATCCTGACATCAGCGGGAACGACGTTTACCAGGTCTCCGCCCTTGGTGATGATGGGATGGATCCTGATATGATCCTTCTCCAGGAAGGTATCTCTCTGAGCGTCGATGGCCATAAGACCTATCTTTGCAGCTTCAAGAGCATTGATGCCCTGAGAGGGGTTGGCAGCGTGAGATTCCTTGCCTATGAATCTGTAGTTTCTCACTGCAAAGCCCATTCCCACATTTCCGCCGCAGGCTGCATCCAGATTCATATAATCGGGATGTCCGGTGTTGAACAGATCCTGGTTTGCGGTGTGCTGCATGATCATGATATCGATATCATCGAATACGCCCAGCTTGATGAATTCCTGCTTGCCGCCCAGAAGGCTCAGCTTGCCCTCGTCTATCAGGGACTTTCTGTATTCGATCTCCACGCATTCTTCGGAGGGTACGTGCATCAGCACCACATCTCCGTCAAGTTCCTTGTAGATCCCGGATTCGAAAAGTCCGTAGGCTACGCCCAGAACAGATACTGCCTGGCAGTGGTGTCCGCAGCAGTGAGCAGCGTGGGTGACGGGGTCCGCGTCGGGATGACCGGGTACAATAACAGAGTCCAGCTCGCCCATGATGGCCAGCTTAGCCAGATGCTGCTTGCCTTCCAGAGGCGCCAGTATGCCTGTGATAGCAACGCCGTCCTTGTGCTTGAGGCCCATGGCATCGTACTTGTCCTGGAATTTCTTTGCGGTCTTGAATTCCTTGAATCCCAGTTCAGGCTCGTGGAAAATGTTATCTGTCAGGGCTATCAGCTCCTGAGCGTGCTTGTCTATGGTTTCGCAGGCAAGCTTTTTCATTTCTTCAACTGTCATGTCTGTTTCCTTTCTTGTGATTATCAAAAAGGAAGACGGGCAGGGGTGTCCGTCTTCCGAATGCGCATTATTCTTCTGTTGCCACTCCGGTGATGGAGTCTTCCTTTGCGCAGAAAGAGCACAGCCTGGTGCGGTTTTCGGCAATAGCCTGCTCCACCGTGCCGTAGGTCAGCTCATCGCTGCGGTTAAGGGCACTGCAGTCCTCGTGAGTGTGATAAACCTTTCCGTAGGGCGCCCAGTAAACTATCTCGTCTCCGAAGGTGTTTATGGCAGCTGCCTGCTGTTCGGCGGAAACGGGGTTGTAGTCCACACTGGAGGCTCCGCCGATGATCAGGGCTATGGCGGCGGCTGCCAGGGCAACGGTACGGGTCTTCTTGTCCATGTCCTTATCTTTTAGAAGCAGGACGATGTAGGGAATGAAGGCAAAACAGCATACGATCACGCCCATGTTGTTCCAAAGCCAGAATTTGAGCTTGTTCTCTTCTGATGCGGGGGTGATGTGATTGGCCTTTTTCCAGAGCTGGCTTCCGATGATAACAAAGATAAGGTCCAGTACGATATATGCTATGATCTGGTAATCTGTGGGCATGAACTTGAGGTTCATTTTTCCCAGCAGCGTGGCAAGGCCGCAGGCCTCCATGGCTATTGCCAGGGCCCAGAGCAGACAGGCTCCCGTACGGAGCTTTCCGGAGTCTCCTACGGGCTTGGCTTCCTTTGCCAGCTTGCCGGATTCGGTGATTACAGTCTGTGATTCTTTTAATTTATGTTCCTTTTTGGCTGCCATGTTTTCCTCCTTGAGATTACGGTCTTGCTGGCTTTGATTATATTCTTGCCGCAGTATTTTTACAAGATTTTTTGTCCGTGGGTTTTGTTGACTTTTAACCGTCTGTAGTACATAATGAATCTGATTTAATATAAGTTCATTTTTTATTCGATCTGAATTAATAAACAAAGGAGATAAATATGGATCTTAGTTCTTTACTCGTAAGCATGCTCAGCGAGGACAGTGTAAAGCAGACAAGCAAGAACACGGGCGTTTCTGCCGGAGACATTACCAGCGTTCTTACCGAGGCTCTGCCCATGCTGATCAGCGGGGCCAATAAGCAGGCTCAGAGCTCTGATACAGCCGAAGGCTTCCTCAACGCGCTGACCGATCACTCTCAGAAGGATGCCAGCGATGTGAGCTCCTTCATCAAGGATGTGGACACAGATGACGGCTCCAAGATCATCAACCATCTGCTGGGAGGTTCCGCAGGCACCGCCGCAGCGACCACCAAGATCGCAAAGGATACCGGCGTGGATTCCAAGAAGATAAGCAGCATACTTTCTACCTACGGTCCTCTGCTCATGACTCTGCTGGGCAAGCAGGTTCTCGGCGGCAAAAAATCCTCCAAGGGCCTGGATGTAAGCTCTATGATGGCAGGTCTTCTGGGCAGTGCAATCAGCACCGACACCTCCAAGGCCAAGACCAAGGCAAAGAGCTCCAAGGATAGCGGCTCGGATCTGGCAGGCACCCTGCTTAAGGCTGCCGCAGTGGGCGTTGCAGCCAATGCCGCAAGCAAGAAGCTGACCCCCGCCACAGGTGCTTCCAAGACCAAGAAGGACGACGACGGCCTGGATGCCGGAGACATTGCCGCGGTGGCGAGCCTGCTGGGTAAGCTGCTTAAATAAACGACCATACAGCCCGTGCTTTCGCATGGGCTTTTTTATGCACAAGGTGCACAAGGGGACGGTTCCCCTGTGCACTGCAGCTGCAGCTTCACAAGTATACAGTTGAGCAAAGATTAAATAGAAAGGCGAAAGCCGAGGAATTGAAGAAGGAGTAAAACATGTACGAAAGCATTATCAGGGCCATAGATGCTCAGCAGGCAAAGTTGGAGGATCTGGCACAGAAAATGTGGGATACCCCCGAAGTGGGATATGATGAAGTCCACGCCGCAAAATGGACCGTGGAGCTTATGAAGGAATATGGCTTTGAGGTGGAATTCCCCTATGTGGGCATGCCCACAGCAGTAAAGGCAAGCTGGGGAAAGGGTCATCCCGTGATCGGCATACTGGGCGAGCTTGACGCTCTTCCCGGACTGTCCCAGAAGCAGCAGACCACCAAGGCCGCAGCTGTTGAGGGCGCACCCGGACAGGGCTGCGGACACAATCTTCTGAATGTAAGCTCCATAGGCGCTGCCGTGGGCATCAAGGCCTATCTGGAAGAGACAGGCAAGTCCGGCACAGTTGTATTCTACGGCTGCCCCGCAGAGGAGCTGCTCACAGGCAAGGTCTTTATGGCAAGGGGTGGAGCCTTCAGAGATCTGGACTTTGCATTTGCCTGGCATGGCGGAAATATGAACGGAACTACAGAGGGCACCATGAACGGACTCAACTCTGCCATCTTCCACTTCAGCGGAAGAACCGCCCATGCCGCAGGAGATCCCTACAACGGCAGATCCGCGCTGGATGCCGCCGAGATCATGAACGTGGGCGCGAATTACCTGAGAGAGCACGTCACCTCCGACGTGCGCATCCATTATTCCTACAAGGAAGCAGGTACCGCACCCAACATCGTCCCAGACAAGGCATCCGTATGGTATTATGTCCGGGCTCTCAGCCGTCAGGCCATCGAGGATGCCTATGCCCGCATCGTAAAGTGCGCAGAGGGCGCTGCTCATATGACAGAGACAGATCTGAGCATAGAGTTCCTGGGCGGCTGTTATCCTTCACTGAACAATCATACAGGCGTGGAAGTGGTCCTTGATACCATGAAGGAGATCCCTTCTCCCGTATATACCGAGGAAGAGCTGGCCTTTGCCAAGGCTCTCAACGAAGCCAGCCCCATGTACGAGCAGGCTGTGAAATCCGGCAGCCTTGATGGTGGCCCGATCGCGACTGAGGTCGGTACGGTAAGATATGCCATGGGCGGAGGATCATCAGATGTGGGCGATGTGGCTCATATCGTTCCCTGCACCAGCCTTACCACAGCTACCTGCAACGCGGCGGCTCCCGGCCACAGCTGGCAGATCTGCGCCTGCGCAGGCAATTCCATAGGCTACAAGGGCATGCTCTACGGAGCCAAGGTCATGGCAGTGGCTGCAGCCAAGATGTATGACAATCCCTCCATCATTGAAAAGGCTGCTGCGGAATTCAAGGAAGCCATGAAGGGCGATGTCTACCACTGCCCGATCCCCGAAGATGTACCCATTCCTCAGCCTGTTCACAGCCTGTAAGCCGGTCGCGGCCTATACGGAGGGCTGATCCTTTGATCAAACGGAGATGAAGTATATGAATTTTACCAACATGAAGAGAACTGCCGCAGTAACGGCTCTGGTGCTTGCAGCGCTGCTGTCTCTGCCCTGCGTTTCGCTCGCGGCCGGGACGACTGAAATACAGCCAACGGGCGGAAGCTATGCGGGCGGTACTGAGAGCGATCCGGCGGTGCTTATGATCCCCGAAGGCGGAGCGGAACTGAACGGTGACATAATCATCGAAAGCGGGCATGCGGTCATAGACATGGCCGGAAACACTCTGTCCATAGGCAATGTGCATATCATCGTAAGCAGCGGAGCGGCCCTGACCATAAAGGACAGCTCTGCAGCGCAGACCGGCTGCTTCGACGGACAGTATTCTGTAAAATATGTAAAGATCTATAAGGACTACATCAGCGATTTTATCATCAACCACGGTGAGCTGATCATCGAAAGCGGACGCTTCACCGATTTTTACGGACAGTATTCATCGCCGGGCGTCATCCGTAACTACGGTGTGTGCACGATGAACGGCGGTCTCATGGACAATAACCATTCCGTCGGTGTCAGCAACGGTACAGACGCTGTCTTCAACATGAACGGCGGCGTGATCAAAGACGGCTCGACCGGAGTTCGCAATACCGGAGTGTTCAGCATGAGCGGCGGTGAGATCTCCGGGATGAACAACAGCGGCGTGATCAATTTCACGGTCTTCAACATGAACGGCGGTGTCATAAAAAACAGTTCCGCATCCTGCGGCGGCGGTGTATACAACACTCCGGACGGTATTTTTTACATGTACGGCGGTGAGATCTGCGGCAACAGCGCAGGCTGGTACGGGGCAGGTGTCACGGTGTACAACGAGATGTACATGTACGGCGGCAGCATCCATGACAATCATGCAGTCGGAACATCCTACGGCGGAGGCGGCATCTATGTAATGGACGGCACGCTGACTGTATCCGGCGGCGCCATTACAGACAATACCGCAGTCAGAGAAGGCGGCGGTGTGGCGATACAGCAGGGAACGGTGATTCTGAATGAGGGTGAGATCTCCGGCAACTCCGCAGAACGCGGAGGCGGTGTCCATATCTCATCCCAGGTCGGCACGCCCGGTCTCCTTATCATGAACGGAGGTACCATCACCGCAAACACCGTCAGCAAGGACGGAGCAGGCGTTCTTTCCGAGTATTATGAATCCACCACAGGCTATATTATATACGGCGGCGGAGACATGCATATGTACGGCGGAACGATCACCGGAAACAAGGCAGACGGCCGCGGAGACGGAATCGCTTTCTATCTCGGTAAATACCAGGAGGGTACCGATCTGCCCGGAGGCGTTTTCAGGTACTTCGGCGGCGTCATCGAGGGCGAGGATGAAGCGTTTTACCACGACGGGTCCAATATGATACTGTCAGTAAACGGCGGCTTGTTCGAGCATAAAGTTTTCCTCGATAACGGGTATTATATCGAAAATGCCATAGGTGCCGATTCCGACGTGGTCCTAAAGGATATAGACATGGAAGATCCTTATGCCGGCAGGATAGTTATCGCATATGATGAGACTCCCGGCAGCGACCAGCTTGCAAATTACACCCTCGATCCTGATATCGCATACAGCTTTGTGCTGAAGATCGACGGAAACAACATCGTACTGGCATACCCGGAGGATCCTGTAGCCCGATACACCGTCAGCTACCTTGCCGGAACTGACGATGCTGCTGTTTCCGGCCTTCCCCAAAGCGATACCGTAACAGGCTCGTCAGTCTACACTGTGTCTTCTGTCACACCTGTTCGCAAAGGGTATGAATTCGTGTGCTGGATCTTGGACAATGCCTGTCTGGATACCTGCTCAATAAGTTATAAGGTGATAGGCGATCCTGTATACGGGGCTCCTTCGGATGCAGTCATTCCCGAGGACAGGACCGGCTGCCTTCCCGGGACCTATATCTGGCTCGGAGACAAGCCAGAAACAAGCTGGAAGACATCGGACGGTAGTCCGCTGGCTGAAACCGCCTCTTACACGGTGAACTTCATCGATCTGAATACCGGTGAGCCGCTGCCCGGCATCGAGCCCAAAACCGTCGACGGCGTGGAGATAGGCACTGAGATCCGTCTTAATGCAGAGAAGATCGCCGGATACTATGCTGACGATTATGAATTATACTACGGTAAAACCCTTACCGTTGCCATCAATCGCACAGGGACATGGACCTTCACCGGCTGGTGCACAGATGAGGCATGCACTAAGCCTGTAAGAAGCATCACTCTCAGCGGAGACCACACCGTATACGGCAAATGGGAGTACACAGAGATAGTAAACGACAATGCCATAGATTTTCATTATGAGAAGATTCCCGAATATGTAAGCTATACGG
Organism: Anaerovoracaceae bacterium; assembly: GCA_045600065.1. Classification (GTDB taxonomy): domain Bacteria; phylum Bacillota; class Clostridia; order Peptostreptococcales; family Anaerovoracaceae; genus RGIG2707. Next base: position 13,669 of record JAZRXE010000012.1, read on the forward strand.
TCGAGTATTTGGAGCTGGCAACAGGTGGGCCACTCGAAAAAGCAAAACTGGTCAAAGCTGTCAAATACGGGACTCATGTCACGGAGACTCCGATACCCATAGAGCGCTATGAATGCGTCTCAGATCCTTATGAATGGGATGTGGAAGGAAGGGAATGCATAGTCTTCTATTACGTGTCTAAATGATGCTGTGAATAGCAGTCTTTCCCGCAAAAACAGCGGTCCGAAGCTAAGTGCTCCGGGCCGCTTTCTGACTACAGAATATCCTTAAGAGAGGGTCGGAATCTGGTATTCCAAAGGTGCAGGGCTACAAGATATACCCTGTCTGCCAGCAGGAAGATCAAAGCTCCGGAGGCAAAAAGCGCGGCGTTGATCAGCCTTGTATTGGCATTCAGATCGGCGTTCAGACCCAGCAGCTTCATTATTCCCGCGTACATGCTCAGCGCGCATATGCAGTAAAGGCCCAGCCTGAGGGCCGTTCTGAGCAGAGGGCTTCTGATCTTGTATATCCGTGGCATGACAGCCGGATACCAGCAGAAGAAGGCATAGACAAGGGCAAGTTCCTTGTCTGCGCAAAGCATCAGAGCCAGCATGGCAGCTGCTGCATAAGAGCTTAGCGCCCAGCCGCTTCCGTATTCAATGGCAATGGGCAGCAGAGGCATGGCAGCAAGCAGGGGCGCTGCGTAGATGGCAACTCCAAGATAGCTGCCTATTATGAGTATGACCACCGACAGCGCGGTAAGGCAGCTGCATATGGCCAGTCTGTTTGATCTCGATTTCTTTTTTTGCATAGCGTATACTTCCGATAGGGATTATAATATATTAGCATATTATAGCAAAAAAAGCTCTGCCGGGCTTTTGACTTATTGCCCGGCGCTGTTGTTTTTGATAAAATAAGCGGCGTCAGCGCCTTTAATTGTATGGCGGAGCCGTATCACATATTATGGAGAAAAAAGTAGCTTTTTATACTTTGGGCTGCAAGGTCAATCAGTACGAGACCCAGCTGCTTGCCGAAGCCTTCAGGCAGAGGGGCTGGCAGTGTGTGGACGAGGATGAGGCCGCAGACGCATATATCATAAATACCTGTACCGTCACAAGGCTTGCTGACCGTAAGTCCAGGCAGTACATAAGGCGCATGAAGCACCGTGATCCTTCAGCCGTCACCGTTATCATGGGCTGCTATGCCCAGACCAATCCTTCCGAGGTGGCGGGCATAGAGGAGGCGGACATCATAATGGGCACCACAGACAAGCTTCGCGCCGTGGAGCTTGTGGAGCAGGCGGTCGCAAAAAGGGATGCCCGTAAAGATGAGCCCGTGTATGCTCCGGATATTGCTCCCGGAGGCAGGGAAGGCCCTGTCAATCTGGTTGCGGATACCAGGGTCACAGAAAGCGTGTACAAGGATCATCCGGCAATTGCCGGCACCGAATCCCGCACCAGAGCTCTCATTAAGATAGAGGACGGCTGCAACCGCTTCTGCTCCTACTGCGTCATACCCTACGCCAGAGGCCCGGTAAGATCAAGGCCCCTGGAAAGCATAGTAAAAGAGGCAAGGGCTCTTGTAGATCAGGGCTTTAAGGAAATAGTGCTCACAGGCATCAACACCGCGCTTTACGGCTGCGACAGGGAGGATGTGAGCCCCTCGGGCATAGACAGCGTGATCAGCGCTCTAAACGATCTGGACGGAGATTTCCGCATCAGGCTGGGCTCGCTGGAGCCCACAGTAGTCAATGCCGAATATGTCAAAAGCCTGCTGGGCTACGAAAGGCTCTGCCATCACCTGCACCTGTCGGTGCAGAGCGGATCGGACCGCATAATCAGCGCCATGAACCGCCATTATACCGTGGAAGAGTATATGGACATAGTCAGGGTGCTCAGGGATTTTGACCCGGATTACGGAATCACCACGGATATTATCACGGGCTTTCCCGGAGAAAGCGAGGAGGATTTCCAAAGGAGCCTGGATCTGGTGGAAAAGGCCGGATATCTGAAGGTCCACGGCTTTCCGTATTCCAGGCGGCTGTTCACAGTGGCTGCCGGAATGGACGGTCAGATAGCCCCGCCGGTAAAAAAAGAGCGCAACAAAAGGCTCATAGAGTTTTCCGAGGGCGTTTCCGTAAGATTCCGTCAGGGCATGAGCGGAAAGCTGTTTAGGGTGCTTGCCGAGGAGCAGGTGTGCATAGAGGGCAGGCAGTACTGGAAGGGAAGGGCTTCCGATTTCTGCGCGGTATATTTTGCCGGAGACGGATCGAAAGATCTTACCAACACTTTTATAGATATCAGAGCCGAAAGGCCGTTTCAGGACGGAATCTTCGGCAGAAAGGAGTAAATATGTCCGATTGTATTTTCTGCAGCATCGGAGCTCATGAGATCCCCGCAAATGTGGCTTATGAAGACGATCAGATCATGGCATTTTACGACATGGAGCCTCAGGCACCAGTTCACGTTCTCATCATCCCCAAAAAGCACATAGCTTCTCTGGACGAGACCGTAAAAGAGGACGCCGCGCTGCTGGCCCACATGCTGCTCAAGGTGAAGGAGATTGCCGCTGCTCAGGGCCTGGAAAAGGGCTACAGACTGGTGATAAACACCGGCGCGGAAGGCGGGCAGAGCGTGCAGCACCTGCATATGCACCTGCTCGGCAAGCGCCAGATGAACTGGCCTCCCGGCTCATAAAACAGTTTCAACCGTTTTTATCATAATAATCAAGGAGAATTAGACCATGGACAAAAAAACAGCTCTCAAATACGTAGATGTATACAGAGACGAGCTATATGCTCTGTCTGACAAGGTCTGGGAGACCGCATCCACTGCTTTCAGAGAATACGAATCCGTAGAAGCGCTCACCTCCTTCCTTGAAGACAAGGGCTTCAAGGTCGAAAAGGGAGTAGGCGGAGTCGAGACCGCATTCACCGCAGAATTCGGCAGCGGCAAGCCCGTTATCGGACTTCTGGGCGAATTCGACGCTCTCGGCAACATCGGTGAGGTCCCCGAGGAATTCAGGCTCCACGAACCCACCGGCAGACCTGCTTCCCAGGGCTGCGGTCACAATCTGCTGGGCGTGGGCACCATTGCTTCCGCTCTCATCCTCAAGGAATATCTCCAGGATAACCCAGGCAAGGGTACTGTAAAGTACTTCGGCTGCCCCGGAGAGGAAGGCGGCTCCGGCAAGGCTTTCATGGCAGGCGCAGGCGTTTTCGACGGTCTTGATATAGCTCTCACCTGGCACCCCGACAAGGAAAACGGTGTCATGTCCGCAAGGTATCTTGCCAATACCCAGGTGAAGTATATCTTCAAGGGCAAGTCTGCCCATGCTGCAGGCGATCCCGAGCACGGACGCTCAGCGCTGGATGCACTTGAGCTTATGAACGTAGGCGTTCAGTTCCTCAGAGAGCATGTCAAGAGCGATGCCCGCATCCACTATGCAATTACAGACGCAGGCGGTGCTTCCCCCAATGTAGTCCAGGCTAATGCAAAGGCCATCTACCTTATCCGTGCGCCCAAGAATTCCGAGGTCGCAGACCTGCGCAGAAGAGTAGACCTGATCGCAGACGGCGCTGCCACCATGACAGAGACTACAGTTGAAAAGGAATTCATGAAGGGCTGCTCCAACGTGCTTGTGAACAGGCCTCTGGAGGATCAGCTGCTCAAGAATATGCACGAGCTTCCCATTCCCATGGCATCTGCCGCGGATATGGAATATCTGACCCGGCTCAACAAGACCAACATCCCCACAGAGATCAAGGAAGACTACCTGGCCCTGCTGTCCGGTGAGGAGAGAGAAAAGTATATCGAGGCCCGCACCAACGATGTGCTTTATAACCACATCGAGCCCCATGCCTTCAATCTGGCAAGGCCCGGTTCCACCGACGTGGGCGATGTAAGCTGGGTATGCCCCACCTCTCAGATCGCCGTTGCAACCTGGTGCTCCAATACTCCGGGTCACTCCTGGCAGGTAGTGGCTCAGGGTACCGGCAAGGTCGCCAAGGACAGAATGATCTACGCAGGCCAGGTCATTGCAGCTACAGCCATCGACGCCATTGAGGATCCTTCCATCATCGAGGCTGCGAAGAAGGATTTCGCAAGCCGCGTAGGCGACGGCTATGTATGCCCCATCCCCAAGGGAGCAAAGCCCAAGACTCTGGGATAAAATTCTGAAAAAAGCACTTGCACAGCAAAGCTTTGCCGTGTATAATTCTGAATGTTGAATTACGGATGCAAGTTCATCCGGAAAGCGAGGAGGTGAACCAAGAATGGCACAGATAGTAGTTAGAGAAGGCGAAGGTCTGGAGAGTGCACTCAAGAGATTCAAGCGCTCTTGTGCTAGAGACGGCGTCATGTCCGAGCTCAGAAAAAGAGAGTGTTACGAAAAGCCCAGCGTAAAGCGCAAGAAGAAGTCCGAAGCTGCACGCAAAAAGGCAAACAAGAGATATTAGTTCACTACAAAAAGCCTGCCGCTACGGTAGGCTTTTTTTGCAAATATCAACGATTCAGCGGAGGTCAAGTGAGCGAACTTAGGATAAGGCCCGGAGTGACAGCCGAGCCCTCGGAAGTATTCGGAGTATTCGACTCCAATCTCAAGGCTGTGGAAAAGGACTGCGAGGTTCAGATAGTATGCCGCGGCGAAGAGATAATAATCAACGGCAAGGAAGCCGACAGGGCGGCTTCTGTTATAGGCGAAATGTTCAAGGTGGTGGAATCCGGCCAACCTTTGGATGAGCAGAAGGTCAACTACATCATTGCTCTGTCCAGAGACGGGGTCTCCTATACCCAGAGCAGCCTGAACAAGGACATAATCTGCTTCACCTTCAGGGGCAAGCCTCTGAAGGCCAAGACCCTGGGCCAGAAGGAATATGTGGATGCCATAAGATCCAACGATATAACCTTCGGCATAGGGCCGGCAGGCACAGGCAAGACATATATTGCCGTAGCCATGGCCGTCAATGCCCTCAAAAACAAAGAAGTGGAAAAGATCATACTGGCGCGCCCCGCTGTGGAGGCAGGCGAGCGTCTGGGCTTTCTGCCCGGAGATCTTCAGGAAAAGGTAGATCCCTACCTGAGGCCTCTTTATGATGCTCTTTACGATATCCTGGGCAGAGAGGCCACCCTGCGTCTTAAGGAGAAGGAGACCATCGAGGTAGTCCCTCTGGCATACATGAGGGGCCGCACTCTGGATAACGCCTTCATAATACTGGACGAGGCCCAGAATGCCACCAAGGAGCAGATGAAGATGTTCCTTACAAGAATGGGCTTCGGCTCCAAGGTGATAATCACAGGAGACGTGACTCAGATAGACCTGCCCAGAGGCAAGCGTTCAGGCCTTGTAGACGCTGTGCGCATACTGGACGGCGTGGAGGGCATTGCCTTCAGAAAGCTGACCGATTCCGACGTGGTGCGTCATCCCCTGGTGCGCCGCATAGTAAATGCCTACGACAGATACATTCAGCGCCATCCTGAATGGGCGGAGGAGTAAAATGTTCATATATTTTGACGAAGACAATATGCCCGCCGATAAGACCGCGGATACAATGTATCAGGCTGCAAGGCTCTGCCTGGAGGCAGAGGACATAGACCCGGAAAATATCAGCATTTCCGTAAGCTTTGTGGATAAAGAAGAGATACAAAGGCTCAACAGGGAATTCCGCGGTGTGGACTCGGTGACCGACGTGCTGTCCTTTCCCCAGTACGACGGCGGAGAAGAGCTGGAGGATTTTGAAGAGATCACTCTGGGTGACGTGGTGATATGCCTGGACAAGTGCCGGGAGCAGGCAGAGGAATTCGGACATTCCTTTGAAAGAGAAGAGATATATCTGTTCGTGCACAGCGTGCTTCACCTGCTGGGCTACGATCACATGGAAGACGAGGACAAAAGGCTGATGCGCGCCGCAGAAGAGCGCGTCATGGATCAGCTGGGCATAAAGAGGGAATAATGAAAAGCGGATTCGCAGGGATAGTCGGAAGGCCCAATGTGGGCAAATCCACACTTTTAAACAGCATACTTGGTGAGAAGATCGCCATTACAACAGACAAGCCTCAGACCACCAGAAATACCATACGGGGTATTTACACCCGCATGGAGGAGGGCGAGCCCCTGGCTCAGATTATCTTCATCGATACCCCGGGCATACACAAGCCCAAGAACAAGCTGGGAGCCTATATGACCGATTCTGCCATAGGCACTCTCAAGGAGGTGGATGTGATACTCTTCCTGGTGGACAGTCCCTACGAAGGTGAAAAGTCCGGAGACGGGTTCATCCTGAACCTGCTCAAGGACATTGACACCCCTAAGGTGCTGGTCATCAACAAGATCGACAAGCTGGAGCCGGAGGTCTACAAGCAGATCTACGATACTTACGAGCAGATGGGCTGCTTCGACCTGATCATGGGTACCAGCGCCCTGAAGGGTAAGAATGTGGACGTGCTGCTGGACAAGCTGGAGGAATACATGGAGGAAGGCCCCATGTTCTTCCCCGAGGAAATGATCACCGATCATCCGGAGCGCTTTCTGGTATCCGAGATCATACGCGAAAAGCTGCTGATGTACCTGGACGATGAGATACCCCACGGCGTTGCCGTAGAGATTGAAAGCTTCGAGGAGGGCGAGCGTCTTACTTCTATCCGGGCCTGCATATACTGCGAGCGGAATTCCCACAAGGGCATCATCATAGGCAAGGGCGGCCGCAAGCTGAAGGGCATAGGCAAGAGCGCCAGAGAAGAGATCGAGGCACTGCTCGGTACCAGGGTCTACCTGGAGACATTCGTAAAGGTCAAGGAAAAATGGCGCGAATCCGACATTGCCATCAGCAATTTCGGCTACAGAAAAGACAACTGATCGTCACAAGGACACAAGGGGACGGTTCTTGTGTGTCGTACCGGGGACACAAGGGGACGGTTCTTGTGTGTCGTACTGTGCTGCATGTCACAAGGGGGCGAAAACACACGCATATTAGTTTTTGGCTGCAGAGTATTGATGGCTCGTAGAGAATATGATAAATTATTAACGATGTATTTTGGAGTTGATAGTGAGGCCAGATAATTGACTTATCGAATCAGACAAAAATGCATAGAAAAAAGTTCTATAGATCTTTTACCGGATCTGATAGAACAAGAGGATTTTAAGCGCAAAGGCGGTATCCTAAAATGCCGGCCGATGCGCTTTTTTGATATAAACAAAAATGAACAGATAAATTTCAAAGCAGTCCTAAAAAATCGGTAAAAATAAATTAAGATAAACAATAGCAGAGCAAACAGCCTTGTGGAGGACGTAAAATGAACGGAATATGTCAGAAAATAACGGCAGTGCTTTTGAGTATCGCCATGGTCATCGGAAATGTGCCTGCACAGGTCTATGCGACGGAAACGGTACCGGTGCCCGAGCCTGAGGAGTTTAAGGAAATGAGCCTCAGATCACTTCGAAACAACGGAAGACGAATAGCCTACTACCAGCAGGGCAGCTATGAGAACATATTTATTGCAGAATCAAATCTGCTTACGC
>JAZRXE010000013.1:0-41794 GCA_045600065.1 Anaerovoracaceae bacterium
GGATTGGATTTGTTTGTCATAGGATTGTACCTCCGTAAAAATATTTGGGATGATTTCCCAAGGTAAATCCTACGGCAAAAAATTTCCCAGAGTAAATCCAACTTTAATTCCTACTGTGGGATTTACTTTGGGAATTTACTCATAGCTGTAATTTTTAAACCCTTTAAATAAATTCGCTTGATTATTTTTGGTCGCTTTGATAATATCATAATTAAAAGGACACACGCCGCCATTGAGGAGTGAATGATATGAATCTGGACAGCATAGACGTCAGAATACTTGAAGAACTCCAGCGCAACGCAAGGATTTCCATCTCGGAAATGTCCAAGCGCGTAAATCTTTCGCTTTCAGCCATCAGCGAAAGACTCAAAAAACTGGAAAACAGCGGAATCATCGATCAGTACACCGCCATACTCAATCCCGTGGTGCTCAACAAGCAGCTGGCGGCAACCATGCTCGTCAGCCTTGAGGACCCCTCAAGATCCGAGGAATTCATAAGCTTCGTAAACAGCAACCCCGAGATCCTGGAGTGCTTCTACATAACAGGCGAATACGATTATTCCATCAAAATCGTGACCAGCAGCACATCCGAGCTGGAGACCATTCTCAACAAGGTCAAGGGCGTATCCTCCATCAAGAGGACCCAGACCAATGTGGTGCTCAAGACCATCAAGCAGTGCCACAGCGTCTCCGCCACGGCAAACAAGCTTTCCTAAAGCCCTGCCGGCAAAAACATAAACCGTCTGAAAAGCCCTGCTCCATGTGGAGGCCGGGCTTTTATTGTCAGATTCGGCAATAATGCAATAATACAGAAATACAGGACCCGGGGCCGCCGCCCAAGCATCAGAATGACTAAGCCAAATCTCAAAAAAACAGCTATACTGCTCATATTCGCCCTGGCAGCAGTCGCCCTTGCGGCTTTTTACGCCGCCGGAGACTTTCTTCACGGAAGTCTTATAAAGCCTGTATGCATAACTGTCTCCCCGGGCTCGGGCACCATAAAAATCGCAAATACGCTCGGAGACTGCGGAGCTGTCAGAAGCCCCGCCCTTTTCCGCTGCTATATAAGGCTTACGGGGTCAGATGACATATGGAACCCCGGAGATTTTTATCTCGGTCCCGGAGATGGCTACAGGCAGATCGCGGAGGCCATGTCCGAGCCTGTTCTCATACCCGATGTAAGGATAACCATCCGGGAGGGCCTGCAAATACCCGAAATAGGCAAGCTTCTCGAGGAAAGCGGCATATGCGGCAAAGCGGATTTTGCAGCTGCCTGCGCCGCCTGGGACGCGGACAGGTATTTTCTTACAGACGCGCCCGGAAGAAGAAAGCTGGAGGGCTTCCTGTTCCCGGACACCTACAGGTTCTATCCGGATTCGGATCCGAACACTGTGATCGAACGCATGCTCGATCGCTTCGAGGAGATGGTCTGCACCCCCGAGCGCCTGGAAAGAGCCGCCGAGACGGGCTACAGCCTCGATGAGATAATCACCCTGGCCTCTATGCTGGAAAGCGAGGCGGTAACACAAGAAGACCGCCGCCGCACGGCAGGGGTCTTCTACAACAGACTTGAACGCACTCCCGGACGCATGCTGCAATCCTGCGTCACTGTGGAGTTTGCTCTGGGTATTCACAAAAACATTCTGGCCCGGGGCGATCTTGATGTGGATTCGCCCTACAACACCTACAGGCACAGCGGCCTGCCCGTGGGGCCCATCTGCTGCCCGGGTCTGATATCCATAGATGCGGCGCTGTGGCCGGAGGAAAATTCCTATTATTTTTTCCAGTCAGACAAATACGGCAATCTCTGGTTTGCGGAAACCTATGCCGAACACGCGCGCATTCACAAAGAGGTCCAGGCCGACTGGGCTGTCAAAACCCGCATAGTCGGAGAATAAGCTCCTCCGGGGGCTTGCAGCAGAGCTCAGTCTTCTCTGACCAGCCACTCCCTTCTCAGCTCCCAGACCAGGCCGTAGCTCAAATCGTTGACAAGCTTCACATCCTCATCGAAAAGCCTCTTCCAGCTGTCCAGTACCTCACGCCTTATATCCGGATAAAAGCGCTCCATGACTGCCCTTGCATCGCTGATCCCATAGGCATTGAGCAGGGCCTCGTGGCGCTTTTCGTCTTCTGCATCAAGGGGGATGTACTGATAATTCAAAATGCGGCTCCATTTGGCAATATTCAAAAGCACCAGGCGCTCCGCGGGGATATCCAGCTCCAGCAGGCAGCCCTTCTGCTCGGTATAGGCGGTCTTCCTTTCCAGAGACACCCACACCGGATATCTGGCATCCCCGGGCTTGAATTCCCGCTTGGGACAATTGTCCGCCAGCCAGTCGTAGCAGGTCATGATAAGCCCTTTATGCTCGGGCATATCCAGGCTGATGTAACGGCTGCTGTCCACCACATGCCTGCCGTTTTCCCTGAGCAGCCTTCCCACATCCTTGTGCTGCCTTGTCCATACCTTTATAGTATCTTCCATAACAGCTCCTTGTTTTTCAACTCAGCACTACCCATTCTTTTCTGATGCACCACAGGGCAGCCTGAACGCTGCCCACGCAGTCGTAATCCCCGGCGGCAATCTGTAAGTGATGTCTGAAAAGCCTGTCCCAGCTTGCCATCACGGCATTTCTGTATTCCGGATAAAACGGGCTTGTCATTACGCTGTAATAGCTGAGCCCCCTGGCTTTAAGCTCATCCGAAAATGCCTGCTCGTCTTTTTCGTCGGTTCCGATATAAGAAAAGCGCATTACCTTAGTCCAGTCATCGGCATCGAAAAACACCGCGCAGTCCAGAGGTACCTCCAGCCTGAGCGCTCCTCCGGCGCTGCCGGATTCCGTGCGGTAAAGATCCCTGAATGCCCAGTAGGGATAAGCTGCTCCTTCCGGCATGGGCACCAGCTGAGCGGCCTTTTTCACAAACCAGTCGTAATTATTCAGAAATATATGGGCACTTTCCTTGTATTTTTTCTGAACGTACTCGCGCTTGGAAAAGCACACGCCGTCTTTTTCTATCACGTCGCGTACTGTCTGGGTTTGATCGGAATACAAAATGATGCTGTTCATAAGCTCTCCTGTTTTCTGTCTGAGGGCAGCAGTGTGCCCGGGTTTCCCGCAAATCTTCTATTCAGCCGATTTCAGGGATTCCACCATATCTATCTCCTTCATCTTGAAGTGAGCCATTACATTGACTGCTGCGCTGAACACCGCGGTGAGTATGCCGGCGTACACACAGCTCATGGGATCGGTGTCCCTGCCGAACATCATCAGGTCTATCTCCACGGATTTTATAAGCCAGCTGTGCAGCCAGCGGCCCATCACTATCCCCAGGGCTATGCCAAGGACAGTCAGCACTATGTTTTCTCTGTAAACATAGGCCGAGACCTCTTTGTCGTAAAAGCCCAGCACCTTGATGGTGGCAAGCTCCCTGCGCCGCTCGGTTATGTTGATGTTGGAAAGATTGTAAAGAACCACCACAGCCAGAGCCGCAGCGGAAAGTATCACTATCACCACAACAAAGTCAATGCGCTCCATGCTGTGCAGATAGGTATCCCTGGTATCTGCCACACGGGTGGCGGCGCCTACGTTGTCAAGCTTCATAAGATCCGAGAAAACCGAATTGCAAAGCTCGTCCGAGGCGTCGGCAAACTGCATTATATAAGCGTTCGGGTTCCAGCTCCTGCCCCAAAGCTCCTCATAGCAGGCGGGGGTCATGTACACGTAGTGACCCAGATAATGCTCTGTCACCGCGCTGACCCTTACCTGATATCTGCCGTCGTTATCCACGATAAAGCTATCTCCGGGGCCAATCTTCAAAAGCTCCGAAAGCTTCTGGTCTATGACCACGCCGCTGTCGTCCAGGGTGATGGGGCTGCCGTCAGCAAAGCGCCTCAGCTCCACGAAGCTGCCTATCTGATCAGGACTGCAGACCTGAATTACGCCGGAGGTCCTGTAGGCGTCGGATTCGCAGTCGACACTGTTCATTACGCAGGGCATATATCCCGTGACAGAGGGATTGGAGGATATGTATTCCTCGATGACAGCCCTGTCCTCCTCTGAAGGATCGGAGGCCATGTTGACCTGAGCCGTATAATTGAAAATGCTTGAATACTGCCTGTCCATGGTGGTCATCAGAGAAGAACGCAGTCCGAAGCCGGCGATTATAAGGGCCGTGCATCCGCCGATGCCTATTATGGTCATCCAGAAGCGCTTCTGATATCTGAACAGATTCCTTGCAGTAAGCTTGCCGAAAAAGCCCAGACGGCTCCACAGAGGGCTGATGTATTCCAGCAGCACCCTTCTGCCTGCCGCAGGGGCCTTGGGTCTCATAAGCTCAGCAGGCACCGATCTGAGGGTCGAAAGGCAGGCCCATAAGGTGGCCAGCGTGGTACAGGCAAGGGCTGCCCCCATGCAGGATACGGAAATACCCGCGTAGTCTCTCAGGTGCAGAGAGGGAACCTCGTACATTATCTGGTAAGCCGTAAAAATCATGGTGGGGAACAGGGTGTAGCCTATGACGAGACCCAGAAGCCCGCCTGCCAGCGCCGGCAGCGCCCCGTAGGCAAGATATTTTTTCGAAATATCGAAGCTGCTGTAGCCCATGGCTTTAAGGCTGCCTATCTGTATGCGCTGTTCGTCTACCATGCGGGTCATGGTGGTAAGGCAGACCAGCGCGGCAACCAGAAAGAACAGCATGGGGAAAACCTTGGCAAGATTGGCCATGCGGTCCGCATCCTGACCGAAGCCCAGGTATCCGGGATTGGAATCACGGCTGAGAATGTACCATTCGCAATCGTCTATCTCAGAAAGCTTTTCAGCCGCGTCGTCCAGCTTGGCCTGGGCATCGGCTATCTTCTCCTCTGCCTCCCTGCGTCCGTCCTCGTATTCACGAAGGCCGTCCCGGTATTCCTTTTCTCCGTCTGCCAGCTCCACCTCCGCGTCGGCTATCTCCTGCCGGGCCTCGGTGACCTTGTCGTTGAGCTCTGCGACCGCGTCGTCAAGCTCCTTTAAACCGTCCTCGTATTCCCTGAGGCCGTCATAGTATTCCTGCCAGCCGTCATCAAGCTCCCTGCGCCCGTCTTCCAGCTCTGTTTTAGCGTTCTCCAGCTCTGTCTTTGCTTCCTCCAGAATGTCTTTAGCCTTGTGAAGCTTCTTTTTGCCTCCGGTAAGAGCCTGTATTCCCAGACCGTATTCGGCCTCACCCTGAGCTATGCCCTGCTGAAGGGGCTCCAGATTTTCGTTTATCCGGCTTATGCCCTCATTTACAGCGTCCAGCTGGCTCTGATAGGCAGCCTGCCGGGCAGGATCGCTGCTGATGCTTATCATATAACCCAGACCTGCGGCATTCTGCTCCAGCTCGCTCTTCTGTGCGGAAAGTCCGTCCGCGGTAGCGCTGAGCCCGTCAAGAGCTGCCCTGGCGCTGTCCAGCCGGGCCTTGGCGTCGTTCATCTCCTCAACGCCGGCATAATAGGCCTTGCGGCCATCCTCATATTCCTTAAGTCCGTCCTCGTATTCGGAAAGCCCCTTGCGGTATTCGGCTTCTCCGTCCTGAAGCTCTCCCAGGGCTTTGACGAGCTGCTTTTTGGCATCCGCAAGCTCAGCCCTTGCATCGGCTATTTCCTGCTCGGCGTCTGCAAGCTCTTCATCCAGGGTCCTTTTTGCATCCTCCAGCTCTATATATCCGTCGTCCAGCTCTTTTCGGCCATCGGCAAGCTCCCTGCGTGCATCGGCAAGCTCTTTGTCCGCATCCTTTTTTGCGTCGTCCAGCTCCGCCTGAGCATCGTTTATCTTATCCCGGGCCTCGCCCAGCACCTTTTCCGTGCGCAGTCTTGCCCTTTCATCCCCGAAAGCCTCCAGAGAGTCTATAATATCGTCGATCTTATCTGTATATTCATCAGAAAATGCCACCAGCTCCCCGGCGCCCTCTGCCAGAAAGTAAGCGGCTGTAAAATAATCCATGTCAAAAGAATCAGGCGGCAGGTACACAAAGGCAGACACGCTGCCGGTGCCTATGGATGAAGTGCCCCTCTCCACGCTGATATAATAAGAGCTTACTGCCTCGCCTACTATCCTGAAGCGGCTGAACCGCAGCGAAGGAGCCTCATCTTCGTCCGCGTCGGCGTCCTCCTCCAGACTCAGGGTGATATAATCGCCCACGGAAAGCCCAAGGCCGGAAAGCAACTTTTTGTCTGCAAGGCATTCGTCCGCAGACCGGGGCATACGACCCCTGCGCACGGAGATCAGATTTATCTCCTCCGGCAGAGACCAGAGCTTTACCACCATATCGGTATCAGGACCGCTGGCGTAGGCATCCAGCTGATAGGAGCCCTCTCCCCGGGAAATGCTCTCCAGGGCGCACATGGCATCCACATCCTCCTGAGTCAGTCCCAGAGTAGACAAAACCTGGATGTCCATGAAGCTGTTAGCATCCATGTATTCATCCAGGGTGTTCTTCATATCGGGCGCGGTGCAGCGCAGGCCGGACAGAAAGGCCACGGCCAGTGCCACCAGCACCATTATTGAAAGGAAACGGCTGCGGGTATTTCTGACCTCCCGCCAAAGGTCCTTGTCAAGGGATTTCATGCCTACCACTCTATGCTCTCGACAGAAACGGGAGACGGATTGATATCCGTCCCGGAAGCGGTGCCGTTTTTTATATGTATGACTCTGTCGGCCATGGGCGTAATGGCCATGTTATGGGTGATCACCACCACCGTGACGCCCTTCTGTCTGCAGGTATCCTGCAGCAGCTTGAGTATCTGCTTGCCCGTTATGTAATCCAGTGCGCCTGTAGGCTCGTCGCAGAGCAAAAGCTTGGGGTTCTTGGCAAGAGCCCTTGCTATGGCAACTCTCTGCTGCTCGCCTCCGGAAAGCTGCCCGGGGAAATTGTTCATGCGGTGAGCAAGACCCACGTCCGCAAGCACCTGAGCCGCGTCCAGAGGGTCCCTGCAGATCTGTGCTGCCAGCTCCACGTTCTCCAGAGCGGTAAGATTGCCTACCAGATTGTAGAACTGAAAAACAAAGCCTATATCGTGCCGTCTGTAGCCTGTGAGCTGTTTCGGACCGAAGCTGCTTATCTGAGTGCCATCCACGCTGATGCTGCCGCCTGAGCAGGCATCCATGCCGCCCAGCATGTTGAGCACCGTGGTCTTACCCGCGCCCGAAGGGCCTGCTATGACACAGAATTCTCCTTTTTCGATGTCAAAGCTGATGTGGTCCACTGCGCGTATCTCCACATCACCTGTTTTGTATATCTTGCTGACATCTTGAAAGGATACAAAGCTCATTTGAGTATTTCTCTGAGATAATCGATAAAATCGTCGTAGCCGCTGTCGATAAAGGGCCCCAGCAGGGGATGTGCAAAGCTGTATCTTCCCATGGGCATCAGATCCTTTGCAAAGCTTTGCCTGAGCAGGGCCGCATCCGCCGCCGCGGACTTGTCCATATCGTTTCCGGCAACTATTAGCTGACCGTTGTTGGTGATAAAGTAAGAGACCTTAAGATCGTCGGTGATGCGGTATTCAGGCAGTTCAACATGGCTGTTGTCCTCGTTGTACTCCATAAACAGCAGTCCGTTATCGAATATCTTGCGGGTGGCCTGGGGATAGGCATACTCGAGAGCCTGCTCAAGATCGGGCTGAGAGGCTTCGCCTATCTCGTAGAAGGATATGAACTCGGGCCTGCTGAGCTTGCGGTCTGCCTCGTCATCGGTAATGTAAAAGCCGCTTCTGCGAAGCACGCTTACTATCCGGCCCTCCCTGACGGCTATTTCGGTAAAGATCATGGCGCATTTGAGATCTGTTTCCACCAGGGATTCGCAAAGATATACGGCAGTCAGCACATCGTCCTCCAGGCAGCCCCAGCGCCTGCAGCTGTTGTACCTTAAAGTCGAAGCCTCCGCAAGTGCTGCAGCCAGAAGCTGAGAATCTGTCATATCATCTGAAGCCAGAAGCCTTGCTCCTTCAACATCCCTTGCAAAGCTGCGCATCAGAAAATAATTTATGCGTCCGTAATTGGTAATGACACCTACGCATATCTTTTTCATCAGCTCAGCCTTCTGCGCTTTGTTCAAGGGCTCAATGCCGAGTGCATAGCTGTGCAGCTCCTCAAGATCAGAGCTGAGCCTTCCTTTTTCGAACAGCTCCTTCTGAATGAAGGTCTCCGCAAGATACATGCACTCCGGGGCACTGATTTCGTGCATGGAAGCGCCCAGGCCTCCGAAATAGCGCTTGACTGCCATCTCAACCTCTTCTGTGTCGTCTCCGTAGACCTCGCCGGAGGTCTCCAGATTGTTTTCCTCGCATTCGAAATAAAAGAGCTGGTGAAATTCCGCCGCAGTGTCCTTGAGCTCTGCGGCATATTGAAGCTGCTTTTCTTCGGAGAGAGCCCAATGCAGATGCAGACCCATCACACCCATAAGTCTGGTGTCTGTAGCCTCTGCCTTTACCAGGCTGTATTCACTTAAGGGGAGTTTTTTGCCGGGACCTCCCACGACCCTGAGAGCTGTATTCATCGTTTTTGTTATAAGGCAAAAACCCGGCTTTGCTTTAAAGCCGGGTACAAAACAGTCTTGAGATACGCTTACTGAATATTGTACTTCTGCTTAAACTTCTCAACACGGCCGCCGCGATTGACGAACTTCTGCTGACCGGTGAAGAAAGGATGGCACTGAGAGCAAACATCCAGACGCATTTCCGGCTTGTTGGACTTGGTCATGAAGGTGTTTCCGCATGCGCAGGTGACCTTGCAGTCTACATATTCGGGATGGATTCCGTTTTTCATTTATTTATCCTCCTGATTCAGGTTTATTTATTATCTGAGCTTAAGGCTCTTTTTGTCAAGCCTTGTAATATTAGCACACCGATAGTCTATTTGCAAGTGCTTTTAAGCTTTTTCTGTATGAGTTTAGGACCGGCCGAACAGACCTACATCTGACAGACCAGCATGCGATCCTTGCCGTTGAGATCCTGCTCCAGCCTTATAATGCTGAAGGCGCCAAGATCCTCTGCCTCGATCACAGCCTGTCTGCCCTGATCATGGCCTATTTCCATAAGCAGCAGGCCTCCCCTGTTAAGATGAACGGGAGCCAGCTGTATTATCCGGCGGACTGTATCAAGTCCGTCGGCTCCGCCGTCAAGGGCAAGCCTGGGCTCGTGATTTCTTACCTCCGGCTGCAGATCATCTATGGCGTCTGAGGGTATATAGGGCGGATTGCTGACTATAAGATCGAAGCGCCCCGGAACGGCATCGAAAAGATCCGAAAGAACAAAGCTTGCCCGGGCTTTTGGTGCCAGAGCCCTGAAGTTTTCCTCCGCAAGCTGCAGGGCTGCCGGAGAAATATCAGATGCGGTATACTCCACAGCCGGGTATTCCGCAGCCAGACTGCAGACAAGAGCGCCCGAGCCTGTACACAGGTCCAGGGCCCTCAGAGCCCGCTTTTCCTTCGAAGAAGACCTGGATTCATCCTCCTCTGCGTCCTCTCTGAGCTGATTCAGATTGGGGCCAGCCGCATCTCTTGCATACAGGTAGTCCATGGCTGCCTCAGCCAGGAGCTCGGTGTCCTGACGGGGTATGAGCACCCTTTCGTCGACCTTGAAATCCAGGCCCATAAAGCTTGCCCTTCCCAGTATATACTGAAGCGGTCTGCCCGAAAGCCTCTGCTCCAGCAGGGCACTGCAGGCATCGTAGGCCTCATGGCTCAGCTCATCTGCCCCGCAGGTATAAAGATACAGACGATCCTTTCCGAGAGCCTCCTGTATTATGGTTTCCGCCTCGTGGGCAAAGCATTCTATTCCCGCGCCTGCCAGGGCGGCGCACAGGTTCCCCATGTATTCCTTTACTGTCATTTGCTTTGGCGCTTTTTGTAAGCCAGCGTCTCCTCCTCGTTTTTGATCCATTCACCCTCGGGTGTTACGGTACCTACCCAGTAATCCACAGACAGCGAGGCGTCCTCATGAGAGGGAAGCACGGCCTTCATTGCCACTATGGCAACCTCCAGCTGGTCAAGGGTGGGCTCTGCGGTGGTCAGCTTCTGCAGCAGTATGCCGGGAAGGCTCAAAAGCTGCACGAACCTGCCGTTGTGCCTGCCCGTAAACTGCAGAAGCTCGTAAGAAAGCCCTGCTATAACCGGTATCATCAGCAGTCTGGACAGTATCCTCTGCACAAGTCCGGGCCAGCCGAAAAACGAGAACACCAGCAGGGATATCATCATTACAAAAACCATAAAGCTGGTTCCGCAGCGTGGGTGCAGGGTGTAGAAGCTCTGCGCGTTTTCCGCTGTTAGCTCCAGCCCGTTTTCATAGCAGTGTATTGTCTTGTGCTCCGCGCCGTGATACCTGAAAACCGTTTTGATCTCAGGCATTTTGGAGATGGCGGCAACATAGATCACGAACATGCTGATGCGCATGATGCCTTCCAGCAGGTTCAGCAGAATAACGCTGCTGATGCCGCTGTTTTTCAGCAGGTTCATTATGGCCGTGGGCATTATGATGAAAACTCCGACTGTCAGCAGTATGGAAAGCACTACTGACATGTAGAGCATAATGTTCAAGGCTGTTTTTTCGTCGAAATGCTTTCTGAGCCAGCGCTCTAAGGCGTCAGGCTCCTCTGAGGAAAAACCCGTCTGAGTCTTTTCAAGCTGCTCAAGGATCTCCGCGGAATAAAGCAGAACCCCGGTGCCCGTGGTCAGGCTGCTTACAAAGGACATTACTCCCCTTATGACGGGAATCTTTTTCCATTTTGCCGGAGGCGCTATGGGCTCCACAGTGAGGTGGATATTGCCCCCGGGTTCTCTCACGGCTATGGCGAGGGCCCGCGAGCCTCTCATCATAAGGCCTTCCAGTATGGCCTGCCCGCCCACCTTGGTGGGAGAGGCGTTTTTCATGAATATACGGTTAAGGTCCATTGATCTAAAGTCTGACCTTTCTCATTCTTTCGATGAAATCTCTGTTGCTGCGGCTGTGAGTCAGATGGAACAGTATCTGCTCTGTGGCATCCTGGGGATCGGTATCTCCCAGTGCCCTTCGCATCATCCATATGCATTCCAGCTCCTCGGGATCCATGAGCATGTCTTCTCTTCTGGTTCCGGAGCGGTTTATATTTATGGCGGGGAATATGCGCTTTTCCTGAAGCTTGCGATCCAGGTGAAGCTCCATGTTGCCCGTGCCCTTGAATTCCTCGAAAATGAGGTCGTCCATGCGGCTGCCGGTCTCGATAAGGGCAGTTGCCAGTATGGTAATGCTGCCGCCCTCCTTGAGGTTTCTTGCAGCTCCGTAAAACTTTTTGGGCTTGTAAAGGGCTGCCGGATCAAGGCCGCCGGACAGTATCTTTCCGGAGCTGGGCTCTACAAGGTTATAGGCTCTTGCCAGGCGGGTGATGGAATCGAGCAGTATAATGACGTCTTTTCCGTGCTCTGCCAGCCTCTGTGCCCTTGCAAGCACCATTTCAGCCACCTTTACATGGTGCTGGGGCTGCTCGTCGAAGGTGGAATAAATGACCCTGCCCTTGATGGATTCCTGCATATCGGTAACCTCCTCGGGCCTCTCGTCTATGAGCAGCACAATAAGCTCGGCATCCACATTCTGAGCCTCTATGGATGCGGCTATCTGCTTGAGCAAGGTGGTCTTTCCGGCCTTGGGCGGAGCGACTATAAGGCCGCGCTGGCCCTTGCCTATGGGGGCCACCAGATCCATGAGCCTCATCGACAGGGCATTGCTTCCCTTTTCCAGCCTGATGCGCTCTGAAGGAAATATGGGCGTCAGATCCGAAAAATCCCTGCGCCTTATGGCTGCGCCGGGCTCATCTCCGTTGACTGCCTTGACATAGAGCATGGCTCCGAAGCGCTCGTCCTTTCCGGGCTCTCTGATGACGCCGCTGACTATGTCTCCGGTCTTGAGGTTAAAGCGCCTTATGAGCATGGGACTTACATATACGTCCTCATCCGATGTAAGGAAGTTGTCGAAGCGAAGGAAGCCGAAGCCTCCGTCCGCAAGCTCCAGTATGCCGCTGCGCTCGTAGCGTCCGTCCTTTCTGGGGGCATCCGAAGGTTTTTCAGCGCACTGCGCGTTGTTTTTCCCCGAATGCGCTTCCTCCGTAAGGTCCTCGGCTTTTTCCGTCTGCCGGCAGATGATTTTTGCCTCCGGCTGTTCGGCGGGGGCCTCCGCAGACTGCGTTACGGGCTGATCTGAGGGGATATCCGCTGTCTGCTTTGCAGGCTGCTCACCGGCTTTTTTACCGGTGCTGCCCTTTGCGGCAGGCTTTCGGCCCTGACCCGTTCTGCGGCCCGGGCTCTTTTTTTTCTTGTCTTCGGAGGGTTCTTCCGCTTTTTCCGCCTTCTGAGCCTCGGCTTCCTCGTGCATGGATGTCAGAAGATTTGTCAGATCGCTCTTTTTCATCTGCTCCGCGCCCTTGATGCCCAGCGCTTCAGCTATGGCCCTGAGCTCGGCCACCTTTTTTCCTTTGAGTATTTCCGGTACCATTATTCGATCTCCAGCAGACTGATTCCGTCTGCTATAAATGTGCAGTTCCTGTTCTTTTTGACTGAGCTCAGCTGTTCGCATTCATCGGTAAGCACGTAGCTGACCGGTATGCCGCCGCATTCTATGGTGATCAGACTGTAATCGCCCCTGTCCTCGATATCCTTTATGATTCCGGTCTGAACCTGAGGGCGGGTCTGTATCACCACCGTATCGCTGCCGCCAAGCAGGGCACAGGCGCAGATACTGCCTCCGTCCAGCTTTGTCAGGGCATCGAAGTCCGCTTCCTCTCCGTTTATCAGTATGGTGCTGCTTTGCGGAATATGCAGCTGACGGCTCTTACCGCCGTCTTCAATACTGAAGCAGCGGCGCTTGCTGTCGAAGCCTCCGCATCTGCCGCTGAAGCTTATAAGGCAGCGCTCCAGACTGTGATCCTGCCAGAGCTCCGTGCTGTCCAGCAGCCTTGTGCAAACCGTGGCGATCTCTACCCTCTTGACCCCTTTGATCGGATTGAACATCTGCTTGTCTCCCTCCATGATGCCTTCTCTGTACAGGGCATCGACATAGGGCAGATATTTATCGTCGATAGACGATGAATCCTTGTAAACAAGTTCCACAAGCGGGGCAAGGTCGTACTCCATGGCCTTGGCTGTCCACATGGCTATCATCTGCCTGGATTCGTAAACGGCTCCGCCGCTGCGGCCTCCGGACACTTCGTCAAAATCCCCGGTCTCTATGATGCCGCTGTGCAGGCCGTAGGCAGCAAAGCTTCCAGCCCAGGCTGCTATGCCGCATTTCTCAAGTTCAGCTGCATATTCCCCGCTGAGATCCTCTGCTGTGCTCAGGGCTCCGAGCCTTCCAAGGGTGCGGTAAAGCATGGTTATGCATTCCTGCTTGCTTACCATGTCCTCCGGGCGGAAGCGCACGGTGCCGTCAGCAAGGCTTTCGCCTTCGATGATCCCTGCCCGGGCAGCCTGCTGAATGTAATCGCGCCCCCAGTGACTGTCGGGCACGTCGGTAAAGCCTGCGGCTGCAAAAGCCGTGGCAGCGGTCATTACAATGCACAGCAAGACCGCAATGATGGTCCTTTTGGTATTCATATTGCTCTCTCTTTAATATGCGGAAATGCCCCGGGCAGAAAACCCGGAGCTTAGATGACTATTGTGTGATCGCCGCCTCTGTGGCAGGCACTTCTTCGCTGATGCCGTAGATCTCCTCCAGCATCTGATAGGTCTGGGACTCGTTTTTCACCCAGAAGGACAGCTCGTTGATGACCTGGTCAATGCCGGGCAGCATATGGGTGCTGATGCTTGCCTCATCCAGCCCGCCCATTGCCTTTACGGCTACCTTGACAGCCATGGAATAGCTCAGATCCGATTCGATGTTCTCCAGCGCCACCCTTATTACATCCTTCAGATTGCCCAGCTTAAGGCATTCTGCCATGGTCTTCTTGATGAAGTCGCGCTGTACCTCGGAGCGCTGTATATCTCCGGAATAATAGCTCTTGTAGCCCTGAGCCGCGAACCAGGGGTTGGTATGGCGGAAACGCAGGAATTCCACTACATTTGATGCGTCTATGGTCTGCAGGCCGCCGGGTATGTCTATGTGCAGCTCATGGCCCTTGGTGGTGTCATCGTACTTCATGTGGAAGGGCACATCGATCTGAACCCCGCCTATAACGCCCATGATCTTGCGCACATCCTCGTAATCCACTATGGCATAGTAATGAATGGGCATGCCGTAGAGGATGTCGGAAACCGATGTAGCAAGCTTGGTAAGGCCCTGGGAGTTATATATGGAATTGATCTTGTAGGATGCGTAATTCTTGTATCCGGCCCTGTAATAATAGGTATCTCTGGGAATGGATATGATATCTATTTTCTGATTCTCCATATCGTAGGAGCCCAGCATTATGGTGTCGGTCATGCCGTCTGCAACGCCCAGAAGCAGGACATTGATCCTGTCCTGACTGCGGAACACATCGTAAAACGGACTGTCTTCGTCTACTACTATGGGCGTCATATCCTCGGACAGACGCACGTCGCCTTCAGTCTGGAAGGGCGTTATCTTTTTGTCTATGATCTCGCCCAGGCTCTCCGATTCATCCCCTTTGACACGCAGAGCCGTAAAACCGGTGGTAGCAAGAAGGAAAACCAGTATGAACAGAAGCCTTGCCAGTCTGTCGATCTCCTTCTTCTCTTGTTTTTTCTTGTCTTTTTTAGCCATTAATCAGTAATTATCCCCTTTTCATCCTTTTATTATATAGCATATTCCCCTGAATGTCTTTACATTTTACTATTTTCTGACTTTAAGCAGGTCGAATACCAGCTCGGTCTCCGGAAGCTTAAAGACGAATATCAATACCAGATACACAAGCACGGCGCAGGCAATGGCGGCGATCAGGGCAAAAATACCCGAAGGCAGCAGGCTGAATACCGCCAGTGATGCCGCCACGCTGATCGCGGAGACTGCAAATATCACAAGCAGACCCTTTTTGTCTTCCATAAGAGCCACACCCGGATGCTTTTTTTTGAACCATACTGCCAGCAGCAGGGTCTGAACTGCCGAGGCTATGCTGGTCGCCAGAGCCAGGCCTCCGTGACCCATGGGGCCCACCAGAGCAAAGTTGAGCGCTATGTTCAGCAGCACCGATGCCGCGGAGCACCTGACTGCCGTAACGGTATCGTGCATGGAATAATAGATCTTGGTGATAAGGGTGCTCAGAGACACAAAGCACAGGCCCAGAGCGTACCACAGCAGAGCCGAGGAGGTAAGCTCGCAGGCGCCGGCATCGAAGGAGCCTCGCTTGTAGACCAGTTCTATGATGGGGCCGCTGTAAAGCATCAGCCCCATGCTGCAGGGCAGAGACAGCAGGCATATAAGCCTTATGCCTCTGGTGCTTACATCGCTTACCCTTTCCATATCGCCCAGAACATAGGCCTTGTTGAGCTTCGGGTAGAGAATGCTTACAAAGACCATCACCGAAAGCTCGGAAATGGCTGTGATTATCATGTTTGCGTAGTTCAGCGCAGACAGGCTGCCGGAAACCAGGCCTGTTGCAAGTATCCTGTCTATGGCCAGGTTGATCTGCGATGCGCAGCCACCAAGAAATACCGGGAATGCCAGCTTCAATACTTCTTTTACATCTTCTCCGGGCGCAAACTTCGGACTGTAGTCAAAGCCCGCTTTTTTAGCGGACAGGATATGGGGCAGGCCCTTTACCAAAGCTCCGGTAACAGGTCCGAATATCAGCAGTCTGTAATCCACCGCCGCAGCGATGAATATGAATACCACCAGCATGACGTTTTCCGCAAAGGCATAGACCAGCTGAGGCAGAAAGACTCCCTTGTAGTTCAGATAAGCCCCCAGAATATAATTCAGCGCGCTGAAAAACAGTATAAACAACGAAAAACGCAGATAAAAGGCGCAGAGCCCGGCGGTCTGCCCGTCAAAGCCCGGGGCAAAAAGCCTTACAAGCACTGGGGCACCGAGGACTCCGGCAAGAACGCAGGCTCCTATAACCATCATCAGAAAATTGATGAGTCTGCTTGTAAAGAGATCTGCGGCACGACTGCCTTCCAGCTCTTGTTTTTTGGAAAAGGCAGGCATATAGCTTATACCGACGGCGGATATCACGGCGGCCAGCAGGCTGTTTGGTATGGACTGGGCCATTACATAGGCGTCGGTTATGCTTCCGGCTCCAAAGCAGTTGGCCTGGACTATCTCACGGCAAAAGCCCACCAGCTTGGAGCAGGCGGTGAGTATTGCCATCAGGGCGGCAAGCTGTGCGGTTGTCAGTTTTTTTGAAGACATTAAGGAAGCTTTCTCAAGATTCTGTTAATTGCAAGGCCCAAGCCAAGCAGGGAATAAAACAGCGGAGCTGTGGATACCGTGCTGTCGTTGAACAAGGCTACCACAAGGAAGGCCGCGATCCCCAGGAATATACCGCAGCCGGTGTATTCCAGAAAAGCGTCTTTGCCCTCCAGGCGAACACAGCCCCTGAGGCAGTCCAGCAGATAGTATGCGTAAAGGCCCAGCATTGCCGCCAGCGATACACAGCCTGTGTTGATGCCTATGTCAAGATACCAGCTGTGAGGCTTGTCTACCACGATATTCGGACGCCAGCTGCTGTATTTGCCCGCGTAATCGTAATGGGGGAAGTACAGGCAGTAGGTATCGGGGCCGTGCCCGATAAGCAGGGTGTCTTTGAGCATGGGAATGCTTCTGGACCATATATAACCTCTTCCGGAGCCGAAGTTGTAATGCCCCTCGAATCCGAATTTAGGCACCTCCACTGAATCGCAGAAATAGCCCACGGGGGTCATGAGCATGAACTTTACACCGTTATACCTGAATACCCAGTCGTATTTGCAGGCATCGGGGTCTTCTTCCTTGTATTTATCGGGATTTACGGTGGTCACTATGGCATATGATGCTCCGTCCTCGCCGCTTCCCAGCTTTACGCTTGCATAGGGAGCAAAGCGGGGATCGCTGAAAACATAATCGCCGTTTATCAGTTCAACATCAAGGGTCTTGCCCTCTTCATCCGTAAAGCTGAGAGCTCCGGACTCTTCCAGCCTTGCATCGAAGCGGCTTCCCATGATCTCCATGGAAAACCCGTCTTCATATGTGACTATGTCGTTTATCACAAAGGGATCCCTCTTGACTCCATCCTCGCCGATTATCTGATCGGAGCTGGTGCTTATGGTCTCCTTGGCCTTGGAGGATACCTCCGGCAGCCAGCGCTCTGATATTCCAACCATGACCAGCACGCTGGCCAGCACTATGATCAGTCCGGGCTTAAGCCATTCCTTTATTTTTCCATGGAAGAATATCAGGACACCCAGGGCCATTACCACAAGTCCGAAATAGCCGCTGGCGGAATTTGCGCAGAAGAAATTATGCAGGCTCAGGGCATAAAGGCCCAGTGATGCCGCGCATACGGCAATGCGGGTATTTCCGCCCTCCTTGTCGTTGAAATATTTGATGAATATCAGCGCGCATATGGGCAGTATAAGGCTCAGGTAAAAGCTTGTGTAGTTGATGTTGTATACGGTCTGATAGACCTCTCTGTGGGTGAA
This sequence comes from Anaerovoracaceae bacterium, assembly GCA_045600065.1. GTDB lineage: Bacteria > Bacillota > Clostridia > Peptostreptococcales > Anaerovoracaceae > RGIG2707. The sequence continues at coordinate 17,554 of JAZRXE010000013.1, forward strand.
GGTGAACTTATACAGCAAATTGCCCTCTTCGGCCAGCTGATCAATAAAATCCCATGCCTTGATGCCGTTGTCCAGCATGCGGTTGGGAGTGATGAGCTTCTGCCCGAGCACGGTACGGAAGAAATCGTGGTCCATGGACTGGCTTACACCCAGGAGACCCAGCAGAAACATGGATACGCCCAGAGGCACCATCATTATCTTTACATCTCTGGCGCTCTGTACCATGTTGTATATAAACACCAGCATGATCATATAGCTGAGCAGGCTCAGCAGGCCCTCGAATCTGTCCTGATAACCAAGCAGGGCAAAATCCTTGTAGCTGCAGAATATATAGCTGAGCAGCACAAAGGCGGTATATACTGCTATGTACTTGTAGCTTCCGGATCTTTCCAGCTTGAGATTGCCCGTGGCCCAGCCTGTGAATATCATCAGGGCCGCTATTACGGCACAGATTACCAGTAGCACCATCTTGTCGTAGGCAAAAAAATCGGTGATCACGGTATCGTCGGTCTTTTCGGTCCAATAGAACTGGCTCAGGGGCTGAGTGTAGACATGAGCTCTTACTATGGTTATGACCACGGAAGAAAAGATTATGGCAGGCAGCAGCTTCAATATGCTGTAAACCAGAGGCCCTTCTTTGTAAGTGTTATTAAGCGTCTTGCTTTTCTTCATCAGAAAAGACCTCCTTTTCGGATCTGATCAGTTTGCTGCAGGCAAAGCCCAGGCCCAGCAGGGTCCAGAAGGTGGGCGCCGTGGATACGGAGCTATCGTTGAACATGGCCACGGCCAGAAAGGCCCATACACCCAGGAATATGCCTGCGCCTATGTACGAAACGGAATCCGGTCTCGCCTTTTCGCTGAAATCATAGCCCGCGTCCAGGGCATCCTTAGAGTAGAAGAAGAACAGGGCCAGCAGGGCGAACAAAGATACGCAGCCCGTGTTGATTCCGGTCTGTATGTACATGTTGTGGGGCTTGTCCACTATGATCTGCCAGTACCATGGCTGCATCCAGGTATATTTACCGGCATAATCATATTGGGGGAACTCCATGCAGAAGGTATCCGGGCCTGATCCGAGCAGAATATGATGCTTTAACAGAGGCAGACTTCTGGACCATATATATCCCCTGCTTGTTCCGAAGCTGAGATCCTTGATCAATCCGCTGATCTCATATTTCGGTACTTGAGTAAGGCGGATATAGGGAGTAACGAAATATGTACCGTCTTCCATAAATCTGAAATCGAAATTTCTGCTATGATGCATACGCACATAGAGATAGCCCTCGTCGTCTGTAAGCAGGCTCATGTAAGTATAATCGTGGAAGCGCTCATCAAGGAATATGTAATTGCCGCCTTCTGTACGCTCTATCCTTACAGGCTCGTCATTTTCATCATATGCGCCCAGGGCATTGCCGCTCTTTGTGTAAATATGGAGCAGATGACCGTTGTAGCTTATTCCAAAGCCCCGCTCTTCAGTAAACATATAATCCAATACCGGCTTGATGCTTGCAGGGGAATTCGGAAAATCTGCCGCTGTAAGTTCTTTTTGGACGTTTGCTGCGGTATCACCGTCTGCATAGGCATCACGGAAGACCAGCTCGACAGCAGTTTCCGCACCTGAATTCAGAGTATTGCCCACCTCCTTAAGCCAGCGATCGGAAGTCTTGACCAGAATTCCGGCGCTTACGGCTAATATCACGGACAGGGGCAGAGCCCAACGCTTTATATTACGGCCAAGCAATGCCAGTGCTGAAACCAGTATTACCGCCAATCCCACATAGGCACTGGCAGAATTGGAGCAGATCAGGTTGTAAAGGCTCAAACCGAAAAGGATAAGCATTGCCGCACCTAAAGCTATCCGCGAGGCCTTATCACCGGTCTTTGCTGAGCTGAGAACGGAAGCCCTGTCGAAGCTTCTGATAAACAGCATTGCAAGAACAGGCAGCAGCAAGCATATATACATGGACACATAGTTTATATTGAACAGCGTCATATACACTGCACCGGGAGGAAAGTTGAAGCTGAAGCTGTTGTCTCCGGCAGCTATAAGCTCATCTATGGCCTGCCATGAAGTCCTGCCATCGGTAAGGAGCATATTAGGGGTGATGAGCTTTTGCACAAAGGCCGTTTTGAAGGGATCGTTCGCTGCAGCCTGAAAGCATCCTATCACAAGCCCTATGGAAAGGCTGACAAAAAGACCCCAAAGCACTATGCGTATCCGACGCGGACTGTCCGCCATGTTCATGATGTAAAATAGCATGAACATGTAGCAAAGCAGCACGATCAGGCCCTCGAAGCGCTCGTTATAACCAAGCAGCGAAAATTCCTTGTAATTGCAAAAGATATAGGAAAGCACCGCGAAGGCGCTGTAAACGAGCATACAGATATAGGGCTTGGTAAGCCTGAGCTTTTTGAAATCAAAATCACCTCTTGCTGCGGCAACTGCCAGCATTACAAGCGCCAGAACAGAGCCTGCGGTTATCAGCACCATTTTGCAATAGGCAAAGGAATCCGAGAGCTGGGAATTGTCGGTATCGGAGGTCCAGTAAAACTGGCTCATGGGCCTTGTGTAGATATGCAGCCTTACTGCCAGTACGGAAAATGCCGAAAAAACTATTACGGGCAGCATATATAAAAAGTCAAAAAGGCGGCTTTGACCGTTCAAAGTGTTGTTTGCGTTCATAGGCAGATCTCCTTTAACACCTTATTATAATCTGCACAACTGCAGGGGTCAACAAGAAGAAAAGTTGACTGTCCGATGGATGAAAAGTCGACTGTCCGATGGATGCGTACAGATAAGCAACACTTTTTCGTTGTATCTTTCGTTTTTCCTTGACTGTATAAACAAATGTTCGTTATAATCTAATCACAATTCAGCGCATGCCGCATAGCCTGCCGAGCTTTGCGACGAAATTTAAGACGCAGTAAGGTCAAAACCGTTCGGGTCGAACGAACGGAATAGCCTTGCTGCATTTTGTTTTTATCAGGAGGTAATAAATGACCACTCACGAAGAATACCTGCACCTTCCCCTTTCCAACGATTTCATGTTCGGAGAAGTCATGCGGGATGAAGCCATCTGCCGTGAATTTCTGGAGAAATTGCTGGACAAGAAGGTCCGCCGCATCGAATACATCAATACCCAGGACGGTATACTGAGTCAATACGGCACCCACGGCATCCGCATGGATGTATTCATAGAAGACAGCGAGGGCTCGGTCTATAATGTTGAGATCCAGAATGCAAACCGACATAACATCGAAAAACGTGCCCGATATTACCAAAGCATGATCGATACCCGTCTGCTGGAAAAAGGCGCCGATTACAGACAGTTGAACGATACCTATATCATTTTTGTCTGTACATTCGACTACTACAAAATGGGGCTTGCAAAGTATACGCTTGCACGATATATTGAAAATACGAACCGACGCTGGGAAGACGGGACTCACTGCATCCTGCTCAACTGCAGGCCCGATACCGTCAACGTAGACCGTTCCATTGAGGAATTCCTTGCCATCACAAGCGGTGATGAGACCGGGGATTATTCCAGCGGACTGGCGGAGCGCATCCGCTCTCGTTTAAGCATTGTGCGCGCGGATTCGCAGAAGGAGGCAAGCTACATGACATTCGAACTGAAACTCAAGGAGAGAATAGAAGATGAAACGAACCAAGCCCGGGAAAAAGGACTGGCACAAGGTTTAGCTAAAGGACGTGCAGAAGGTTTAGCTGAAGGACGTGCCGAAGGTTTGACCGAAGGACGTGCAGAAGGACGAGCGCAGGGGCTGCTGGACGGAATGCTCTCCCTTGCCAAAAGAGGTCTTTTACCAATAGAGATCGCAGCAAGCGAATCCGGCCTGAGTATAGAAGAATTCAAACAGAAAATGGAAGCTTCCGCTCCGGAAGTCGAATGCAAAGACTCTGCAAAATAGTATCAGGTAAACCATAACCGAAAAACTCGTAAAACACCCGGAATAGAATCTCAAATGATCCAGACCGCCCGTCAAACAACGGGCGTTTTTGATTGTCCGGGCTGCCACCCTTTTGACAGCCTTCAAAGCTCCTTCATACAGCTTTTAAGTGTCGAGAAGATTGAAATTTCAGGCATCTTCAAGCTTTTTCAATGCATTCTGTCCTATAAGCCGGGTTTTCAGCATATAAAATACCCGAAGGTTTTGATATCTCCGGGTTTTATTGTTGTCTTGTCTTTCGGGACAGAAGGCTATGCAAGGGGCCGTCGTAAGCGGGAGCGAAAGGTGGCTTCCATTTGCATATGATCCTTAGTCGCCTGCAGAGGCAGCGTGGCCCCGGAATGGCCGACGGGCCGGCTCGCCTTCGCATGCCTGTCAATCGGCAGACGCATGGTAATATGCGCACAGAAGAACCGTCCCCTTGTGTTTGCGCACAGAAGAACCGTCCCCTTGTGTCCTTGTGTCTCCAAAAAAACAGGACTCCCGTAAGGGAGTCCTGAATTTGTTTTGACCTAATACCTGTCTTGGTAAATTACTTTACGAAGATTACGGCGATGTCGTAGTTAGCCTTGTCATCGTCGGTGGTATCGTACAGAACGACCATCTGGGCCTTGCTGTCTCTCAGTCCGCCCAGAGCGGATTCGGACTTGACGGTCCACTTGGTGGACTTGCTGGAGTCATAGTTGTAAACAACTACGTCGTTCAGTTCGTAATAGGTGGAACCAATCTTGAGCAGATCGCCGTCCAGAGTGGAGGATTCGGTAACTGCAGCCAGGTTAATTGCAACACTGGTCAGATCGTCAGTCTCAACGGGCTCAACTGCGGGATTAGCAGCCTTAACGGTGCCGTCAGCCTGGAAGGTGAGCTTGTAGAGAGTGGGAGCTGCGGAAGTGGTAGCATTGGACTTGGGGTTAGATCCGAAGAATTCCTGATCGAACTTGTAGGTAATCTTTTCTCCGTTGGCCAGAACTTCTGCCTTCCAGAAATCTTCAACTTCGGAGCCGTTGCCGGTGAATACTACGAAGGTATCATCCTCGGTAGCAACGCCTTCAACCAGAGCAGCCTTGACCTTGCCGGACTTAACAGCATAAGTCATATCGAAGTTTTCTGCACCAAGCAGAGTGCTGTAGTCAACTACGGTGTAGTCGTCTTCATCGGAGTAATCAATGCCATCGCCGTCGTATGCGAATACGATGGTAGCGCTGTTAACGAGAGTGCTCTCGAGAGTGACACCCTTGCTGGAAACAGTTTCTGCAGGGTTGTTGTCGGTGAATATTTCAATTGCGGTAACCTTGTCGGAGCTGTTCAGAGTCAGCTTAGCCAGATCTCCAGCAGAAACGATGGATTTGAAGGTAGTAGTATCCAGAGCGGAAGCGCAAGTGTAGATCTTGGTGGTTCCGTCTTCGCACAGTACCTTAACCTTAGCGTGGGAAGTTTCGATCTTAGTGGTGTCCTTATTTTCTGCAGCCAACAGAACTACATAACCGGAATCATTGGTGATGTCCTTCTTAGCATAGATCTTTCCGTCGTATCCGAGGTAAGCCTTGAATTCAGCGTCCAGATCGGTAGAAACGAACAGGTCAGCAGTGTGGGTCTTGTAGGTTTCGCCATCGAAGATGACCTTGGTGGAGTTCTTGATCTCATCAAGAGTTCCTTCCAGAACTTCGTCGCAAACGTCTACGCGGGCGATCTTTCCTTCGCTGTCGCAATATACGAATACGATGTCATCTTCCTCGATGTCAGCCAGAGAATCTACACCGTTGAGGATGAAGGAATCGAGATCGATCTCGTCATCATCATCAAGTGCGAATTCCTTACCGCACAGTTCCTTGTCGTCGATGTCATCCTGAACGGAGGAGCCAACCTTAGCGTCAGCATCTACGAACCAAGCAACTACGGAGTAGACCTTGTCGATCTTTCCGCTCTTCAGAGTGCAGTTGATGGTGTATTCAACATCAGAGTCAGTCAGTTCAGCATCGGTGAATGCAGTGGTAGCAATGTCGCCGTTCTTGAACTCAGTGTAAGAAGCAAGGACGCCGGTGGAAGTGGTAGCTTCGGTCCAGGCAGTCTTGCCGTAGAGCTTGTATCCGCCGTAGGTGATGGTGCTGTCAGTCTTGTCATAGTTACCGGTGATAGCGGTGGTCTTGATTTCGTCAACAGCAACGATCTCATCATCTTCATTGACGTAGAGGGATACAACTGCGCCCAGATATTCGCTCAGGTCTACCAGGGTATCTTCATCTTCGATCATATCCTTATCAACCATTACGAAGGTCTCGGTAGCTGTTGCGCCAAGTCTGGTGAGCATCCGGTCATAGCCGCTTGCACCAAGGCTGGCAACCCATTCGTTGTCATCGTTAACCTTACCGATGGTCTGCTCAAGTACGTTGTAGATGAGCTGAGCCATGTCAGCGCGGTTAGCGGGAGCGGAGCCGGTGGTCAGACCGTCGAGAGCTTCCAGAGCAACTGCCTTGTTGATGAAGCAGGTGGGGTAAGAACCCTGCAGGGAAGTTTCGGTGTAACCGAGAGCTCTCATAACCATAGCTACAGCCTGGTCATAAGTTACTGCGCCGTTGGGGTCGAAGATAGTTGCGGACTTACCTTCAACAATGCCCAGGTTGAATGCATAGTATACATATGCGGAGTACCATGCGCTGGGTTCAACGTCGGTGAAATTAGTGGTGAAAGTACCTTCCTTAACAGGAAGTGCCAGTGCGGCAATGATCAGCTTGACCATCTGAGCTCTGGTAACTCCCTTTTCGGGGTGGTACAGACCGTCTTCAAAGCCTTCTACTACGCCAAGTCCGGTGAGTACGTTTACAGCTTCTTCGCAATCCAGACCCTGAACGTCCTTGATCAGAGCGGTATCAGCGAATGCCATAGAAACGGAACCGAGAATCATAGCGAGGACAAGGACAAATGAAAGAACTTTCTTCATTCTTAATTCCTCCTTAAGAATTCGGTGAGGGGACTAATAAATGATCCGAGTCCGGCCCCCCTCCGGACGTTATCAGACACTGTGCATTATAATAGCCCCCTGCGGTGCTTGCAAGGGGCTTTGAATAAGTGTAACTTTAGTGTAATATTGAAGAAATACTGCGGTATTATTCAGATGCGGCGCCTTCGGTGTGGGGCTTGAAGCTGCGTACCCACTTGCCTGTTCTGTAGCGCAGCACAACCAGCAGAGTTCTGGTCAGCTGATCTATGCACAGAGCGTACCATGCGCCCTTAAGGCCAAGATCGAAGTACTTGATGAACACTATGGCCAGCACGGGGCGGGCGATCATAGCGGTAAGCATGGTTACCTTTGCGGTATACTTTGTGTCTCCTGCTCCGCGCAGGGCGCCTGCCAGAACAAACTGCGCAGACTGCAGAGGCTGTATCAGAGCCACCATCTGCAGCAGACTGTGGCCCATGGCAATGATCTCGGGATCGTCGTTGTACAGCCCGATCAGGAACTCATTGCAGGTGAACACGAAGATCGCAATACCTATAGCGCAGGCAGTTGCGGCGTTCTGGGTGCGCTTGGAATAATGCATGGCCATATCCGGACGGTTCTTGCCCAGAGACTGGGATACAAGAGACGTGGCGGAGGTGGCGAAGGCCTGGCCGTTCATAAAGGTCAGGGACTGGATGTTCATGCAGACCTGGTGGGTTGCATAGGCAATGGTACCCAGACCGGCGATGGTCTTGCTGAAGATTATGACGCCTATGCGCATGGCGATCTGCTCCACAGCGGAGGGGATTCCTATTCTTGTAATATTGGTAAGGGATTCCCTGTCCGCCCTGATGCTGCCCTTGGGGAAGTACAGGCGGATATAGCGGTCGGGCCTGGTGATGACGAACAGGGCCATCAGCATGGAGATGAACTGGCCGAACACGGTGGCAATCGATGCTCCCAGAACTTCCAGTCTGGGGAAGCCGCAGTTGCCGTAGATCAGGCAGTAGTTGGCAAAAACATTGACGACATTGCCTGTCATATTGTAGATCATAGACGACTTGGAATCGCCGGAGCCCTTTAGGGTGTTGGTGATGGCCGATGTGATGGACATGGTGAACAGGCCGAACATCTGGACCTTCAGGTACTGGGTTCCGCCGATGAGCACCTGCTCCTCCTGAGCGCCCATAAAGGCTACCAGGGGCTCTGCAAAGATGACGCCTACTATGGCAAAGAACACGCCCAGGCTCGCGTTGAGCATTATAGCCTGTCGCAAAATAAGGTTGGCTTTGTCTCTGTTGCCGGCACCTCTGTAGCGGCCTACCATGGCCATGGTGCCTACGTTCAGGGAAATGAACGCTGTGGACAGCAGGAACTTGGGCTGGGTGGTAAGGCCTACGGCTGTGATCGCCCAGGGGCCCAGCTTGCCGACCATCATAAGGTCTACCATGGATGCCAGCTGCACCAGGGTAAGCTCGGCCAGCGAAGGCAGACAGATGGTCAAAATATCCTTGTAGAGCATTCTCGACTCTACACCGTCGGGAAGGGTCTTTCTGTCGATTTCTTTTTCGTAATCCTCGGGGCTTCCTGAGGGAATGTCATCCAGGGTGGTGACAACCCTCTTGAGCTGCTTTACGTTCTGATCGGCAGAAGAGGTCGATTCCTTCATCAAATCTTTTTCTTCTGACATTTTTTCTCCGTTTCCTCTTAATTTAGATAATACCTGTAAAGTATATCACAAATATAAAGAAGAATACACAGAAAATTCAATCGCCGGGCGTTGCGATTGTCAAATATACGGGAAACGTCGCATATCTGCGCCGCAATCAGATCGCCCGAACAGGTTTTTTGCTTCCTCTGCTGCCGTTAGAAACGGCCTCGCCCGTCTTGCCGTCTGCGGATTTTACAGTGCCGTTTTTGTCCTTACGGGCTGCGGTCTTGCTGTTTTTATCCGGGCCGTCCTTGCCTGCAGCCTTTTGCTTTGCCCGATATTTGGCATATTCTTTATTCTGAGCTTTATACTCCTCCCACGCGGGTATGCTCGATTCGTCAAGGAACTGCCGGGTAAAATCCAGGGCTGTCCCCGCGGCAAGCACCCTTCTGATGGTATTGGAGCTTGTCTTGACCGTATCGCTGCCGTTTTTTTTCGCTGCCTCGGCCAATGCTTTTCCCTGGTCATCCTTCATATTGATATATGCCTGAGTCTTGTTCTGAAGATCTGTGGCGAGCTCTATGAATCTTTCGGCTGTACAGCCGGCCACCTCCTTCTGCACGGCACGGGCGCTGTCGTACATTTCCTCGTACTCCCTGGAGCCGTAAAAAATGCTCCGTCTGGATCTCAGCTCGGCAACAGTATCGCTGATGGCCTTGATCGCGGCGCTTCTGTCCGCATCGTCGAATTCGTAGAACCTGCGCGCCTCCTGCGTCTGCGCCTCAGACAGTTTTATATTTTCGTCGGACACAGCCCTGGCGGCCCTGTTTCGGGCATCTTCTATCTCATTTTTACTGTGAGCCATATATATCTGATTGAAAATACCGTTTTGGGCATAATTCATTTTTCCGTCCGCCATGATCTCGATGTGGCCCACATCCTTCAGCGTTTTATTCTTCCACTCATTATCCTTGACGACCTCGATGCTGCCCGTCCGGATCCCGCTCTTTATGCGTTCAAGCCTGTCTGCGGCACCCTGAATGCCCTCAGCGGATATGCCGTAAGGCTGCAGCGCCAGCTTCAGGGTATTGCCGCTCAGATTCATCACAGCATCCCTCATGGATGCCGAAATAACCCGGAGCTGGCCGGTTTTGGAGGCCCGGCTCTGCTTGTCCGTCAGCTCATCCGAATCCTTACGTCCGAAGGAGCCGTCGTTGTCTATACCCTTGATTCCCTTGACATAAACATTTCCGTTCGCGTCTTTCCCGTAGGAATAGAGAATGTTGCGCAGATGCCGGTCGATATTTCCGGCGATCACGTCTATCACACCCAGATCGGCCCCGTCCTTGAGAACAGGTCTGCCGTCAAGAGCAGACTCGGCCGATTTGCACTTCAGATAAGGGTCATCCTTGTTCAGGTGGCTCAGATCGGACATCCCGTCCACGAACTCCATGAAGGTACCGCTGTACTCGTCTTCTCCGCATCGGATGGTCATTTGCACCGAGTTGGCCAGCAGGTCCGGGCGCCCCAGCAGGCTTGCCAGCATGGACATAGCGGAGTTTTTTCCGTCTATGTTCTCGCCGTCTGCAAGGTGAAGCCTTCTTCCGCTCATGTTGTACAGATTGGCCAGCTTGCGGATCTCCCTGGGGTGATTTTCGGCATACTGCGTTATCTTTTCCAGATCGCTGCTTTGAAAATAATCGGAGAACTTATCTTTGACCTTTTTATCGCAGATCTCTTTCAGAACATCGGTCAGCGGAGTACCTTTTTTATATAGGCGTTCCATAAAATATCCTGCGTTGTGATGCTTTGTCTCTCTCCGATCGGGATCTTTGGTATTTTCAACAAGCAGATACTGACGAAGCGTCTCTTTTGCTTTTTGACCGGGAACGGCATCGATTATGCCCTGAATTATGGCATCGGATCTTTGGACGAAGTCATAGCTTGCGGTCTTTGTGAACATGCCGCTGAACTTATGGCCGCCCGCAGTGCTGACGGTGATCGGGAGTCTGGAGGACATAGATCCGCCCACAGCTTTGATCTTACTGATGTTGTCTATGCTGATCACGGCATTCCTGGTGTTTTCCAGAGCTTCGGGAAGGGTCCGGCCCAGCTTTGCATGGAGGGCGGTCAGAGACCGCATGTCCGCCGTAAGCATTGCCTTCAGCTTTTCCGTGCTTTGGGCCAGGGCCTTGTAGCTTCGGTTCTTTTTCAGTTCGGGCTGCAGGCTGAGATCCCGGATGCCGTCACAGAGGGCAATCACATCCCGGTAAGCCCGGGCAAGGGCCATCCGGTCCGCTTCCTCCACCTTGATATACTCTCCGTTCTCTCCCGGAGTGGTGTATTTTTCCACGGTCTGCAGGAGCGCGTCAAGGCTTTTCTCCAGCTCCGACGCGCCGTACCGGTTTACGGCAGCATTTCTGCGGGACAGAAATCTTATGACCGTCCTGATGGGAAAGACTCTGGATTCGGCTTTTAATTTTTGACGCGGTCTTACAGGCATGTGTACCTCTTTATATAAATCAAAAGTGTGGCGCAGCTTGCGTATCCGGCAAATGCTCAGGATCCGTCTGCGGTATTCGGGACAGAAATGATCGATGGCGGGCTTTACTGGCAGTGCTGGTCGAGCGTTCAGGTATGGAAGCGATCGGTTTCCGGGCTTTACTGGCAGTGCGGGTCGATCATTCCTTGCATTGCAGGGCATTTTCCCGCAGAGCTTCGTTCAAACAGTAAACCCTTCAAAGAGAGCCAAGGTTTCACTTTGGCTTGTTTGCACGCAGCAGATATTTCAAGCTTTGCCTGTGTGGATACTGATAAATGCGACACTAAATGCGGACATTATGTGCGCCCTGCAGGCAAGCACAGCTCATGCCGTCTGTCTATGACGAAAGGAAACAATGCGTCCGTCCAGCCCGTATGAGCACCTATTTCCCAAAAGCATTCCGCCCGCGGTCCGATGTCTGTTTTTGTCCGGAGGACCGGGTTAATTCCCCACGATCTCGGAAGACTCCTGAGTTTCATCTTTGAGAACTGTGACCCCGGCACGCTTGCCGACCAGATTCTTGTAAATGCCCGAGCCCGAGCCGTAAATCCTCGCGGCCAGCTGGGCAGCGGTGTCAAGATCCTCCTCCCAGCGGGGATTGCCCATCTCCTGTTCCATTTCGTACAGATTCTTATATGCAAAAAACAACACCTTCTCTGACCGGGTATCGGCCTTGATGCAGTCGGTACCCTTCTGCATCAGCTTCAGAAGCTGCAGATTGTTAAGATCTTGATCGTAGCAATGATCGAAAATATAGGGAACGGTCAGCACAAGGTAGCTGCCCCGGGTGTAGGTATCGGTGATATAATCCGCGTTGTCCAGCACTGCCCTGCCGTAGCGCATGGCCCGAGGCTGGTTGATGTCCCGGAAATGCCTGAAAAGCTCGAAGGCCGCAACCACAAACAGACTTGCGGACTCCGGGTCAAGAGGATCCGGGTTACCGTAAGCCTTGAGCTCTTTTTCCGCCTGGCGCCAGAGCTCCGCTCTCCTGGCGCAGACAGCGGCTGCAAGCGCGTGATTTCCGCATTCCTCAGCGATAACCAGGGCTTCTTCCGGGGTGAGCGCTTCATCGAAGCACTGCATTGCTTTATTGAATAATTCTTCTGTCATTTCTTCTGCCTTTCTTTACCTAATTATAACCCATACTGCCGACGCCGCAAAACTTATTTTGACATATCACCCGGCAAACCGGCTTCACAAAAGCGAGGATCTTTGTACGTCTCCCCCCTAATATGCCCGGGCTTAGCTTATCGCGAATGCCCACAACAGCCGTGCCGGGCCATCTGCGCTGCAGCCGTGCCGGGCCATCTGCGCCGCAGCCGTGTCGGGCTTCCCGGATTATATTTTCCCATCTGTTGCGCATTGTTTGACATATACACTCATTTGAGATATTATTAGATTATATGAATTTAATTAATATTAATTATTTATTAACCATATTGCTTATTTCCGGGAATTACTGCTGACAGCATAAAGGATATACTCATGCGCGACGAAAACCTTATCAACGAACTTCTTGAACTTATGCCCCGAACCGGCAGACGTGTCCCTGACGGCAGCAGCCGCGGACATGTGCTTCGAATGCTCAATAACGCAGGGGGCGTGCTGACCCCTTCTGAGCTCAAGACCGCCATGGACGTGACCACTCCCAGAATTACTGCGATCCTCAACGATATGGAAGAGCGCGATCTGATTTCAAGGCAGCGCGATTCCAAGGATCACAGGCGCATAGTCATCACTATCACTGAGGAGGGCCGGAAAGTCCTTGATCAGCACAGGCGAATGCGCGCCAAATATCTGGAGGAACTGCTCGATGTCATAGGCCCCGAGGATTCCCAGGCACTTCTGCGCATACTTCGCGCAAACAGCAAGCTCCACAGCGAGCGCAGCACCAGATTGAAGCCCGAATAAACAACTTGCCGCGGACGGACATTATCACGGCGCTTGCCACCCGGTAATCCGGATCCCCGATGTCCCGGTACACATATGACTATATGACTATACATGAGTCCCAGCGCCCATTTTTTGGTCTCCGGGACTCATATTTTATGTTGCAGGGCTGTCCGGATGTCCGGGATCAAGGTGCCCAATTGCCTTGCCGTGAGTCCCAGTGCCCTGTTTTTAGTCTCCGGGACTCATTTTTGTGTTGCAGGGCTGCCCGGATGCCCGGGATCAAGGTGCCCAATTGCCTTGCCGTGAGTCCCAGCGCCCTGTTTTTGGCCTCTGGGACTCATATTTAGTGTTGCAGAGCTGCCCGGATGCCAGGATGCCAGGTGTCCAATTGCCCTGCCGTGAGTCCCAGTGCCCTGTTTTTAGTCTCCGGGACTCATACTTTGTGTTTCTGGGCTGCCCGGATGCCCGGATGCAAGGTATCCAATTGCCTTGCCGTGAGTCCCAGTGCCCATTTTTTGGCCTCCGGGACTCATATTTTATGTTGCAGGGCTGCCCGGATGCCAGGATGCAAGGTGTCCAATTGCCTTGCCGTGAGTCCCAGCGCCCATTTTTTGGCCTCTGGGACTCATATTTTATGTTGCAGGGCTGCCCGGATGCAAGGATACCAAAGACAAGATGACTGGATTCTCGGTATTCAATCACTGAAAAACGTATTCCTGCCGTACAGCGCCTGAATTGCAAGGATTACGAAAGCATTAATTATCCATATGAAAAGACCCGAAGCATACATCATCGGGTCTTTTGGGGGAAATTACAAATGCAGAAAGTTCTGCAATATTGAAATTAACGGGTTCGGCAATAGCAACCGCTATCAGTTCTCATTACGGCAAATATTGAGCAGTTCCCATTACCGCAGGACGCATACCAGCAATCGGAGAACGTAATCTGTATCCGTCCCCATGACAGCTGTTCGGGCCTTCCCGCGGGCAGGCTCGCAGGCGATCATTCGTAATATTTGTACACCTGAGAGGGCTCGTAGATGCCCTTGTCGGTAACTATTCCGGTAATAAGCTCGGGCGGGGTAATGTCGAAGGCCGGATAGAGGGCCTTGACGCCGTCCAGCACTATCCTGGTGCCGAAGATGTCGGTCACCTCGGATTCATCCCGGTACTCGATCACCACATCGTCTGCGTTGGCAGCCTTTTTGGTGGGATTTCCGGCAGGATAGAAGGGAATTCCCAGATATCTGCAGCTGATGGCATTCTGGAAGGTTCCTATCTTGTTGGTCACATGGCCGTCCATGGTGATCATGTCCGCGCCGGAGGTGAACAGATCGATCTTCTTTTCTCTCATTATGCAGGCAGCCATACCGTCGGTGATGACTGTGGTGTCAAAGCCCATGTCGGAAGCTATGCTGCTCGTCAGCCGCGCGCCCTGAAAATAAGGACGCGTCTCGTCGCAGTAGATCCTGATCTGCTTGCCCCGCTCCCTGCAAACGCTCAGAAGACCGCTCATTATGGATTCTCCGTAGCAGTGAGTAATGATGCTTCCGCCGTCGGGCACCTTATCGAACAGATGCTTTCCGAAATTCAGATTCCGCTGATAGATGCTGTCCACCCTTGCAAGGGCTGCCTCAAAGGCTTCGTCCACTATGGCCTGATCCGAGGCTCCGCCGTCTATGGCCTTGAACAGCCTGTCTCTGATCTCCTCTGTTATGGGGGCCATCTTCAGAACCGTGGTAGGCCTTGCATGAGACAGATCGTAGGCAGCCTGATCCAGATAAGCCTTTATGTCTCCGCCCTGCTCCACTGCCTGCTTTGCCGCCAGCACCATGCCCATGGCTGCGGCAATATACGGTCCGCCGCTCTGGGTGACCATGGCCTTTATGCAAGCTGCCACATCTTTGTAGTCTTTACATGTGACAAATTCGGTGCGCATGGGATACACGCGCCTATCAAGTATTCTCACCTGTCCGTTTTCATACCAGGCTACATTCTCGTATTTCAGCAGAAATGCCATATTGTGATCAGCGCGCATTTATCTTCCCCTTTGCTCTGTCGAGCATAAACTGCATATCCTTTTCGGGTATTATCCTGACATTGCCGTTGAGCTTGGCATAGTGATAGACCTTGGCTATCTCCTCCAGAATGGATGCCCTCTGGCAGGCCTGGGGCAGATCAGCGCCCACGGCAACAGCTCCGTGGCTTTCCAGCAGGCAGGCGTTTCTGTCCTTGAGCACCTTAACGGCCTCCTTGCCGACCTCGTCGGTGGCAGGCATGCCGAACCTTGCCACGGGAACATCTCCGCCCATGGACTTAGTCATTTCGATAAGTATAAAGGGTATGGGCTCACTGCTTACGGCAAAGGATGTAGCGTATGCGGAATGAGTGTGAGCAATGGCGCCCACATGATCGTAAGCCTTGTAGATCTGGGTATGGAGCAGCCATTCGGAGGAAGGCACATGCTTGCCGTCCACCACCTCGCCGTCCAGGGTAATGCCTACCACATCCTCCGGAGTCATCTTGTCGTAAGGAAAGCTGGTGGGCGTGATATATACGATATTGGTATTCCGGTCGATGATGCTCACATTTCCGGCGGTACCTGCCACAAGATCGTGTGATGTAATAAACCTTACACCTTCGATCACCTGTTCTCTGATTGTCTTGGTATCCATTGTCTGTCCTCTATTTCTTACTTGCTCCGGTGAATGCGAACGGGGAAAGCTCTGCCACAGTGGTCTCGATCACCTGCTGCTTATTGCAGTCTGCCATGATAACGGGCATGTCCAGCCCGAAGTCCAGCAAAAACTGCCTGCATATTCCGCAGGGTGCCACGGGGATCCTGCTGTCGGAGACCACCGCCAGGGCAAGAAACTCCGTATAGCCCATTGAAATTGCCTTTACTATGGCAGTTCTCTCCGCGCATATGCTCATCAGGGTGTTTGCGACTTCGACATTGCAGCCGCTTCTGATATCGCCCTCCTTTGTAAGCAGGGCAGCGCGCACGTGAAAGCCGGATTTTACCACCCTGGCATTGAATCTGGCCTCTGCCGCGGCATCTATCAGCCTTTGTCTGAGTTCCTGTTCCATGTCGGGCTCCTTATTTGAGCAGCAGGCCGGGAGTGAAATACTTTCTGCCCTTTTCCCCTGCTATGCGGTCCCATTCGGTAAGGATGCGAACGGCTTCAGCACCTACCAGGCAGGCTCTGTGATCCACGCCGGTGCTGTTCCACTCGCCTGTAATGCGCTGTGCCACTACAACTGCGCACATGCCTGTGCGAACGCCGAAAATGCGTCCCAGAGTCAGAACCGCTGCAGCTTCCATCTCGAAATTGAGAACATTGGCGGCTGCCATATCCTTGAGGATATTGTCCTGGAAGGAGGGTCTGTAGGCTCCGAAGCCGGGTCTGCCCTGACCGCAGTAGAAGGAAGCGGTGGTGCAGCCTGCGCCTACATGATACGGCAGGCCCAGATTTTCACAGGCCTCGATAAGAGCCAGGGTAACGATGGGAGTTGCTGCGGCGGGGTATTCATCAGGGACATACTGCCTTGTAAGGCCGTCCATCTTTACGCAGGCATCGTTGATAATGATATCTCCCATATTGATGTCCGGCTGAATTGCTCCGGTGGTGCCTACTCTGATAAAGGTATCTGAACCGTTGGAGGCAAGGGTGGTATAGATGTTTTCAAGGCTTGGAGCACCTATTCCGGTGGAATAGGCTGCAATGTGCGCGCCCTTGTATTCGCCTGTGGCGCAGCGGTAGCCTCTGATAAGGTCGTACTTGTTTACGCTGCCTTCATCCCACTGTGCTGCCATGGTGTCGATTCTGCCGGGATCTCCGGGCATCAGCACGTATCTGCCCACATCGGGAACTATGTAGCCCTGTACCCTTGATCTTCCGCCTACCTCAGCTTCGGAAAGAGTTGCTCTTACAGCGTCTTTGCTTACAGTCATTTGGTTATTCCTCCGTATTCTGCTTGGATGTAGTTTTTTTGTTGTCTCTTATATACATATAAACCAATGCGATTATGGTTACCGCATAGGGTATAGCATCCAGTATGGAGCTTTTGATGGATGTGTTCTGCAGCATGTTGCCTACGGCGTCGGAAAAACCGAACAGCAGAGCCGAGGCCATTGCACCCAGGGGGTGAGAAACAGCAAGGTTATTTGCCGCAAGAGCTATATATCCTTTTCCGGAGGATATATTCTGGGTGTAGATGACGGTGCCTGCAACGGTGAGCATGGAGCCGCCTATGCCTGCCAGCGCTCCGGAAAGCGCCACGGTAAGGATCTGGAATCTGTCCACATCCGTGCCCAGAGATCTGGCAGCCTCTTTATTTATGCCTATGGCCCTGAGTCTGTAGCCGGTAACGGTCTTGTACATGAAAACATAGACCAGAAAAGCGCTTATAAACGCCATGTAATCCAGGATGGTCAGCTCCTTGAACATGGTGCTGACAATAGGGATCTTGTTTATGATAGGCAGCGATATCTTGGGGAGCCCCTTAAGGCTGGAATCGTAGAAAACGCCCTTGGAGCCGAATACCACCGTCATAAGGAATGTCGTGGTGCCTGACATCAGAGTGTTTGTGGACACACCGACTACCAGGGGAGTCGCGCCGAACTTTACTATGAGCACGGCTACGATGGCGGATATGGTCATGCCCGCCACAGCGGCAACAAATACCGAAAGAGCCACATTGTGGGTATAGTAAAGGGTCATGATGGCAAAGAACGCGCCTGCCAGCATAGTACCTTCAAGACCTATGTTGAACACGCCCACCTTGCTGCAGAGACAGGCCGTCAGGGCTACGAAGAGTATGGGGGCCATCAGCCTGATAGTGGAATTGAAAACCGTGGCCAGATAAACTGCACTCAGATTCATTACTCTTCATCTCCTTTCTCTGCTTCCGGGGAGCCTGCCAAAACAGCAGCGCCCTCTGCAGGGCCGGCAGAAACAGCCGCTTTGCCTTCCGGGGCTTTGACTTTGGACCTTTTGCCGAGCCTGATGCCAAACTGCACGGTTACAAGCAGGGTGATAACGCCCTGAATTATGCTTGCCACCTCCACCGGGATGGAAGTACTGCGCTGAACCGCGGCACAGCCCGTCTGTATGCCGTAGAGGAATATGCTGCTGAAGGCTATTCCCACAGGGTGATTGTAAGACATCAGGGCCGCGGTGATGCCCGTCCAGGCATAGTTTGCCGAGCTGAACATGCCGTCCATGTACATATATCTGGTTCCCAGAACCTCCAGGGCTCCGCCCAGGCCCGCAACTGCTCCGGAAATAAGCATTACCTGATAAAGCAGCTTTCTCGAATTGATTCCGCCGTACCTTGCAAAATTGGGGTTGAGTCCGCTCATTTTCGACTCGTAGCCGAATTTTGTATTCTTAAACAGCCACCAGAACAAGATCACCGCTGCTGCCGCCACAAGAAAGCCCACATGCATAGGGTACTTTGCGATTATTCTGGGAAGCCTCAGCGTTTCTCTTATCTTTGCGGTCTTTACTGCCGCGGTATCGGCGCTGTTGGGATCCAGCCATTTGTACTGGACCAGGTAAAAGGACAGGGATTTTGCAATATAATTGAGCATCAGCGTGGTTATGATCAGCGAGGCCTTGAATTTATCATAGAGCCATGCTGCTATCAGCGAATAGCAGGCAGCGCTTAATACTCCCGCTGCCACTGAGCATACGAATACCAGAGCATCCGGGCCTGGCATGGATACAGCCACCTGTGCCGCTATAAGTCCGCCCCATATCATCTGACCCTCTATGCCCATGTTGGAAAATCCACATCTCCAGGACACGGCAACTGCCAGAGCGCACATCATTACAGGGCCTGCGCCCGCGAGGGTGGTGGTCAGATAATATGCGTTGCCGTAAGCTCCGCGTATCATGGTGTAATAGACGTTGAGTATGTTTTCGCCCTGAAAAGCTATGACCACAGCTCCCGCAAGAAAACCTATGCATACGGCGATGGCGGGATTTTTCAGCACGGAAGCGTAAGTCTTGAGTCTGTCTTTCATGTTATCTACCTCCGAGCATTCTGATTCCCAGCTCGGATTCGTCTATGGAATCTCTGCTGAACTCACCGTTTATGCTTCCGTTGTGTATTACGTATATCCTGTCGGAAAGCTCCATGATCTCCGTAAGCTCCGAGGATACCAGCAGAATGCCCGCGCCCTCTTCCCTTCTTTCCAGAAGCTTGCCGTGAATATACTCTATGGCGCCTATATCTATGCCCCTTGTGGGCTCGTGGGCTATAAAGAAACGGGTATTGCGGTCCATTTCCCTTGCCACGATAAATTTCTGGGCATTGCCTCCGGACAGAGAGCCTATGCTCTGATCCGTTCCCTGAGACGCCACATTGAATTTGCGGATTATGTTCTCTGTATAATCCCTTACGGCCTGCCATTTGATGACCCCCCGAGACATCAGATCCGGGTCGTCCTCTCTGCCCATAAGGGCATTTTCGGCAAGGCTGGCAGACATGGCAGAGCCTGTTAGATAGCGGTCTTCGGGGATAAGGGCTGTGCTGTGCTCTCTGAAGCTGCGTACATCGGCACCGAAAAGCTCTTCGCCGCCTATCTTTACGGAGCCGCTGTCTGCCTTATCCAAGCCGAACAGACAATTCACCAGCTCAGTCTGACCGTTGCCGGAAACGCCTGCGATCCCCACTATCTCGCCGTAGCTGATATGCATGGAAATATCGTCGAGAAGCTTTTTGCCCTCCGGAGAATACTTGGTCAGATGCTCGACCTGCAGACAGCTTCCTCTGTCATTGAATTCGCTTATCTTCTGGGGAGCAAGGTGCCTTCCTATCATCATGGATGAAAGTTCTTCAACTGATGTCTCAGATTTGAGCCTCTCGCCGACCACAACGCCCTGACGCATTACCACGACTCTGTCGGCGGCCTCCATGACCTCCTGGAGCTTGTGGGTGATGAGTATTATGCTCTTGCCCTCGTCTGCCAGGTTTCTGAGGGTTTTGAGCAGCTCCTTGACCTCCGGCGGAGTCAGAACAGCCGAAGGCTCGTCGAAGATAATGATATCCGCGTGCTGATAGAGTATCTTCATGATCTCCACTCTCTGCTGCACGCCTACGGGACACTCAGATACCACGGCATCCGGGTCGACCTCAAGACCGTAGGTTTCGGAAAGCTCGCGGACGATCTTTCTTGCACCCTCCGTATCAAAGAATACGCTGTTTTTGCGTATCTCGTTGTTGTATACGATGTTTTCCGCCACGGTCATGGACTGGAAAAGCATGAAGTGCTGCTGCAGCATGCCTATGCCGTTTTGCATGGCGTCCAGAGGGCTGCGGAAATGCACGCTTTTGCCGTTTAGTATGATCTCGCCCCCGTTGGGCTGCTCAAGACCGTAGAGGACCTTCATCAGAGTGGATTTTCCCGCTCCGTTTTCGCCTACGACGGCAAGCACCTCGCCCTTGTTGAGCCCGAAGCTGATATCCTTGTTGGCGGCAAAGCTTTCGCCGTATATCTTGGTGATGTTTTTCAGTTCGAGTAACATTTTGCTCCCTTGAAAAATCACGACAAGGCAGCCGAAGCTGCCTCGTCATGGTAGTATGTTTTAATGAGTTTACTGCTCCTGGGGAACCTGGATGACCAGCTCGCCGGACATGATCTTTTCTGCAGCTTCCTTAGCCTTTGCAATGGCTTCGTCGGTTACATAGTCAGGTCTGTAGTTTGCGGTTTCGGTGGTCACGTGTACAACGCCTACTGCGCCGGAGGACAGGCCGAGAACCTGCTGGCCGTCTTCGAGGGTGCCGTTGAAGAAACCGTCGATGAAGTACTCGGCAACAGTGCCGGTGTTCTTCAGCATACCGGTGTAAACATATTCATTGTCGGGGGTGGACATATCCACTTCCTGACCGGTGGTGAAGATCTCTCCGGGATGCTCGTTGGCCAGGTCGGCAATTGCCAGATCGTTGGCGGTAGCGCACTGTGCGGACAGGACCTTGATGCCCTTGGACATCTGCTGCAGAGCGAGCTCCTTGGCGGTAGCGGGGTCAGTGTAGCTTCCTACGAAGTTCTGCTCGAGGGTCGCGTCTGCGTTGACGGTCTGCAGTCCCAGCAGGTAAGGATATCTCTGCTCATAAGTGGTCTGGGTCTGGAAGGAGCCGATAACGCCGAAGTTCTTTACTTCGGGGAAGATGTTGGCAGTCAGAACGCCCATTACATAGCAGGGTTCAGCCATGTAGAACTTTACGGAAGTTACGTTCTCGTTGTCTACCAGGGTGTCCATGATGCAGTATTCGGCTGCGTCGGGAGATTCGGTGGCAACGGTGGAGATGCACTCTGCGCACTTCCAGCCCACACCGATGATCAGGTTGTAGCCCTCGGCAACGGATGCACGGGCGTTATCCAGGAAAGCGTTGTCTCCGGGGCACTCCATGATGGTGTACTCAAAGCCCATTTCAGCTGCTTTCTTTTCTACGGCGTTCTTCACCTGCAGCAGGAACTGCTCGGATCCGATAGGCTCGCAGATTACTGCTACCTTTGCAGTCTTGGGATCTACTGCATACTCACTGCTCTGGCTGTCGGTTCCGGCAGGAGCCTCTTCCTTCTTTTCGCCGCAAGCGGCAAGAGAGAAGACCATGGCCAGCGCCAGAACGATAGCTAAGATTCTCTTCTTCATTCTTGATTTCCTCCGATTAGAATGTGTGTTGATCTTTTGGCCGTATGGCCGGATTATCTCTTTGAGTTTACACTTAATAAAACAACAATACAATAAACAATCTTTAATTATTGTTGTTATTTGTCGTATTAATATATTAAACGCCGTTCATATTGTCGTTTATTTGCATTTTGCAGTTGTTTTATGTTGCTTTTTGATTAATTGCAATCCGGTGCTATTGAAATACAACATTATCCCTGATATGATGCTTAAAGCATCATGAAGCTCCGGTGCATTCGGTCCGCGCAAAGATTTGGATAAGACTCGCAGATAAAAAATCATCATCCCTTTTCCGGAATTGACGAATCCCCGGATCAGAGAAACTGAACAATCATTTCGAGGTGAATATGCTCGCAGCAGAGAGAAAAGAACAAATAAAAGAACAGCTTAAGACTAAGCGATCCGTGAACGTATCTGAACTGGCACAGAGCCTTCAGGTGACCACAGAAACCATCAGAAGAGATCTGGCCATGCTGGAAAAAGAAGGCTTTCTTATCAAGACCCACGGTGGAGCCATCATCAGGAGCCAGGTAATGACAAGCCTGTCCCACGAGGTGCTTTCCACGCTCTACCTCACCGAAAAGCGCAGGCTGGCCTTCGAAGCAGCCCAGCTGGTAAGCCCCGGGGACTGCATTTTTCTTGACTGCTCAACGACGGTTTTCCAGATGTGCCCCTATATTAAGGACATGAGCCTTACGGTGATATCCAATTCGCTGGATGTGATCAATTATTTCGCGGGCAGCAGTACTGTCAGTGTCATATGTCCGGGCGGCCAGTTCCACGCTGTGAACAAATCATTTATGGGCGTCGAGACTTCGACTTTTCTGAACAGGCATCATTTCGACAAAGCCTTTATATCCTGCCGATCAGTCAGCCTCGATTCAGGGCTATGCGATTCCACGGAGCTCATGGCTGATATCAGAAGAACAGTCATTGAAAATTCAAGCTTTACGGCCCTTCTGATGGATCACACAAAAGTTGATCGCCACTCCTACGCGCCCATCTGTCCGCTGACAGATATCAATGCAATGATAGTGGACGAGGAGCTGAGCGACGAATGGCGAGATGTTCTTGATGCTGCCTGCATCAGGACTATATGCTGCATGGACTGACAGCTCGGATCCCCGATGTCCCGGTACACATATGACTATATGACTATACATGAGTCCCAGCGCCCTGTTTTTGGCCTCTGGGACTCATATTTAGTGTTTCTGGGCTGCCCGGATGCCCGGGATCAAGGTGTCCAATTGCCTTGCCGTGAGTCCCAGCGCCCATTTTTTTGCCTCTGGGACTCATATTTTGTGTTGCAAGGCTGTCCGGCTGCCCGGGATCAAGGTGCCAAAATGCTCAGCCATGAGTCCCTGCGCCCTGTTTTTTGCCTCTGGGACTCATATCCGATATAGCCCAACAAATCTAAATGTTTTTTCATTTGTATATTTACATTATTTTCCATTTATGCTATGATGCATTTATGAAAAAAGTTTGTATTATTAACACGATTGCTTCTTACTCAGATCAACTACAGGATAGGATTAGAAAGCTGGAAAACAAGCTTGCGGGCGCACCACCCGGAGAGCTTAAAATCGTCAGAAACGGAAGTCATGCTCATTATTACATTCGCAGCTCCAGGCCAGAAAGAAAGCTCCGCTATCTTCCGTCAAGCGATTTGCCTAAGCTTCGTCTTTATGTCAACAAGAAATACATTAAAACAGTTCTTCCTGTTCTCAAGCGCAATTTAAAAGCTGCAAATTCTTTTTTATCGATCCATTCCGGAACTGAAGAGCTCGATATCGCTGATAGTATGCCCGCCGAAATGAGGCAACTCAACTGCGATGTTTATCTTACACCGCAAATGCAAGGCGAAGCCTGGGTCAACCGGGAATACGAACGGAATCCGTTCCACAACGACGGGATGATCCATGATTCAATACGCGGTGACAAGGTCAGATCAAAATCCGAAGCAATGATTGCTAACGCGCTTTATCTGCATAAGCTGTATTATTTGGTGGAACCCCCGCTGTATACAGATGACCGCATGTTATATCCGGATTTTGCTATTATGGATCCGCATACAGTACAAATCGTGTACTGGGAACACTTTGGGATGATGGATAATCCGGAATATGCCGAGAATGCGTGCCTGAAAATACGCGAATATGCATCAGTCGGATTGTATCCGGGCAACGGACTGATCTGTACATTCGAATGCGAACGGGTTCCGCTTTCATCTTCTATGATAGAGAAATACATAAAAGAAATCTTTGATTGTTAGCTAAATGAGTCCCAGCGCCCTGTTTTTGGCCTCTGGGACTCATTTTTTGTGTTTCCGGGCTGTCCGGATGCCAGGATGCAAGGTGTCCAATTGCCTTGCCGTGAGTCCCGACCCCCTGTTTTTGGCCTCTGGGACTCATATTTTGTGTTTCTGGGCTGACCGGATGCCCGGATGCAAGGTGTCCAATTGCCTTGCCGTGAGTCCCAGTGCCCTGTTTTTGGCCTCCGGGACTCATATTTTGTGTTTCCGGGCTGCCCGAATGCCCGGATGCAAGG
>JAZRXE010000014.1:0-10002 GCA_045600065.1 Anaerovoracaceae bacterium
CAAGCAGATAGCGTTTTGCCCTTCTTGCAACCGGCGTTTTTATCGAAAACAATCTATGTTCGACCAAAACTGCAATCCAGTTGAGTATTGTGTAATCCGGTCCGTTCAGATTCAACACATTAAGGTATTCCGTATCCAAAGAATATCGGTTTGAAAAGCCGTCCCTCAGAGAGGATACAGCCCATTCTTTCGCCAAAGCATCGCTCTCGGTGCAGTAAAAACCAAGCCCGAAATCGTTATTTTTTCCCCCTTTTCCAAACTCAGGCACTTCAACAATCTTTTCGGAGCCATGATATATTGTAATCAGCTTATCCATGTTATTTCCCTCCGTTTTTTTTGCCATTATTGTATCACTAAAGTGATAGTTTGTTAAGCGGTACGGAATATTTTGTATCACCGAAGTGATATCAGATGGTTGTATTATTGGGTCTGCCATTCCATTTTATACGATTAATATGCAAGAAAGCCACAGTCGGCAGGAATAATGGCTACAGGGAGCACAAGAGCGATCCTTTCATACGTTCGGGGTGTCCATTCTAAAATCAGTGCACTGACAGCAGAAATCATCAGAAAAAGAACGATGGCAATCGTGATATAATTGTCATCGTCCTTTGCATATGAAACTAATTATTATGTTTTGACAGTAATCATGTTGAAATAAGGCTTACTTCGCGATGTTCTCCTATCAATGAGTCTTTGCTAAGCCTTCAAGCATATAGCCAATAACTTTCACAATCCATGCGACCTCCAGCAAAGCCAGAATCCAGGTATAGTTTGTGGGCATCAGAAAAATGCAGGCCAGTCTTCCTTTAATTGTCTTTACCCATTTGAAAGCCAGAATAACGCTTATTGTTATTGACAGAAATAACCCAATGGCCATGCCAATAATAATTACTTCTCCTAATACTTCATCACTTGTGCTACGCAAAATTCCGGCAACTGACTTTGATATTGCAAAACATGCTATCTGAATTGCTGTAGTGATAAGCAGTATCTTGAAGTATGCTTTATAGGCTTTCATCGCTTTATCTCTTTTTATATTACACCTAAGGATACAATTTATATCCATCATATTTTCCAAACCTCGTGTCTGCGTATATGTATGCTGCTCTTCGGTTTTGCCGACAGGGCCTTAAATTCAAGCCGCGTTTTTCTGCGATAGCCGGTGCTGCTACATAAACAGACCTGACAGACCCGGGTCTGTCACGACCTTCATCATAAGGGCGTAGCCCAACTGCTGGGCTATGGCGCTCAGATCTTCTTCCTTAAGGTTTTCAATATTGAGAGTCTGCGTGATGCCTGCCTCCAGCTCATCTGCCGACGCAAGAACGGCATCTCCCCTGGTGCCGCTGATGCCTATCTCAATGCGGTCTTTGCCGAGATTGTATCCCACGTTGCCGTTTACCGCGCTGTCCTTGCAGCTGAAGGTCATAAAGTAGCTGAGGACTTCTCCTGCGGGGTTGACCATGTGCAGATCGGCACTGAAGTGATCAGTCAGCACGCTTCCGTTGCTCAGGCCCAGGTTGATGGTGATGGTATAATTATCGGAAGTGCTCATGCTGCATTCGGCAGCTCTGATCACACCGTCTCTGATTGCGTAGACTATGTCCGCGTCTCCGAGGTTTTCGGCACTGAAGACCAGCTTGTCATCGGGATCCTCATCGTCGTCTCTGTCCCTGAACATGTCATAGACGGTCTGTGCAAATGCTGAGACTTTATCGGCCGGGATGACGCTTTTGCAGATCCGGCAGGCAGCGCTCTCGTCTGTCATGAAGCTGCTCTCTCCGTTGTCGGTCCAGCTGAGTCCCTCCAGCATGGCATCGTAGGCGGCCTTCAGCTCTGCCTGATCGACGCTCCGGCTGCGGCCGGAGTCCGGGCTTATGAGAAATTTGTATTCGGGAAGATAATCCTTGCAGTACAGCGCGGTGCCTTCTTCAGATCTGATCACGCTGATGCTTCCGAGATCTGTCTGGCCCAGATGCAGGGATATATCTGCCTGACCGTCCTTCTGTGTACCGTTGAACCTGATCCCAACATATGAACTGTCCAGCACATCCTTCAGCTGGTCAGGGGGCTGCTCGCTGCTTGTCAGTCCTGTTATGCGAAGCTTCAGATCGCAGGACTGCGCTGTGCCTGCAAAATCCGTCAGCTCGGCGGTAAGAGCTGAGCGTGCCTCGCTTACCAGCTCGTCTGCTGTCTTTTCCTTTGCGCCGCAGGCAGTCATGGTAAGCACCATCAGGCCTGCAAGTATGATCGCTAAAAGTCTTTTTGCGGTTTTTGTCATTGTATTTCCTCCATATTTATTAATAATATATCAGTTTTGATTCATCGTGGTATAATGTTACAGGAATTTAATAGTGATGCAGCTGGCACAGGCGCACAGCCATCCATAAGGAGAGTATATGGGCATAGATTCAAACGATCTCAGCTTCGGCAAGCTCAAAAAGGGACCGAGAAACAAAATAAGCGATGTTCCCGGAGTGCTGGTCGGCCATGTGACCCTGGCTGAGGGCTCCATGCAGACCGGAGTAACGGCGCTTATACCCGGCCCTGGATCTGCCTTCAGGGAAAAATTCCCCGCGGCGGTCCATGTGATAAACGGCTTCGGAAAAAGCACGGGGCTGATGCAGGTGGAAGAGCTTGGGACTCTTGAAGCACCCATTCTTATGACAAATACATTCTCCGTGGCTGCCTGCACAGAGGGTCTGCTCAGCTACATGCTGGACTGCCACCCCGAGATAGGCCTTTCTGCGGGCACCGTAAACACCGTGGTCACCGAATGCAACGACGGCAGGCTCAACGCCATCAGAGAGCGCTTTGTAAGGCCGGAGCATGCCCTGCAGGCCCTGGAAAACGCCTCTGCAGACTTCGAGGAGGGTGCCGTGGGCGCAGGCAGGGGCATGGTCTGCTACGGCTATAAGGGCGGTATAGGCTCGGCCTCGCGTATCGTGGAGGCAGGCGGCAGGGAGTATACCGTCGGCGCGCTTCTCATGACCAATTTCGGCTCCAAAGGCGATCTGAGTATATGCGGCAGAAGGGCGGAGCCCCGGGAAGCCTCCGAGCCGGACAAGGGATCTTGTATAATTATCCTTGCGACGGATATGCCGCTGAGCACCAGACAGCTTAAGCGCTGCGCCCGGAGAGCCCAGAACGGTCTCGCCCGCACCGGCTCTGTCACGGGCAACGGCAGCGGCGAGGTGGTCATAGCCTTCGGCACGGCCCTTCGCATACCTCACGACGGAGACAGCCTTGTGCAGGGCAGTTTTCTGAAGGAAGATCTTATGGACGCAGTGTTCCGCGCAGTAGGCGAATGTGTGGAGGAAAGCGTAATTTCTTCTTTGTATCACGCATGCACCGTGGAAGGCCGGGATGGGAATATAGTCAGATCTGCCGGCGACTGCGGGCTGTTTGATATGTGATTTTCTGCAACAAAATGGTTTAAAATGTAGATTATAAGAAGTTGTAATGAAGATTGTGTAAATTTGGTGTTGCAATTTTGTTAATGATAAATTAATAATTGAGGTGTACTATGATTCAGGACACAAGACCATATAAATTGATGAATCAGTATCAGCCCAAGGCGGCTGAAAATGATTCCAGGCTTCTCATATTCAGGAACAAGGAGATACTTTGCACGGAAGAAAACAAGTGCCTGGTATTTCCGACTGCCGGTGATTTGATTTTGGAGTGTCAGAAAGCAGGCAGGCAGTGCCCGGAATTGAGATATCTTTTCAGCATAGGACCTGAGGATTTCTTTATGCCCGCCGAGATCTGGGATAAAGAGGACTCAAAGCTGCTGGGAAGCCGTCCGGCTTCCTCCGAATGTGTAAAGGCCGCGGATCTTCTGGCGGAAAAATGGCAATTCACAGGAATCAACGATATCAGAGAACTGCTGCCCATGGAAAACGTGCTGGCGGCAGCCACCGGCTGGCATCTTGCCTGGTGGTACAGGCAGAATCAGCGCTGCGGCATATGCGGTCATCTGATGGAGCACGACGGTAAGCTCAGGGCTTTGCGCTGTCCCGAGTGCGGCAATATGGTCTTCCCGAAAATCCAGCCTGCTGTGATCGTAGGTGTCAGGAACGGTGAAAAGCTGCTCATGACCAAGTACGCCGGCAGGGCATTCACACATTATGCTCTGGTTGCAGGCTTTGCCGAAATAGGCGAAAGCATAGAAGAGACTGTGGCCAGGGAGGTCATGGAGGAAACCGGAGTCAAAGTCAAGAACATCACATATTACGCGAGCCAGCCCTGGGGCTTTGATGCCGATCTTCTGATGGGCTTTTACTGCGACCTTGACGGAAGCGGGGAGATCAGCATGGATGACGGCGAGCTTGCGGCGGCAGAGTGGATAGACAGATCCGATGTGCCCGTGCGTTCGGATACTTTGAGCCTGACTTCTTTTATGATCAATCAGTTCAGAGAAGGAAAAGATAAAGATCTGTAATGGATTGGATAGAATCGCTTAAGATTTTTTCTGCCGGATACGAGCATCCCCTTGTAGGGATGGACATAGGAAGTACAACAGCCAAACTGGTAATCATCGATGGCGGCGAGCTGGTCTGGCAGAGATACGAGCGCCATTTTTCCATGGTCAGGACCAAGGCTCTGGAGCTTATGGAAGAGGCAGGCGCTGTGCTGAAGGGCCGGAACTTCTATGCTTCGGTATCAGGTTCCTCCGGACTTGGACTTGCAAAGGCCGCAGGCCTTCCTTTTGTCCAGGAGGTTTTTGCCACTGCCCAGGTCGTGGAGGTTCTGGAGCCTCTCACCGACGCTGTGGTAGAGCTTGGCGGAGAGGACGCTAAGGTCATATTCTTTAAGGGCGGCATGGATGAACGCATGAACGGAAGCTGTGCAGGCGGCACCGGAGCCTTCATCGATCAGATGGCCACTCTTCTTTCGTTGTCCGTAGACGAGATGGATAAGCTCAGCCTGCAGGCAGAACGCAGCTATTCCATAGCCTCGCGCTGCGGAGTCTTCGCAAAATCGGACATTCAGCCATTGCTCAATCAGGGCGCGGACAAGGCCGATATCGCTTCCAGCATCTTTCAGGCTGTTGTGGACCAGACCATAGCAGGTCTTGCCCAGGGCAGGCGCATAGAGGGCAGAGTGATGTTTCTCGGAGGCCCCCTTTACTACTGCAAGGGCCTCAGGCAGCATTTCAAGGATACCCTGGGTCTTTCGGACGAGGACGCGGTTTTTCCCGAATACGCGCTGATATCGGTTGCGCTGGGCGCGGCTATTTACGGGGCAAGGCAGCAGAGCCTTTACAGCTACGAAGACTTTATAAAGGCCCTTGAAGGTGCAAAGGCGGCACAGCCTCCGGTAAAGGGTCAGAAGCCCCTGTTCGAGTCTCAGGAGGATTATCAGGCTTTTTCCGCCCGCCACAGCAGGGCGGATGTCAGACGTGTTCCCATAGAGCATTACAGCGGCAGGGCCTATCTCGGCATAGACTGCGGCAGCACCACTACCAAGCTGGTTCTCATAAGCCCCGATGCGGAAATACTATATTCTTATTACGGCTCCAATCAGGGCAGTCCCGTGGACGTGGTTAGAGATCAGCTGAAGGAGATATACAGGCTCGGCGAGGGGCGCGTAACCATATGCGCAGGTGCCGTCACAGGCTACGGGGAGGAGCTTATACAAAAGGCTTTTCATCTGGACGGAGGCCTGGTGGAGACAATGGCGCACTACAGCGCTGCCAGATTTTTCAACCCCGATGTGGATTTTATAATGGACATCGGCGGCCAGGATATGAAGTGCCTGTCCATCAAAAACGGAGCCATAGATTCCATAATCCTTAATGAAGCCTGCTCTTCGGGCTGCGGGTCTTTTATAGAGACCTTTGCCAGAGCTCTGGGCTATCCCATAGACGAATTCGCCCGGCTGGGGCTGTTTGCCCGCAATCCCGTGGATCTGGGCAGCCGCTGCACGGTGTTTATGAATTCCTCTGTCAAGCAGGCTCAGAAGGACGGTGCGGAGATCCCGGACATATCTGCCGGACTTTCCATGAGCATAGTCAAAAACGCCCTGTACAAGGTTTTGCGCGTGCAGAGTGCTGATGCTCTGGGCAGAAACATAGTCGTTCAGGGCGGCACCTTCCTTAATGACGCGGTGCTGCGCTCCTTCGAAAGAGAGCTTGGAGGCAATGTTATAAGGCCTGAGATCGCGGGGCTGATGGGGGCATTCGGTGCGGCTCTGTACGCCGAAAGGCTGGGCCTTGAAAGATCTTCGATTATAGGGCCTAAGGAACTGGATGAGTTTGCCTGCAGATCCCAGAGCTTCAACTGCGGAGGCTGCACCAATCACTGCGCCCTGACTGTAAATATATTTTCCGACGGCAGCCGTTTCGTATCCGGAAACAAGTGCGACAAGCCCTCCGGGGCAGGGGCGGAAAAGCCCGGGCTTCCCAATATCTACAGATACAAGCGTCAGCAGATGGAGGCCCTTATGGCAGATCGCGGAGAGGGCAGATATACCATAGGCCTGCCCTTATCTCTCGGAATGTACGAGCTGGCTCCCCTGTGGCACGCCCTGTTCAGGGATCTGGGCTTCAGGGTGATAATGAGCGGCTTTTCCGATAAGGACATATATGTAAAGGGCCAGTATACCATTCCTTCGGACACGGCATGCTACCCGGCCAAGCTTATGCACGGCCATGTGGAAAGCCTCATAGAGCAGGGCGTAGACGCGGTTTTTTATCCCTGCCTTACCTATAATGTCCATGAGTCGGACAAGACAGACAATTTCTACAACTGCCCCGTGGTGGCATATTATCCCGAGGTGCTCAAGGGCAACATGGGCGATATGGGCGGCGTCAGCTTCCTCAAGCCCTATCTGAACATAAACGATGAGAAGTATCTGATAAACGGCCTGTACGAGTGCCTTTCCGGTCGTTTTGAGGGAATTACCCGTGCCGGGGTAAAACACGCCGCAGAAGAGGGCCTGCGGGCATACAGAGGGTATATGGAGACAGTAAGGTCCGAGGGCGCAAGGGCAATGGATATCGCCAGGGCAGAGGGACTGCCCATAATCGTGCTCTGCGGCAGGCCTTATCATGTGGATCCGGGCATTTGCCAGGGCATGGACAGCCTCATAGAATCCCTGGGCTTTGCCGTGGTCAGCGAGGACTGCGTCTGTAGCCTTGTGGAGCCCGGCAGGGTCAATGTGCTCAACCAGTGGGTCTATCATTCCAGGCTGTACAGTGCGGCAAAATACGTGTCCATGCACAAGGACTGCCAGCTGGTGCAGCTGGTATCCTTCGGCTGCGGTCTGGATGCCATAACCACAGACGAGGTGCGCAGCATACTCGAAGCCAACGGAAAGCTTTACACTCAGATAAAAATCGACGAAATCAGTAATCCCGGAGCTGCAAAAATAAGGCTTCGCAGCCTGATGGGAGCTATGGAAGAACAGAAAAATGCAGAAAAACGAAGTGCCGTTGCCGCCGCTGACGGATGTCAGCTTCACGGATAATTACACAGAAAACCCGGTCTTCACCAAGGAGATGAAGGCCGAATACACCATACTCATACCAACCATGCTTCCGCTGCACTTCCAGCTGCTTTGCGAGGTATTCCGCAGACACGGCTACAACACCGTGGTCCTGGACAACGCAGGCCGCAGCAATGTGGATGAGGGTGTCAAATATGTCCACAACGATGCCTGCTACCCTGCTATATGCGTAGTGGGCCAGTTTATCGACGCCCTTAAATCCGGCTGCTATGATGTGGATAAAACCGCTTTGATGATAATGCAGACAGGCGGCGGATGCCGGGCCTCCAACTACATCTCCATGCTGCGCAAGGGCCTGCAGAGGGCAGGTCTGGGTCAGGTTCCGGTGATCTCGCTGAATTACACCGGCCTGGAAAAGCAGCCGGGCTTTAAGTTTTCCGGCGCTCTGATGCTGGATTTCATCTATGCTATAGTTGCCGGAGACATGCTTATGTATCTGCGCAACCAGTGCCGCAGCAGAGAGATGACAAAGGGCGAGACTCAGGCTCTGACGGAAAGCTGGCTTATGTATCTGGAAAAGAAGATCAGAGACGGAAGCCTGAAAAACGGCTTCGATGCCGATATGAAGCGCATGGCCGGGGATTTCAGCCTCATAAAGCTGTCAGACCCTGTCGTTCGGGTGGGCATTGTGGGCGAGATCTATGTCAAGTATTCCCCTCTGGGCAACAACGAGCTGGAACGCTTCCTCTGTGAGGAGGGCGCTGAAACAGTAGTCCCGGGCCTTCTGGACTTTTGCTATTATTGCGCATATAATAATATTTTAGACGAAGAGCTTTACGGAATGAACAGGCTGAAAAAGCCTCTCTGGAGTCTGGTCTGCAGCCTTATACGCCGCAAAAAACGCCGTATGAACGGCTGGCTTAAGGAGGCAGGCTTTATGAGTCTGTCCTCTTACGAGGAGCTTGTGGAAAACGCGGAAAAAGCCGGATGCGTGGGCATGGGCATGAAGATGGGAGAAGGCTGGCTGCTGACAGCGGAGATGATAGAGCTTTGCAATGCCGGGGTCACAAACATCGTATGTACTCAGCCCTTCGGCTGCCTGCCCAACCACATAGTGGGCAAGGGCATGGTCAATCCGGTAAAGGAGCTGTTTCCCGGAGCAAATATCGTTTCCATAGATTACGATCCCAGCGCCAGTTCCGTAAATCAGGAGAACCGTCTGAAGCTCATGCTGGCCAATGCCGGTAAAATCAACGCCTAAGCGGCTGAAAGGATATCCCCATGAAAATGACAAGCAATATGCAGCAGTATGTGCTGGACAGCCAGGAAGAGATCAAGAGCCTTATAAAGGAGCTGTGCAATATCCCTGCCCCCTCAAATCATGAGACCCTAAGAGCTGCCTTCTGCAAGGACTGGTTCCTTAAGAACGGCTTCCCTCAGGTCTTTATTGATGAGTACGAAAACGTGGTCTGCCCCGTAGGCGTCACTGAGGACAACGATATTACAGTGATCATGGCTCACACCGATATAGTGTTCCCCGACACCACTCCGCTTCCCTTTAAGGAAGAGGACGGCAGATTCTGCTGCCCCGGCGTAGGCGATGATACCGCAAATCTGGCGACCATGATGGTGCTCAGCAGGTATATGGTAAAGAACGGCCTTACCCCGGTCAATGGCGGCGTGGTATTCGTGGCCAACTCCGGCGAGGAGGGCCTGGGCAATCTGCGCGGAAGCAGGGGCATAGTAAAGACCTACGGCAAGCGGATCAGGGAATTCATCTCCCTTGACGGACAGGTATTCGGAAAGGCCGTCAACCACGCTGTAGGCTCCCACAGATACGAAGTGACCGTGACCACCGAGGGCGGACATTCCTACGGAGCCTTCGGCAATCGCAATGCCATAGCTGCCATGGCTTCCATGATCAATACCATGTACAGCGTCAAGGTCCCTCAGGAGGGAAGCAGCAAGACTACCTACAATGTGGGCGTCATCAACGGCGGCTCCACTGTCAACAGTATATGCCAGAAGGTCACAATGCTCTGTGAATACCGCTCTGACAACCTGAATTGCCTGAACAAGATGAAGGCTATGTTCGAAGCCATCTTCGAGGCCTACAGAGCTACAGGCGTGGGCGTGGAGGTGAAGCTGGTAGGCGACAGGCCCTGCGCTGAGATCAGGGATCCCGAGGCTCAGGCTGCTCTTGAGTCCAAGCTGGCAGCAAGCTACAAAGATCTGTTCGATTTCGATGTGGAGTTCGGTTCAGGCTCCACCGACTGCAACAGCTCTCTGGCGGAGGGCATACCCTCCGTATGCTTCGGTGTTTACACAGGCGCGGGTGCCCACAGCAGAGAAGAATACATCAATGTGGAGAGCCTTAAGGACGGCGCCGCACTGGTGATGGACTTCCTGTGCAATTATTTCGAATAGGCCGGACAGTATCAGAAACTGAACAGGCCCCTATAGTAAGCTGAAACAAAGTCCGGCCCAGGAGAAATCAAAATTCTTCTTCGGCGGGCCTTTCCGTTATAGCTTTTTTTCCGGTGTACG
>JAZRXE010000015.1:0-26312 GCA_045600065.1 Anaerovoracaceae bacterium
CAGCGGTGAAGCATCGAATCTGACTGCGGGAACATCATTCCGGCTCTCAAGAGAAGGTAACTGGAACAGACTTATCTGCTGATAATGAAAACTCAATATGGGGAATCTTGGAAATACTCCACAACAACTTGACACCGCCGCGGGTATTTCACGGTTTGACGGTTATTTTCATTTGTGATTTAATTAAAAACGGCATCTTGAAGGTGCCGTTCATACAGTTTTCTTATAAAACAGAGGTGATAAATATGGTGAAAATCGATCTTTCCGGTGCCTGCAGTCTGCAGCCCGAGGATCTTCAGAAGGGTTATGCCGCCCTTGATACCCTCATCAGCCGCAGCGGAGCCGGGAGCGGATTTCTGGGCTGGCTCAGTCTGCCAGAGGATTACGATAAGGAGGAGTACGCCAGAGTCAAGGCAGCGGCAGAGCGCATACGAAAAAACGCGGATGCCCTGGTAGTTATAGGCATCGGCGGCTCTTATCTGGGCGCCCGGGCAGCCATTGAGCTGCTGCGCAGTCCCCGCCACAACGAGACAGATAAGCTCAGTATCTATTTTCTGGGCAACGGCATCAGCGCCGGAGACACAGCCCAGGTGCTGGAGCTTGTAAAAGACAAAAGCGTCTATGTCAATGTGATCTCCAAATCCGGAACCACCCTGGAGCCTGCGGTAGCCTTCAGGATCTTCAGAGGCATGCTGGAGAGCAAATACGGAAAGGAAGAGGCTGCAAAGCGCATACTCTGCACCACAGACAAGGCAAGAGGCGCGCTCAAAAGCCTTGCCGATCAGCAGGGCTACGAGTGCTTTACCGTTCCCGATGATATAGGCGGGCGCTACAGTGTGCTCACCTCCGTGGGACTTCTTCCAATGGCCGCTGCCGGTATCGATACCGATAAGGTAATGGCATCCGCGTCAGAGGCAATGAAGCTTTATACAGCACCCGATGCAAAAAACCCCGCTCTGCTCTACGCATGCGCAAGGCAAAAGCTCTACGCACAGGGCAAGAAGGTGGAGGTGCTGTCTTATCCCGGCGAATCTATGCGTTATATGGCCGAATGGTGGAAGCAGCTTTACGGCGAGAGCGAGGGCAAGGAGGGCAAGGGCATCTTCCCCGCATCCTGCCAGCTTACCGCTGATCTGCATTCTCTGGGACAGTACATTCAGGACGGAGAACGCATGCTGTTTGAGAGCATTTTCTGTTTTGAAAGCAGTGGAATAAGGATGGAAGTCCCCTTTGACGAGGCAAACGGAGACGGGCTGAATTATCTGGCAGGCAGAGATATGGACTATATCCTCGCCGCCGCCTCTGAAGGCGTCCGCCGGGCCCATATTGACGGGGGAGTGCCTGTGATAAAGCTTACGGCAGATCGTCCTGATGAGGCATTCTTCGGGGAGATCGCTGCCTTTTATGAAGCAGCCTGCGGCATATCGAGCTACATGGAGGGGGTCAATCCCTTTGATCAGCCCGGTGTGGAGGCTTATAAGAAGAATATGTTCGCCCTGCTTGGCAGGCAATAGCCCTGCAGCCCAGCTCAAAACACAAGGGGACGGTTCTTCTGTGTTCTTAACACAGAAGAACCGTCCCCTTGTGCTTTTTGGTACGCCCGATGCGATTCGAACGCACTGCCTTCAGAGTCGGAGTCTGACGCTCTATCCAAGTGAGCTACGGGCGCATGGCGACTGAATGATTATAACATATGTATAAAAAAAAATCTTCTATTAATGTGATTTTGGATTATAATTACCCTGTTGGAAATTGACTTTATTGTCCCGAAAACGAGGTGAGAAAAATGAATATCATCGAAGCAACAGATTATATCTCCAATGAGCGCGGAAGCGGCGGTCAGACCGGCTTCGCACGTATGTACGAGGTAATGGAAAAGCTGGGTAATCCCCAGAACAATATGAAGTATGTTCATATTGCAGGCACTAACGGAAAGGGCTCCACCTCCGCCATGGTGGCGAATATACTCAAGTGCGCAGGCTACAAGGTCGGCCTTTATACCTCGCCCCATCTGATCAGATACAATGAGCGCTTCAAGTTCAACAATGAGGATATGTCCGATGAGGACTTCATCGAGGGTGCGGAGCTTATAGCGGCTGCAGAAGCCGAAATGTCAGACAAGCTGACCGTATTCGAAAAAATGACGGCGCTGGGCTTCTGGTTTTTCAACAAGAAGGGCTGCGATATAGTATCACTGGAGGTCGGCCTGGGCGGAAGGCTGGACTGCACCAATATCATACAGCCGCCCGAGGTTGCCATAATCGCTCATCTGGCACTCGATCACACATATATCCTGGGCGACACACTGGAGCAGATAGCCTTCGAAAAGGCAGGCATCATCAAGCCCGGCAGCGAGGTCGTGCTCTTCTCTCAGGAGCCTAGTGCCGAGGCTGTTGTCAAGGCCAAGGCCGAGGAATGCGGCTGCAATATTACCGTGACCGATCCGTCCAGACAGGCCTGCATCAGCGCAAGTCTGGATGGTCAGATCATCGATTACAGAGACCGTAAGGGCCTTAAGCTGGCACTGATAGGCAATTATCAGTACAAGAATACCGCAGGAGTCCTGGATGCCGTGGATGCTCTGATCAGAAAGGGCTGGAACATCTCCGAGGAAGCCATTCGCGAAGGCCTTGCCACGGTTGTATGGCCTGCAAGATTCCAGCTTCTTCAGAAGGAACCCGTAATACTGCTTGACGGTGCTCACAATCCCGACGGAGCCACCG
The DNA here is from genome assembly GCA_045600065.1 of Anaerovoracaceae bacterium. Lineage (GTDB taxonomy): Bacteria > Bacillota > Clostridia > Peptostreptococcales > Anaerovoracaceae > RGIG2707. The sequence continues at coordinate 2,724 of JAZRXE010000015.1, forward strand.
AGCTTGTGCAGTGTCTCGAATCCTATCTGCCCGGGAAGAAGATGAACTTTGTCATGGGCGTTATGGCAGATAAGGATTACCGTAACGTTCTTGAGATCACTGCCCCCTATGCCAAGAGCTATGTGGCCGTTCAGACCCACAGTAGCAGAGCCTTGGACAGAGCAGAACTGGGTGAGCTGATCAGCGCCAAGGGCATTCCCGTCACCGTTGCCGGAAGCGTGGAGGAGGGTATAGATATCGCCGTAAAGGCACAGAAGCCGGACGAGATCGTCGTGATCTTCGGTTCTCTGTACCTGGCAGGAGACGCACTGGCCCATTTTGCGAAGAAGGCATAGCTTATAATCACAATTATTTTCTAAAATGGTATTGATAAAAAGCAGCGGCTGTTATATAATAACAGCCGTTGTTAATCAATGCGGAAGTGGCTCAGGGGTAGAGCATCGCCTTGCCAAGGCGAGGGTCGCGAGTTCGAATCTCGTCTTCCGCTCCAATATCCGGGTGTAGCGCAGTTTGGTAGCGTGCTTGACTGGGGGTCAAGAGGCCGTGGGTTCAAGTCCCGCCACTCGGACCAATAAACAAAAACAGCCCGCGGGCTCAATGTCATTAAGTTAAGATGACGAAACGAAATACCTTCACTTCAAAGAGGTGGGGGTATTTATTTAACTATTTTTTTAAATTTAATATTGACAATCAATCAAATTTGTGCGGCCGCTTTTACAGGAAATACAACGTTAGATCAATATTTAAGAACAATATTGAAAATGACACATATATTAATGAAATAGAGTTGGCGTTAATGATGAAGTACTATTTCGGAGAGAGGTGAGAATGAGAAGAATTAAAAAAATTTTATTCATACTCATGCAGTGTTTTGTTATATTAACTGTTTCCATTGCAGACGCGGGAGCTGCGGATTTTGTAAGTGGTGATTACATCTGGCATATCGAAGAAATAGACTGCGTCCCGTCAGCTGTACTCACAGGATATGTGCCAGAAGAAATCGACGAGGCAAATACCATATTAGAGATACCTGATAATTTCGATGGCTATCCATTTGGCGCAATTGAATGCAGTTTTACAGATTTGGACTATTATGAGTACTATTTGGGTGTCGATGTAATTATTCCCGAAGGAGTAAAGCAAATACGGAAATATTCGATGTCAGATGATGTAGTCCGCACTATAAACATCCCTGCTACAGTATGTTTGATTGAACCATCTTCACTCCCTGAATTGGGGTGCAGTAAAATAATAATAGCTAACGATAATCCATATTATAGGGTTGAAAATGATAATACTGTAACAAGTAAAGATGGCAAGAAACTTGTTTGTTATCCAGTCGTTGAATTGTTAGAAAAACCCATCTGGATATCCGGGAAATATGAAGTAATAGGAAGTCGAACAATAATGAGCAGTGGATGTGACTCACCTGATTTCGTAGGTTTTGAAGAAGGAGTCAGAAGGTTGGAAGATAATGCTCTAATTGATTGTGCAAAAGAACTGTTTTTTCCTGCTACGCTTGAATACATCGGAAAAGATCAGGGCTGGTGGGCATGCGAAAAAATGGTCTTCGCGGGAGCATTGCCAGAAATGGTGCTGACACCTGAGGCTTTTCCCATCCCTGATGAATGCATAATATTTGCAGGGGCTGAGGGTGAGTTGACGCTTTCGCGGGCTGAGTATGCCGCACTTATAAAATACGAGTATCAGCAGAATTGTACCGAAAACGGGGAGGCGTTGATATTTAGCAGTAAGCTTTCCGGAGAAGAGCTGCTCGGTGAACTTAAAAGAGCAGAAGAAGAGTTCCCATTGGAAGATCCCGGTTTCGAAATTGCTCTTTACGAAATGTATGATGCAATTTATTCGGACACTGAGGCTTCTGCTGAAGGGAAAACGGACTCGGATTTAGATTCCGGATCAGATAATGTACGGGAGCATAGTCAGTCATCCACAGGCTCTGCCATAGGCACGGAGTATTCGGATGAGCCGGGCCAGATGGGCACAACGGAAAAACCGGACACATCAGATAATGCGGCAGCCTCCGGGGAACCTTCAGGCCGGAAATCTACTCAGCCAATAATTATAGTCACCGTGTGCCTTGCAATTGCGGCGACGCTGCTTATCATGGGCAGAAGGAATATCTACGAACAGAAATAGCGTATAATGCATGGGCTTGCCGGTAACGGCCGGCCCATATTGCATATAGGCTGCAACTCCGCGCCGGTGTCCGGACGAAGATAACCTATACCGGCAGTTCGACAGCTGCCTGCGAGTACGACTTTGCAGGCAATCAGACAAAGGTAACAGAGCCGGATGGAAGCGAAACGAAGTATGCATATGACGGCATGGGCAGGGTTACACAGATGGATTATCCCAACGGCTGGAGTGAGTATTACAGCTACGATGCCTTAGGCCGCATACTGTCTGTTGAGGACACTCATCCAAGCGAAAAGCCTGCAAAGACGCAAAAGCATGTTTACGAGTACGATGCTAACGGCAACCTTGTATATGAGTATATGAGAGGAAACGGCAATGCAAAGAAGACTGCAAGTGTCATTAAGCAGTTCGTTGTGGACTTTACTGATGAAGCCTACAGGCCCCTCACAGAGCACGAGGTAAACGGTCTCGATTACCGCTATGTGTACAGCGATAAAGCCCGCCTGAGCGTTAGCGTGCAGGGAATAGAAAACGGTTCTGCGAACTACTTAAGTATTACTTTGGAGAGTAGCATGAAAGATAAGCAAAACATATATCGTATTAATATTGCATATATTACAGTGTTACTTTTCATTTTGCATAATTTTATTCCCTGTGCTGCACACGATAGTGGCAGCAGGGGAATTCAGCTCAGCAAAGATGGAAGTACGTTAATTAGTCTGGATATTTCTTATGAAGATTACTCTGTTATCATTCCAGAAAGTGTCAACACTATTGCAAACGGAGCAATTTCTGTAGATTTCGGACATGAAGATTATCATCCAATCGATATCCTCATTCAAGGCGATTTAGTTGAAATCGAAGATAACGGCATTTCTGGAACATTTCACACACTGGTTTTTTCCGGAGACGTAAAATCTATAGGAAGATTAGATGATGATACTTATATTTCCCATTGTGAATTCCATCAATATCCATGTGAACTATCAGTTGACCTGCTTCAAAATAACATAGGCGATATTACATGCTTGTGTGGGGATAATATATGTATCTTTGATACTTCACTATGTGGAAAGAGTCATATTAAAGACGATTATGAAGCTTTTGTAAGCCTTGTTAAACAGGGAGATTATGAATCAGCAAATAAGATTCTTCCTAATCGTTCGGCCGATGATGTGATCTGTGAAATGATAGTAAGCGAGAATGAGAATGGTTCTTCAATCGAAAAACTGATTCTGGAACCCTGTTACGATATTGTCAAACTTGAATCAGGACCTATATCTGTGAAACCTTATGGAGTAGTTGGTTATTCTATGACAAATGATGGAGAAATCGTTTTACCCGATACGTTGAAATATGTAGATAAGGATGGCTTCCAATTCAGCTTCCGCACAGTTGTATTTCCAGAGGAAATAGAAGAAATTAAGGCGCAGCCGAATGCTCAAATTAGCAGACTGTGTTTTAATAAGTTTCCACCAGAATTGTTCGATTTGGAGTCTATAGGTTCATTTGAAATGGTTTATTTATTATATGAATCACGATCTGATTTAAGGTTTTGCCGTATTGGAGATAACTGGAAAAACGATTGGGATGATTTTCTCAGTTTTGTCAAGCAGGGCAAATACGACGAAGCTCTTGCGATCCAAAACCTCGACGGCAGCCATCCTTCCGAAAGTGAGCCTGATCCAAAGAATGAGGAACCTTCGCCTCAGGAGCCGGCTTCGGAAATTTCCAAGGGCTCGTCCGGAGATGTGCCGAAGAAAGAAGATCCGGCGCCTCAGACCCCGTCCGAGCAGAAGACAGATCCTCCTTCAGATCAACCGGCTGAAAGCGGTAACGAACCGCCGGAGCCTGCCGAAGCTCCTGAAGAACCCGGGAACACAGAACCTACCGAGGAACCCGGAGAACTGTCAGAGCCGTCCCGCAACCGTCCTGCTTTGATTGGAGGTCTGTGTTTAGCAGCAGCGGGCTTGATCATGATTTTAAAACGGTCATGTAAAAAGAAAAACCGTAAATAGATTATAGGGGCCTTGCGCCCCTTTTTCTGTAGGGATATTTACGACGCTGAATGGCGCTTTCTGACAGCGTTTCGAGCTTCTTAAACATATTATTCAAAGAATAGTTTCAAAACTTTATAAACGCATGCCGGCTGCCTAACACTACAGATAACTGAGTCCGTTGTTCGTACTCGGACCAATAAACAAAAACAGCCCGCGGGCTGTTTTTTGTATAACTTAAACCGGCGGGACTTGTTTTTTTTACTTAGTTATGGAAAAGAAAGGCAAGACCTAAACTTCCCAGACTATGATGATGCTGAGATCCTTATCGCCTTCGGTTTTTTCCGTAAGCTTCCAGTCGTTGAGCTTCCATCCCTTTTTGCTGCCTTCATTGAGAGCAGCTTCAAGTCTTTCGGGTATTCTGGAATAGGCATCCTTGAACATGCCTCTGTTTACTTCTACGCATTCGACCTTATACATTTTATATCTCCTTGATTCTTAATATTTGTTTCGGGTATATAAATTGTATCATATTCAGGCGCAGTTAAGAAGTGGCTTACGCGATCTCTGCTGCTTTGTTTTTTACATATGGGTGGATTGCTGTCCGGGTCGTCTGAAAACTCGAGGGATTCCGGGCAGTATGTCTTGCGGAACCGGATTATTTGTGGTAACATAACAACAAATCACAGCAAAATACCCAAGGAGACAAGTGAAATGACCAAAAAAGAAAGACTTCAATGCTTTTTCCGCAATGAGGCAGCAGACAGGGTGCCTGTAGCCTTTTTCCATCATTTTACCGAGCCCGGAGAATGGCTCAAGGGCATGGTCAGCGAGGAGATCTTCGAAAAGAATATCGAAGGCCACAGAAAGGCCCTGGCTGAATTCGATCCCGATGTGATCAAGGTCATGAACGATTCTCTCATGATAATGCCCGTTGACTGCTCATTCGTAAGCTGCGCCGCGGATCTGCGCCGCATAGAGCCTCCTAAGAAGGGCTCTCCCTGGTTCGAAAAGACCAGAGAGCTTACGGACAGAGTTCTTGATATCTACAAGGACAACGACGCGCCCAAATATGTCACCGGTTTCTCTCCGTTCATGATACTGAAGACCGGTCTGGGCCGTATTGACAAATCCATGGGCGTGGGCAAGCCGCTGTTCCTGAAGTTTTTGGAGGAGGATCCCCAGTCCGTACTCTGTGCGCTGGACAACATCGAAGAGAGCGTAAACCAGCTCAACGAGATGCTGATAAACGAGTGCGGAGCTGACGGCGTATACATCAGCGTCAACAACCAGTCAAACTTCCTGCCTCCGGAGCTGTACATCAAGTACATAAAGCCCGGCGAGACCCGCATGCTGGCTCACCTGAACACCCTCAGCGACATCAATATACTTCATGTCTGCGGCTACAAGGGCAAGGGCAACGATCTGGAGATCTTTAAGGATTACGATATGCCTGCTGTCAACTGGGCTGTCTATGCGGATAATCTGAGCATGGCTGAGGGCAAGAAGTACTTCGGCGGGAAGCCCGTGCTGGGCGGATTCTCTCAGGACGGTGTCATTTATACCGGGACCAAGGCCGAGGTCCAGGCCGAGGTCTTCCGCATTCTGGACGAGGTCGGTCAGGCCGGCGTTATGCTGGGAGATGACTGCACCGTTCCCAATGATATCGATAACGACAGATTCAACTGGGTCCGTGAGGCCTGCGAAAAATACGCGGCGGGCAAGGGCAAGCTGATCTATAAATAACTTTGCAATACACCTCATAATAATGCCGCCATAGGAAGGCTCCCTGTACCGTTTTACGGCCCGGGGAGCTTTTCCATTCGGCGGCAGGGATGCAGGTTATAGGGCTAATGCAGTGCACGGGCGCAAGGCCTGCAGGATACAAAATGCCGCCTTCGGCTTGAAGGCGGCATTTGATCTTTAATGGTGTGTCCGGATCTGCGGATCTGCCAGTTGATGTCAGCTGTGCGAATCCGAAAGCCGGTATTTTTGCTGAGTCCGTATTAGAAGCTGCAGCTTTCGGTGGTCTTTCCGTCCTGCTTGTAGACTACGCCGCTTCTCATTACGAAGGAGCAGCGGGTCATAGCCTTGATGTCCTCGGTGGGATCGCCGTCGAAGGCAGCGATGTCAGCCATCTTGCCTGCTTCGATGGAACCGATCTGGTCGTTGAGTCTCAGCAGCTCGGAAGCGGTCTTGGTTGCGGCGGTCAGAGCCTGGATCGGGGTCATGGCATACTTGCACAGCAGCTCGAACTCATAGGTCTGCTTGCCGTGGAAGTTGTAGGGAGTGCCGCTGTCGGTACCGAAGGCTACCTTGATGCCTTCTTCCATGCAGCGCTTCAGACCGGTGGTTGCGGTCTTGAATACGGTGTTGGCCTTGGCGATGGCCCATTCGGGAGTTCCGATGGAGGGGCCCATAACGATGATCCTCTCAGCTGCGATGAGGGTGGGTACCAGAGTGGTTCCGTGTTCCTTCATCAGCTGGAAGCTCTCTTCGTTCATGATCATGCCGTGCTCAACGGAGGTGACGCCTGCTCTGATTGCATCGTTGATTCCGCTGGTGCCGTGTGCGTGGGTGGCGGTGATGACGCCGTACATCTTGGCGGTGTCGCAGATGGCCTTCATTTCTTCCAGGGACAGCTGCTGAGCGCCGACGGTGGTACCCAGGGACATAACGCCGCCGGTGGCCATGAACTTGATGAAGTTGGCGCCGTGCTTGATGTTGTAGCGGACGGCTCTTACCATGGCGTCGGGACCGTCGCCTATGGTCTCTTCCTTCAGGGGCTCGGAGATGTAGGGATTGTAGTGATTGTCAGCGTGTCCGCCGGTGGAGGAGATGGACTGGCCTGCGGTCATCAGACGGGGACCCCAGTAATCGCCGCGGTTGATGGCATCTCTGACAGCTTCGTCGCAGAAGCCTGAGCCGCCGCAGACGCGGAGGGTGGTGAAGCCTGCCAGCATATCAGCTCTGGCGTTCTTGAGGGCGGTCAGTGTCCATGCGCCTATGGTGGACTTATCCTTTGCTGCTCCGCTGCCTTCGCCGCTGCTTGCCAGATGGACATGGCAGTCGATGAGACCGGGTGTAACGAATTTGTCGGACAGGTCGATTACTTCGCATCCGTCCAGGACAGCTTCTGCTGCGGGAGTTACTGCAGTGATCTTGTTGTCTTCGGTAAAGATGACAACGTTTTCGAGAACCGCTGCGTTGGCGGAATCGAACATCTTTCCGCACTTAATTGCTTTCTTTGACATTTGTTTATCCTTTCTTTAAAAGACCGGGCAGTATGTGTCCGGCCCTGTATTTCGCAACGCCGCCATTTTCTTATGGTTTGCGAATATATTTATTAAACTATATTTGTTGCACAATTACAATAAAAAAGTAATGCACTAATAAAAAAACTGCATTATCCTGTGCTTGATCAGCCGTGGGAGTGCAGTTTCGGTACTTGTGTCGGGCTGTGTTGCATCGGGAAGGGGATTTTTGACGCAAGCCTGCAGATTGCGGATCCCGGCAGCACAGCCGTAAGCCTGCGTACCGGCAAGCTATATTTTCAGATCGCAGCACATGCTCACTACGCCTGCGCCTCCCACGCGGATGCGGATCTGCCCGCCGCTTTCTGTAAGGATGCTGCGTATCTCGGATTTGCGATGCATATGCTCGCCCTGCAGAAATACATTCTCCTCATCCGGCCTGACAAGACCGTTCATATAGAGATAATAGCTCAGTGCTCCGTTGGAGGTCCCGGTCGCGCATTCCTCGGGTATTCCGCACAGCGGCGCAAAATTGCTGCATTCAGCGGTACAGTCCTCGCTGCCGAGACAGAACATGTGGACGCCCACAACCCCCAGGCTGCGGCTCAGCTCTGCTACTGCCTTTTCGTTTTGCACCGCGGCCATCAGCCGTCCGTGATCCTTTACAGGCATCATAATGTCTGCAAGCCCTGTGGATATGATCCGTGGCAGCAGGCCCTCCGGCATATCCCGAGAACAGAGCCCGAAGGCATTGTACAGAGCTTCAATGTCTTCTCCGCCGAGTGTACGTATCAGTCTGGGCGCGGCCATGTCCATCCATATTGTGCTGCCGCTCACTTCTATACAGAGCTTGCCGGCTCTTGTACAGGCGGTGAAGCTGCCGTCAGCTATTCTTCCGGTGCTTCTGAGCATGGCAAAGCTGCCTATGGTGGCGTGACCGCAAAGATCTACCTCGCCTGCCGTGGTAAAATAGCGCAAAGAAATGCTTCCGTCGCCGTTCATACGGACGAAGGCTGTCTCCGAATGCTTGAATTCCGCGGCGATCTGCTGCATGGTCTCATCGCTGAGCTCTTCTTTAGGCAGCACGACTCCCGCTTGATTTCCTCCGAAGATCTGCGTCGTAAACGCATCCACAACGTAGGCTTCCATTATGACCTCCGATTGATCTTGCCGATTATAAAGGTTTAACGTTTGAAGCTGCTTAGGTATTGCTTTTGCTTCGAGCTGATCCGGAGGCTTTCCCGAGCCTTTTGGATGGTTTTGTTGTTTACCCATGGATCGAGCCTGCCGATTTCTATATACTTCACGGCGCTGTCCCACTGCTTTGCCAGAGCGGTGGCGAAGAACCATGCGATCATCATATTCACATAGTATTCATCCGATCTGACCTCTGCTGCGATCTCCAGGTATTCTGGCCTGAAATCTTCATCAAGATAGTGGGCCATGAGCATTTCGAGGCCAAATCTGACGGTATATTCCTTACCGGATACCAGCCACGCTCTTATTGCCTGCAAAAGCTGTGTTCTGTGCTTTTTGAAGCATTTGGGCGACATTATGTCGCAGACCGACCAATTATCCACATAGGGCAGAAAGGCCTGCAGCTCAGCCATGCACAGGTCATAATCCCGGATCTCAGAGATGAGCAGGGCGTGCAGCATGTTTTCATCGTAATATTTATGCGGCAGGGCGTGCAGAAAATCTTCGCTGGCGGCTGCCTGGCTTTTGGATAAATCCTTAGCAAGCTGCCTGCACCTCGGTACTCTGACCCCTATGAACAGTTCAGGGGCCACCGTGGGCGTGAGTTTGCTCTGGAACAGGGCATATTCTTTGTCCTGCAGTTCAAATAGTCTTTTTTGTATGTCTGTCATTGTTTCCGGTGCGTTTTGCAGCGCATTTGAGTGTAGTTGCCTGAGTTGAGTATACACGAATCCGGGCAAAACAGGAACAGCAAATGTCCGGTATCCAGACATTCATATTTCTGCTTGCCGGGGTTCAGGGTACTCGGGTTTCAGGTGCTTTGGATCCGGGCGCTCGGGAACCTTGGTGTGAGTCCCACAGGCGGTTTTTTGGCATTGGGACTCATATTTTGATTTCAGGGCATACGGGGTCACATATTTCTAATGGTAGGCTGCGATTACCCGATATAAAGGGGTTGAATAAAGGGCAAGCAGGGCAGGGCTGCGGCCCTGCTTTTTCAATGCTTTCGAGGTCATGTTACAGGTCATGTTTTGCTGAAAACATTGACAAAATAACGCAAAAGAACGCAAAAGAGTGCAAAATATTGCACAATCCGAAAATTCCGCGAAGCGTTGAAATCAACGAAAAAACCCGGCAGCCCTTGATACTGCTGGGTTTGTGCTTTGGCGGAGAGCATGGGACTCGAACCCACGGGGCCTTTCAGCCTTACTCGCTTTCCAGGCGAGCTCCTTAGCCACTCGGTCAACTCTCCGTGCTTAGTTTAAGATTACCATTTGAACTTAACGCCTTGATAGTTTATAATACATCTATAAAAAAATCAAGGGGGAAAATCAACATTATGCATTATTCATTTACACCGCACGGAGTATGCAGCGTCAACATCAGCTTTGATCTGGAAGACGGCAAAATCCACAATCTCAAGTATCTTGGCGGATGCGACGGCAATCTCAAGGCCATAGGCAAGCTCTGCGAGGGTATGGAAGCAGCCAGGGTAGCCGAGATCCTCAAGGGCAATACCTGCGGCTACAAGCCCACTTCCTGCGCAGATCAGCTGTCCATCGCACTCAGAGAGGCGCTGGCTCAGGCACAATAAGCGTATTGCCTGTCAAACACAAAACTCAGGCGCAAGATCTGAAAACAGGGCTCCCGTAATGACGGAGGCCCTGTTTGTTTTTCTGTGTGGTCAGCCCGGAGTCTGTTTTCCGAACGCTGCTGAAAGATCTCGTTTCCCGTACACTGTCGGTCCGGTGCCTATTCTCCGAACATGCCTGGCATAATAGCCAATTCTCCGGACGCCGTTTAATCTGCGGATTATTTGACGGTAACGGTAAAGTTCTCTTTTCTGGGCTTGGGAGCGGGTGCCTCGCCCTTGGTGTAGCCAAGAATGCAGCAGCCCACGCCGCAGTAGCTTTCGGGGATTCCCCAGGCTGTGGCCAGAGCTCTGCCCTCGGCAGAATCAAACATCTCTTTTGCCCTGTTGATCCAGCAGGAGCCAACGCCCAGAGCATGGGCGGCATTCATCAGGTTGCCCATGGCCAGGGAACCATCCTGCAGCCAGCAGACGTTGTTCGAATCAGCAAAAACAATGACTACATCGGGAGCGCCGTAGAACGGATCCTTGTCGCTGCTGTTGACTGCGGCGTTCATGGCAGAAAGCTTTCTGACCATTTCGTCATTTCTGATCACGGCAAACATGGTGCCCTGGGAGCCAATGGCTGTGGGTGCATACTTGCCGGCCTCAACTATCAGTTCCATTTCTTCATCAGTGATGTGTTTTTCCTCAAAAGACCTGATCGCACGTCTTTCCAGAAGGTTTTTGTATGCTTCGTTCATGATAATGTCTCCTTTCGGTAAATCTTTTGTATAAATTTTACCATAAATCAATTGAAATGTGTTAATATTTATGTTCATAAGGAGGAGTAGGAATGAAAAGATCTTTATGGGCAATGTTGGCTGTGGTACTGTCAGCCGTGCTGCTGCTTACAGGCTGCGGAAGCACTTCAGGGGAGATAAGTGCAAAGCCTTCGGCAAATACGGATAAGGATTCAGACATCTTTAAAGACGAGTATATTACGGTCTCCGTCAGTCAGCTGCAGGAATACATCAATACCAGCAGCTCCGTATGGGAGCTTGCCCAGCGCTTTTTTGACGATGTGATAGTGTATAAGGATGCATCCGGAAAATATACATACCGCAAGGTAGACAATTCCATGCCCAAGTCTGATTATGACTGGTCAAAGCTGGTAAATGTGGGATCGTCCTCAAACAAGGAATTCGAGTATGTGGAGAACGGGAAGACCATTTCTCTCAAGGGTATAGATGTGTCCCGCTATCAGGGGGACATCAACTGGGAAAAGGTTGCCGCGGACGGGGTTGAGTTCGCCTTTATCCGTGTGGGCTACAGGGGCTATTCAACCGGCCTGCTGACTGTAGACGAAAAATTCGAGGAAAACATGGTGGGCGCTCTGAGAAGCGGCGTCCAGGTAGGCGTTTATTTTGTGACTCAGGCAATAAACGAAGAAGAGGCGGCGGAGGAGGCGCGCTTTGTGCTCGAAAAAATAGCGCCCTACAAGGTCAACTGGCCTGTGGTTATTGACCTTGAGGAGGCCACAGGCAGCAATCCCCGGACAGCCGTGCTGGATGCCCAGAGCCGAACCCGGGTCATCAAAAGCTTTTGCGATACCATCAGGGAGGGCGGCTATGACCCCATGCTGTACTGCAACATACGCTGGTATATGGACGAGATGGATATCTCCCAGCTTGCCGGCTATGACAAGTGGCTTGCCCAGTATTTCAACCGGCCGTTCTTCCCCTACGAGTTTACGATCTGGCAATACACCAATACCGGAAAGGTGGATGGGATCGAGGGTAATGTTGATATCGATATAAGCATGTATAATTACGGAGCGTGGAAATAAATGGAAAGAAAAAAGTTGTACAGATCTTCTTCTGACAGAGCTATCGCAGGAGTCTGCGGCGGCCTGGCAGAGTATTTTGATATTGATCCGCTGATCATCAGACTGCTGTTCGTGCTGGCATCTCTGGGCGCGGGCACCGGAGTGCTTGCCTATGTGATCGCTGCCTTCGTGATACCTTCGGAGGAGGTGGCAAGGGGCACATACTATACGGTCAGAGGGCAGTACAATGCCGGCGGACAAAGCTATGTGAACAGCGCCTATGAGAACAAGGCGGAAACCGGAAGATTCGAGCCTGAGCAGCCCCTTCAGTCTGATAATTACGCTGAATATGCCCGGACTTCGGCTGCAAGCGTAAGGGACGGTGTTTCCGATGAGTACGATGCCGTGGACGCATCTACTGCGGAGGATAAGGCGTCCGCCGCTGTGACGGAAGCCCTCAATCCTGCAGAAGCAGAGACCCCCAATACTGCGGAGGCAGAGGCTCTTAAGCCTGCAGAAGCAGAGACCTCCAATCCTGCAGAAGCAGAGACCACCAAGCCTGCGGAGCCTGAACCCTTCAGACCTTCAGAAGCCGGGACTTACAGACCTGCAGCGCCGAACACGACCGATTCTTCGGGACGCGCAGCTTCAGGCTTATACCGGGGCAGCTCGGAAAAGCGGGACCGCAGCCGCAAGACAGTTGGCATTGCGCTCATAGCCGTCGGAGCCATAGTGCTCGTAAAGGTGATCTTCCCGCATATAGACATGCGCATTGTCTGGGGCGTATGCTCCATACTTGCCGGACTGTGGCTGGTTTCGGGGAAATAAGATCAGTCTGTAGAATATGCAGGAACTTATAGCTGAAAAACTCAAGGAATTCAGGAGCCTGAAGCCTTCCAGCGCGGCTCTTGACAAATGGATCAGAGACAGCAGCCTGTGGCACTGGCTCTATAATGCCCTGCGCATAAACGGAACTCCGCTGGACAGAAAACAGATACTGAGCGTGCTGTCGGGACAGCTGATAGAAAACCTGCCTCTTGATACCTACAGCTTCATCCACAACTACGCCGCGGTGTATGCGGACATGCTGACAAGCATACAGATGCAGGCCAGCCCGGACATGAAGCTGCTCAGCCGCTGGTATATGATGCTTTTCGAAGAGGAGCCCGTGTTCAGGAATACCAATCCCGTGGTCTATCAGTGGGATCATGTGCCTGTGCACTTTCTGGAGATCAAGGATGCTCTGTCTGCTCTGCTGCGCAGATACGGCAAGCCCCGCTGGGACGGAAGCCCCATAGACAGGGCTGCGATGCTGCATCTTGATTTTCTGAAGCTTTATCCCTACGGCGAAAACAGCATCTGCATGGCAGGCGTACTTATGATGTACAGCCTGATGGAGGACGGATTCCCCCTGCCGGGCCTTTCTGCCAACGAGCAGGATTATAATGTGGCAGTGGCAAAATATATTAACAAAGGAGATGCCGGACTGTTTACCGATATCGTGGAGAGGGGCCTGCTGAACAGGCTCGAATCTGTCATCGAGGTCTGCAGACAGGCAGCTGAGGCAAATGAGTGATATCTCGCTTACAGCAAAAAGACTGGCGGCTGTAATGCCGGCGGAATACATAACGGAAAACTGCCCCATGGGAGGCTACTGCAGCTTTCGCTGCGGCGGAAGGGCGGCTCTTTTGCTGCAGCCTCAGGACGAGGCTCAGCTCAAGGCCTGTTTAAGCCTTCTTTCAGCAGAGGGCATGGATTTTATGTTCCTGGGAAACGGCAGCAATGTGCTGTTTAAGGACAGCGGCTACGGCGGCACAGTCATAAAGCCGGGCAGAGGCTTCGAGTACATAAGCACAGACGCATGTACTGTCAGCGCCGGAGCCGGAGCGTCTCTTTCCATGATCTCAAGGGCTGCGCAGGCTCAGGGGCTCAGCGGTCTGGAATTTGCCTGCGGCATACCCGGCTCTCTGGGCGGAGCTGTGTTCATGAACGCCGGTGCCTACGGAGGCGAAATGAAAAATGTGATCAAATCCGTAATATCCATGGATCGCAGCGGAAACATCAGGCATAGAAGCGCAGATCAGCTGGATATGGGCTACAGGCACAGCGTTTTTATGGAGAATTCCGAGTTCATAACCGGAGCAGTCCTGGAGCTTCAGCCCGGAGACAGCCGGATCATAAACGAAAGCATGGCGGCCCTGATGCAGCAGAGAAACAGCAAGCAGCCGGTGAATTATCCCAGCGCGGGCAGCTTTTTCAAGCGCCCGGAGGGCTATTTCGCAGGCAAACTCATAGAGGATGCCGGCCTTAAGGGTGCCTCGGTGGGCGGAGCACAGGTCTCCGAGCTTCACGCCGGCTTTATTATCAACAAAGGCGGTGCCACGGCATCCGATGTGACGGCTCTCATGGAGCTTGTTCAGTCAGAGGTAATGAAACGATTCGGAGTCATGCTGGAGCCGGAGGTCAGAATAATTGGCTGATCTTATTTTCGATTTGCATACACATACTGTCTATTCCCACGGGAAGGGCAGCATAGAGGACAACGCGGCGGCGGCAGAGTCCGCGGGCCTTGAGCTTTTAGGCATAGCAGACCACGGCCCCGGTCACATAGGCTTCGGTATAGACATGAAGAAGCTTCCGCAGATGCGGGCGGATATACAGGCTGCCTGCCAAAAGCACGGCAGTCTTAAGATACTGCTGGGCACAGAGGCCAATATCATAAATCCTTCCGGTCATCTGGATCTGAGCTCAGAGGATATAAAGCTTTTTGACTATATAATCGCAGGCTATCACTATGGTGTGCTTGGCGAAGCGCCTTTCCAGGCCTGCATCATGATAGCCGGAGGCTATCTCAGCGGGCTTACGGGAAGATCGACTCAAAGACAGGTAAACCATAACACGGATATAGTGTTAAAGGCTCTGGAGACCAATCCCGTCAAAATACTCACCCATCCCGGAGACAAGATCGCCGTGGATATGGATAAGATCGCCGAATGCTGCAGCCGCAGGGGCATATGGATGGAGATCAACGACCACCATAAATGCCTTACTGTGGAGGGTATCAGAACGGCGGCAAAATATGACGTGACTTTTGTGTTGGGCAGCGATGCTCACGTACCAGCCAATGTGGCAAAAGCAGACGCGGCCCTCGAAAGGGCATGGGCAGCAGGCCTTGATCCCTGCCGCATCATCAATCTCAGGAGATAAAATGGAGATCATCATCGTAACAGGAATGTCCGGAGCGGGCAAAAGCAATGCCAGTCACTGCCTGGAGGATCTGGGCTATTACTGCGTGGACAACATACCCCCAAGGCTCATATCCAACTTTCTGAGCCTTGCCGAGGGCGGCAAGATGGACAAGCTGGCCTTTGTGATGGATATAAGGATAGGCCTGTTTTTTGACGAGCTGGATGACTGCATAGATGAGCTGGACCAGAGCGGCATAGAATACAAGCTAATGTTTCTTGATGCCTCGGACGAGGTACTTGTCAGAAGATATAAGGAAACCAGGCGCAGCCATCCCCTGATGACAGACGGCAGCCTTCAGGACGCCATCAGCAGGGAAAGGATCATGATACAGCCCATAAGAGACAGGGCAACGACCATTATAGACACATCCAATCTTAAGGTCGCCCAGCTCAACGAGGAGATAAAAAACAGCATAGAAACCATAGCCCTGAGGGACAGCTTCACCATTACCGTGGAATCCTTCGGCTTTAAATACGGAGTGCCCCAGGACGCGGACTGGATACTGGATGTGCGTTTTCTTCCGAATCCTTTTTATGTGGCAAGCCTTAAAAAGCTTACGGGCCGCAGCAAAAAGGTCAAGGATTACGTGTTCAGAAACGGCGAAGCCGGAATGTTCGTGGAAACCATATCCGAGCTTGCAATGAAGCTTATTCCGAGCTACATAAGAGAGGGCAAGTATACCATGGTGCTGGCTATAGGCTGCACCGGAGGACAGCACCGAAGCGTGGTCATAGCAGAGGCGCTGGCAGAGGAGCTGGGAAGATCCGGAAGGCAGCTGGTGCTGCTGCACAGAGAACTTCAGGGAAGCAAAAAGTAGATGTCCTTTACCGCAGATGTTAAAAAAGAACTGACTTTACAAAAGGCCGGAAAGAAATGCTGCCAGCTGGCGCAGATCGCCGGCTTTCTTCGCTTTGCGGGAAGCATCACGCTTATGGGTGGCATAGGAGTGCGTGTGAGCACCGATAACCCTGCGGTCGCAAGGCATTTCGCATCTCTTATCAAAAGCTATTTCGGTACAAGGACAAGCCTGAATGTCAGCGATTCTGCGCTTGGCAGGGGGCATTCCTACGAGCTTTTCATCTCCGGCGACATGAATGCCGAGGCGATTTTGCGCGAATGCGGGATTCTGTCCGTAAAGGAGGGCAGCAATTACATAACGGACGGACTGAACTGGGAGATCATGCGCAGGCGCTGCTGTAAAAAGGCCATGCTCAGCGGGATCTTTATGGCTGCAGGCTCTGTCAGCAGTCCCGGAGCCAAGGGGCATCATCTGGAGATAAACTGCGCAGGAAGACCTATGGCCGAGGATGTGAAAAAGCTGCTGAACGCCTTTGATATTTCAGCGGGCATTTCAGAGCGGAAATCCAGATTTATTGTATACATAAAGGACGCCGAGCAGATAGGCGATCTTCTGGGCTCCATGGGGGCGACCAACGAAATGCTGCGGTATGTGAATTCCGTTATAACAAGGCAGATGCGCAACCGGGCAAACCGCATAAACAACTGCGAAAACGCCAATCTGGAAAAAACCGTGTCCGCGGCCCAGAAGCAGCTTGCGGATATCAGAATAATCGAAATCAAAAGAGGGCTGGAAAGCCTCAGCCCCAAACTCAGAGAGACAGCAGTCATGCGTATCAACAACCCGGAGCTTTCCTTATCCGAGCTTTGCGAGCTGTTCAGCCCGCCCATCAAAAAATCCGGTCTCAACCACAGATTCGAAAAGCTGGCAGATATGGCATCGAAGCTGGATGCCGATGTCCCGGAGGCGTAAAAAATGAAGAAGATAAACATCCCGGGCCCTGTGTTTGCCCTTATGTCCGCCGTGTTCTTCAGCACCGGCGGGCTGTTTATGAAGCTCATATCCTGGAACGCCCTGGCGCTGAATTCCTTCAGGACCATAATTGCAGAGCTGGCGATTTTTGCATTGATGAAGGCTTCTGATCATCCCGTAAAGATATCCCGGGCCGTGCTCATAGGCGGCTTTTGCACCAGCGCCACCAACACCCTGTATGCCTTCGCCAACAAGCTGACAACGGCCGGCAATGCCATAATACTGCAATATACCGCGCCCATATTCGTCATGATATGGTCCGCGATCTTCCTGAAGCAGAAGGCCGTAAAAGCGGATAAAATCGCCTGTGTATGCGTGCTGGGCGGAGTGGCCTGCTTTTTTGTGGACAGCCTTACCGCCGGAAACGCTCTCGGCAACATGCTTGCAGTGCTGTCCGGGGCCTTTTATGCAGTAGTTTTCATGATGAATTCCATGGAGGGCGGAGATCCGCTGTCTTCGGTATTTCTGGGCAATATAGTGTCCATACTGATAGGCCTGCCTTTTATTTTTCAGGAGGATATAGCAGGCACTGCTCCCGGAACCTGGGCCGCCATGATCGCGATGGGAGTTTTCCAGCTGGGCTTCGGCTACATATTCCTTACCCTTAGCCTTAAGACTACGCCGCCGCTGGCAGCCTGTCTCATATCATCGCTGGAGGCCGTGCTCAACCCCATATGGGTGGCTGTTTTTGCCGGAGAAATGCTGACGCCTCTGTCTATCCTGGGCGCAGTAATAGTATTCGTATCTATTACCGCATACAATGTTTTGAAGATAAAAAGACCCGATGTCCAAGCTGACTAAAGAAAACAGAAAAAATGCCATAGAGCTTTTGATGAAGGCGTATCCCGACGCAGGCTGCGAGCTGGATCACAAAGATGAATTCCAGCTTCTGGTGGCCGTGGTGCTTTCCGCGCAGACCACCGATGTAAGCGTCAACAGGGTCACTCCGGCCCTGTTTGCCAAGGCTCCCGACGCCTTTGCCATGGCCGGACTGCCCGTGGAGGAGATCGAAAGCTGCATACACAGCATAGGTATGTACCGCCAGAAGGCAAAGAATGTGAAGGCCTTGTCCGCAAAGCTCGCAGAGGAGTACGGCGGCAGGGTGCCCGGAGACTTCGAGGCCCTTACAGGCCTTCCTGGTGTGGGGCGCAAGACTGCCAATGTGGTGCTTGCGGAGTGCTTCGGTGTTCAGGCTATAGCTGTGGACACCCATGTCTTCCGGCTGGCGAACCGAATAGGCTTTACCGCTGAAGATGATGTGCTTGCCACTGAGCTCGCTCTGCAGAAGGCTATTCCCCATGAGCTGTGGACAAAGATGCACCATGCCCTGATCTGGCACGGACGCCGGGTATGCTCTGCCCGCAAGCCCGCCTGCGAGGGCTGCTGTCTTAAGGACATCTGCAAAAGGAACGGCCTTAAATGACCTTTGCCGGATGCAGGGCCCGGAGATTAAAAAACAAAAGCGATCCGGGCTCCCGACTTGCATTTTGGTGTTTGAGCTTAATGGTGCTGTATGGTATAATCTAAAAGCTACCTATTTCTCTTTTTCAAAGGTATTCAAAGAAAGGAAAAGCGATGAAAAAGACAGTAAGAGACATCGATGTCCGCGGAAAAAAAGTCATAGTACGCTGTGATTTCAATGTTCCCATGAAGGATGGGAAGATCACCGATGATGTTCGTATAACTTCTGCAATGCCCACAGTAAAGTATTTGCTGGAAAACGGCGCTGCAGTAATACTCATGTCTCACCTGGGCAGACCCAAGGGCAAGCCCAATGCGGAGTTCACTCTGGCGCCTGTGGCACAGAGGATATCCGAGCTTTTGGATATGGATGTGATCTTTGCTCAGTCCGACGCCGTAGTAGACGATCAGGTCAGGGCCAAGGCCGCAGCTTTGGAATGCGGGCAGCTGATGCTCCTGGAAAATCTGCGCTTCCGCCCCGAAGAAGAAAAGAACGACGAAGGCTTCTGCAAGGAGCTTGCGTCTCTGGCGGAGATCTATGTCAATGACGCTTTTGGCACTGCTCACAGGGCACATGCCTCCACTGCCGGCATCGCGGCCTTCCTGCCTGCGGTATCCGGTTTCCTCATCGAAAAAGAGCTCAAGTTCCTGGGAGAAGCCCTGGACGAGCCCAAGAGACCCTTCGTGGCGATACTGGGCGGAGCCAAGGTATCAGACAAGATAGGAGTAATCAACAACCTGATAGACAAGGCCGACACCATTATCATAGGCGGCGGCATGGCATATACCTTCCTTAAGTCCGGAGGCTGCATGATAGGCAGCTCCCTCTGCGAGGAAGACAAGCTGGAGCTGGCCCTGGAGCTTCAGAAGAAGGCAAGGGAAAAGGGCGTCACCCTGATGCTGCCCGTAGACAGCTATATCGGAGACGAGTTCAAGGAAGGCTGCAATGTTCAGGTAGCCAACGGCTTTATGATCCCCGAGGGCTGGATGGGAATGGACATCGGCCCCAGGACTGCTGATATCTACAGGCAGACGGTCTCCACTGCAGCTACAGTGCTGTGGAACGGTCCTATGGGCGTCTTCGAATTCGAAGAATTCCAGAACGGTACCAGGACCGTGGCAGAAGCTCTTGCCGAAAGCGATGCGGTCACCGTGGTAGGCGGCGGAGATTCCGCTGCAGCCATCGCAAAGTACGGTCTGGAGGACAAGATAAGCCACGTTTCAACCGGCGGCGGCGCTTCTCTGGAATACCTGGAGGGCAAGGTCCTTCCCGGCGTTGACGTTCTGGAAGACAAGCAGTCATGAGAGAGACATTTATAGCCGGCAACTGGAAGATGAACAAGGACAGCGCGCAGGCACTCCAGTTTGCCGAGACCTTCAAAAAGATCTGCGGCCCAACGGGCAGGCGTGTCGTCATAGCAGCTCCCTATACCCAGCTGAGCACTCTCAAGGAAGCCTTCCGGGGCACCGAGATACAGCTGGCGGCCCAGAATATGCATTATGCAGAGGACGGAGCCTTTACCGGAGAAATATCCGCCTCCATGCTCAACGAAATCGGTGTGGACTTCGTGATACTCGGCCATTCCGAGCGCAGACAGTTCTTCGGAGAAAGCGACGAATATGTGGCGCTGAAGGTGCTGAAGGCCTTCGAGGCAGGCATCAGGCCCATAGTGTGCATAGGCGAAGATCTGGCACAGCGGGACGGCGGGCTGTACATCCAGAAGATACGCATACAGATGGAGGCTATGATGGCCAACCTTACTGCGGAGCAGCTTTCGAGGCTGGTGGTAGCCTACGAGCCCCTGTGGGCCATAGGTACAGGCCGCACGGCCACTGTGGATCAGGTGGAGGAGATTGCCCTGTGCATCCGGCAGACCGCAGCCCGCAAGTTCGGGCCTCAGGCCGCAGACAGCATGCTGGTGCTGTACGGCGGAAGCGTTAAGCCTTCCAATGCCGATGATTTTATGAAAAAGAAAAATGTTGACGGTGTCCTTGTAGGCGGAGCAAGCCTGGATCCTCACAGTTTCTTGAAAATAGTTTATTCTGATTATCAGGAGGAAGAATAATGGCAGCTATCGATGAAGTATACGCACGCGAGGTGCTGGATTCCAGAGGGAATCCTACCGTAGAAGTTGAGATCTGGCTGGACGACGACTCCATGGGCAGGGCGATAGTACCCTCCGGAGCATCCACCGGCGTACACGAAGCAGTAGAGCTCAGAGACGGAGACAAGTCCCGCTATCTGGGCAAGGGCGTCACTCAGGCTGTGGATAATGTCAACGACGTTATCGCAGAAGAGATCCTGGACATGGATCCCATGGATCAGCCCGGACTGGACAATTACCTCATAGAGCTCGACGGCACCCCCAATAAGGGCAAGCTGGGCGCCAACGCGATTCTGGGCGTTTCCATCGCAGCAGCCAGAGCCTCCGCGGAGAGCCTGGGCCTGCCCCTGTTCCAGTACCTGGGCGGCGTCAACGCCAAGGTTCTTCCTGTTCCCATGATGAACATCATGAACGGCGGACAGCATGCAGACAGCGGCCTGGATATCCAGGAATTTATGATCATGCCCGTAGGAGCATCCAGCTTCAAGGAAGCCCTGCGCATGGGCGCGGAGACCTTCCACAATCTGAAGAGCCTGCTCAAGGCCGGGGGCTATAACACCGCAGTAGGCGACGAGGGCGGCTTTGCTCCCAACATCCGTTCCACCGCAGAAGCCATGGCAATCATAGTTGAGGCTATCGAAAAGGCCGGCTATGTGCCCGGCAAGGACATCTATCTTGCCATCGACTCCGCAGCATCCTCCTTCTACGATGAAGAAGCAAAGATCTACGATATGCAGCGCAGCGGCCTCAAGCTCACCGCGGAGGAAATGGTCGCATACTACAAGGATCTGTGCGACAAGTATCCCATAATCTCCATCGAGGACGGCATGGCCGAGGATGACTGGGACGGCTGGAAGCTCCTTAACGATACCCTGGGCAGCAGAGTCCAGATCGTAGGAGACGACCTGTTTGTCACCAATACCGAAAGGCTTGCCGAAGGCATAAAGAAAGGCGTTGCAAACTCCATACTGATCAAGCTCAACCAGATCGGTACCATTACCGAGACCTTTGACGCGGTCGAAATGGCCAAGAGGGCAGGATTTACCGCAGTTGTGTCTCACCGCTCCGGCGAAACCGAGGACACCACCATTGCAGACGTAGTCGTAGCTCTTAACGCGGGCCAGATCAAGACCGGTTCCCTGTGCAGAACAGACCGTATCGCAAAATACAACCAGCTCCTCAGGATAGAAGAGATACTCGGCGACAGCGCACAGTATGCGGGCATGAGCGCTTTCTATAACCTTAAGAAATAGTTACGTATAATAATGGCTAGCAAGAAAAGATTAAGTTCAAAATCACAGGAATATAAGTGGAGGCTGGGCGCCAAGTACAGCGGCGCCGCCTTTGTGATATTCACCCTGCTGATCTCCTTTGTGGATGTCAAGCCAATAGGCCCGGGTGAGTCCGAGGTCGGATTCAGCATTTTCAACGAGCTGTTCTTCCAGAAATATAACCGTTACTACAATGCCGACTGGGACGGCGTCACCGACAAGCTGCTTTACGCAGGCCTTGCCATAGTGGTGGTCGCTTATCTGTATGCCTTCTGGCAGTTTATACAGCGCAAGAGCATACAGAAAATAGACAAGGATATCCTTGTCATCGATGTGGCTTTTGCCGCCATGGTGGCTTTTTACTGCTTCTTCGAGCTTGTGGTAATCAACTGCAGGCCCAGGCTGGAGGCTGACGGAACTCTGGAGGCATCTTATCCGTCTTCCCATATCTTTATGGGCGTGACCATATTCTGCTGCTTCATGTTCTTCTTCGACAGAAGGCTCCCCATGGGCAGCAACAAGAGGAATATGACTGCTCTTCTGGGATGCTGGTATTCCGTGGAAATGATCTGGGGCAGGGTAAAGTCCGGTGTTCACTGGATCACCGACATCATAGGAGGCGTGCTTCTGGCTGCCTTCCTGCTGTGCTCGGTAATGGCCGCTCTCAAGCACTTTTACGAGGATTACGACAAAGCAAGAGTCAAATCTTACGAAAACATGCGTGCCCGTATAGAGCTGGAACACCATATCAAGGTCAGCCGGAAAAAGATCAGAAAGACCAAGCTGCATAAGAAATAACCCGTCGCCGCATTCGTATATTAATATATTTATTGCACGCGGGCATAAATTGTGCTAAACTTTCTGAGTTAATGAATAAAGGAGGTACATACAGTGAGAACCTTTTTAATGGTCTTGCTTGCTGCCGCATCTTTAGCACTCATCTTCAGCGTAATGCTGCAGTCCGGAAACAGCTCCGGCCTGTCCGGCTCCATCGCCGGTGGTGCTGAGCAGCTTTTCGGCAAGAAGAAGAGCAAGGGATACGATGCCATACTCAATAAGGTAACTATTGCCGGAGCAGTTGTATTCATCGCGAGCGCACTGATCCTGACTGCATTGGAGTAGTGCAAATAATCAAAAGGAAATACTGAGAGGCTCTGCCGGAACAGGCAGTGTCTCTCGTGTTTTATAATTTTCAACTTAAAGTTTTCATTTAGGCAAAGGGAGGATACTCCAAATGGACTTTCTTACACTGGTAGGACCTGTTACAGGTGCTATCGCACTGATAGTCGCTGCAGTTCTTGCTTCCTGGATCACCAAACAGTCCACAGGCAATGAACGCATGACTGAGATCTCAAGCTTCATCCACGAGGGAGCTATGGCATTCCTGATGAGGGAATACAAGACCATGGTGATCGTGGTGGCAGTGCTCACTGTAGTACTGGGCCTGGGAATCAACTGGACTACAGCTGTTCTTTATGTGATCGGCGCTGCATTTTCCGTTATGGCCGGTTACTTCGGAATGCAGGTAGCCACCAAGGGTAATGTTCGTACCGCAAACGCTGCTGCAGAGGGCGGCATGAAGCAGGCTCTGAAGGTAGCCTTCAGAAGCGGCGCTGTCATGGGCCTTTGCGTAGTGGGTCTGGGAATCCTGGGTGTCGGCACCGCGGTG
>JAZRXE010000016.1:0-15124 GCA_045600065.1 Anaerovoracaceae bacterium
CAGGGTGCGAAGCCTCTCTGAATAAGCCGTATGTTTTTTCCGCCTACAGCAGATTGACGAATATTCCGGCAATAACTACCGAGGATATACTTACACTGACAACGCCGCCAAGAACGATCTTAGGCAGGATGTAATCCAGCAGGAACTGTCTCTCTTCGGGATCGTCGGTAACTGCCTCGACTACCTCGTTGGTGATCTGGTAGTTGGTGGGATAGCCGCTGTAGCACTGAATGGCGATAGCCACACACATATACTTGGAAAGTCCGGCGAACTTGCCGATGGTGAAGCCTGCGATCAGTATACCTACAAGACCAAGGCCTACAACGCCGATGATGGGCACTGCGTTAGCCAGCAGTCTGTCGGGGGTAAGGTTTGCAAGGCTCTTTCTGGAGTTCATGATCATGGCGAACATCAGGAAGCCGGTGAGGCCGGCCTTGTCCAGAGGTGCTCTGGAGATGAGGCCCAGCTCGCGGACGATGATGCCGATGATGATGCCTACCAGTGCAGCGCCTACGATGCCGTTGGTACGAGGACTGGTAAAGTCTGCGATCTTAGCGGAGACCAGAGACCATACGCATACGATGAACAGATGGAAGAAGCTGTTGTTGGTATAGGTAGCGGGCAGCTTGTCGATGAGCTTTACCTTTTCGGGAGCGTCATCAGTCTTGCTTTCGGCGCTGTTGGCTGCCAGGAATGCCTGATATTCTTCTCCGCCGTCGTGGCGCAGGCCCAGGAGCCTCTTGCACTCGGATCTTACCATTGTGGATATGATGGGCATTGAGAACCAGCCCTGAACGGTACCGACCAGAACGACCAGTGCAGCGACTTCCAGCAAGCCTTTATTTGTAGCTGCTTCGCTCATCAGGGCGATGGCAATGGTGCCGCCTGCCAGGACGGGGTAGCTGGCCACGACCAGGTCACGGCCGAACAGAGCGCGGCTCACGGTGAAGGTAACTGCTGCAACACAGGCCAGGGCGCCGAGGCAGACAAGTACAAGCTTCCAGTCCTTGACCAGCTGCTTGGGCTGGAAGGTGGTACCTACGTGGACCAGAATGGTAGCCATGGTGATTCCGTAAACGGCGGGGATGGCAGATGCGTCGATATCGGCAGCTGTCATGGCACCGGACCAGAACAGGGCAAACATGAAGGGGATGCTCGCGAGAGCAGATCCGACTATACCGCCTGTCCACTTGGAAATGCAAGTTCCCAGGAAGTAAATACCGACCAGTATAGTCAGTGATTCAATAAGACTCATAATAATTCCTTTCCGTATTTAGATTCGACTTATTCTCTAAATATGTTCTCTACTATAGCTATTTATTTGACAAAATACAAATCCTTAGTTATTATCAATTAATAAGAAATGCTTATCAATCTCCGATAATGGTCACTGTGTTATGGAAATACAACAATTGCGCTATGTGGTGACGGTGGCAAAGGAACACAGCTTCAGCCAGGCGGCTAAAAAGCTTTTTGTTTCCCAGTCCGCCATGTCACAGCAGATACAAAAGCTCGAAAAAGACCTTGATCTTCAGCTGTTTTACAGATCCACAAGAACCGTGGGCACCACGGACGCGGGTCTGCTGTTCTGCAAATACGCGGAGCAGGTGCTGGAGGATCACGACAGGCTGAAGTCCGTCATGGACGAATACAGGCATCAAATGGATAATTCACTGGCGGTTATGTATATGTCGGAGCTCAATCCCGTGGGAATGTCCGGCATACTGGGCCGCTTCTACGCGAATAATCCCGGCATTCAGCTGACTATGACCGAATGCGGCAGCGATGATGTGGATTACAAGATAATCAATACCCACTGGGATGTATTCGTGCTGAGGGAGTCCGAATTCAACACTTTTTTAAAGAGCGAGGGCTTTCACTACGAAAGGCTGTTCAAGGATCCTCTGGGCATAGCATATCCTGCGGGACACAGCCTTGAAGGTCTAAAAAGCGTTGATGCTTCTGCACTCAGGGGTGAAAAGATCATAAACATGCCGGGAGACCCGTCGGTAAAAAAACCTTCCGATTCACACGGACCGTCCCCGGCGGACTCTGTGATGAGCGAAGCTGTGATCGCTGAGCTTGTAAAAAACGGCAGCTGCTGCGCCCTGCTTCCCGCATCCATAGCCCGAAGCTTCGGCCTGTGCTGGACTGCCCTCAGCCCGGAGCGAAGCAATGATGTATATCTTGTAGCAGCCAACGAAAAACTGAGAATAGATATCATTAAAAGATTTATTAGCTGTTTGAAACAATCTTTCAGAGATATATAATTATATGCAAACAGACCGGGGGGATGCCCATGAATTACACTCAGGTATTGGGAGCCGCAGTACTGACGGCTCTGACAGTATACGAATGGGTCTTGTACCTTCAGCTTAAGATCAAGGCCCGCACACCGGTATCAGCGCGCATAGCCTGCAGCCTGCTGTGCCTGTTTTTCGCCTGGCTCATGTTCAGCAGCGCCAGCGGATTGTTCCAGCATCTCGTCTGTATACTCGGCATAGCCTGCCTGATGGCGGATACCGACAAGCAGGGCCTGTCGGAGCTGGGACTTCAGATCAGCGCCAAGGGAAGCAAGAGCCTGTATAAATGGAACGAGCTTCTGAGAGCGGAAATAGACGAGCAGAACTGCTCCATTGCGTTTTTCAGAAAAAAGGACGGCGGAAGCATAAGCCTCGATTTCAAAGCGGAGGTCCTGGAACCGGCGGCAATGCTGATGCAAAAGCACGGACTGGAAGTTAGCTTTGCCTGCAGGCAGGCAGAGCCGGATATCACCTCGGCCTGAATCGATTAAAAAAGACACGGACATGAAGTACACAGAATACAGAATAAGCTGCAGCACTGAGCAGCTTGACGAGCTCATAGACAGGCTCAACATTGCCGGAATGACAGACATCATAATCACTGACCCCAAAGACGCGGAGCAGTTTTCGAGGATCAGCGACGGCTTCGCATGGAACTATGTAGATGATAAGGTACTGGAGGAATTGAGCAGCGCCTCTGTCAGCTTTTATCTTGAGGAAGGACAGGCTCCTGAGCCCGAGATCGCCCGCATAGCCGCAGACTACATGCTGGAATGCAGCACCGGAGATGACAGCGTCTGGCTCAACGAATGGAAGAAATATTTCAAGCCCACAAGATACGGCAGGAATATAGTGATACGCCCCGCCTGGGCGGACTACGATCCGCTCCCGGAAGATATAGTAATTAAGATCGAACCGGGGCAGGCCTTCGGCACAGGAAGCAGCCCCACCACCGCACTTGCCATGGAGCTGCTTGAGGAAGTGATACGGCCGGGAGACACCATGCTCGATGTAGGCTGCGGCACGGGGATACTGTCCGTTCTCGGAGCAAAGCTGGGCGCCGTAAGGGTCCATGCTCTGGATCTCGACCCGGAGGCCGTGCGCAGCACCGTGGAAAACGCCCGGCTCAATGACTGCGCTGACAGGATATACACAGAGCAGCGGGATCTGGTGGACGGACTCGATTTTTCCGCCGATGTGGTTGCCGCGAATCTGACCTTTGACATTCTGCTGCGTCTGCTGCCCCATGTCAGGCCCTGCTGCAGCGGCAGAAGGCTTCTCATTTGCAGCGGCATCATAGACGGCCGTCAGGACCAGCTGGCCGAAGCCATCAGAGCCGAGGGCTTCACCATTCTGAAGACTCTTCACGACGGCGAATGGAATGCCATACTCGCAGTGCTGAAATAGCGTACTACAACAAAACCCTTTTCTTAAGATCCCGCAAGATCCGGAGAAAAGGGTGTTTTGTCATATAAGCCAAACCGGATGATCCGCATATACGGCAGCTTTTTCCGCCATGCACGAATGCCCGCGGGCTTCCCCGCACACGGAAGGCACCGTCTCTGCTGCGATGACCGGATATTCTTTGGATTACCTGTCCTTAAAATGCGCAAAGCAAATCATAACCGCCATCACATAGGTACCCAGCAGTGAAAGGAAGAATCCTGCTATCCACAGATCCTCGCCGGCGGTTAGCCCGTAGATGTCGGGCCAGGAGCCCTTCATGACGACCATCACCGCATAAACCACATCGTACAGAGCAACAGGTATGACAGTCCATCTGGTCTGCTGAAGAAAGAGCCTTCCGGTATCATCGAAAAAAACAAAAGAGACCACTGCCAGAACGGGGATTATTCCATTCATAAAAATATTGTTGCCGAAAAACACCCTGGCCATGCCGAGCTTAGGGCCTAAAAAGACCAGGCTGGCAAGAAGCTGAAACGCGGCGCAGCTTGCAGCGGTAAATTTCAGATTTATTTCGTATTCTCTGAGCTTGCGGCCGGAATTGGCTGACACGGTAAAGATCATACATGCGGCACAGAGCAGCACCTGCGCCCATACGCCGAAATGCATAAGGCACTGGGAAAAGCTGCCCTCCATATAACCCTCGCCGCCCTTGTCGTAAAGGCAGAACAGGCAATACGAGGAAAGAACGAGAATGACCGCGTTGAGGGTGGCGGCAACCCGGTTTTTCTTTTCTTTATCCATAAAAAAATACTCCGAAGATGTGTTTTGTTGATTCTAACACATTCTCCGGAGTTTGTCATCATAGGGTTCTATCTCATTTCAAAGCGTGCAATGGCGTTGGCTATCTTTCTGCGAACAGCCCTGCCTATACTGCTCCTTGCGATCACCCAGACCACCGCGGCGGTGAGCAGCAGCCAGGGAAGACCATAGGCAAGGTCTATCACAAGACCCTCAAAGCCATCGATAAAGTTCTCGATTCCGTATTTGACAGCGCGTCCAAGCCTTGCGAAGAAGCCCGGATCCTGATCTACGCCTTCACCTATGCGGCTGACTTTTGTGATGTTTACACTAATAGTGGAGAAGCCGATCAGGCTGTCGTAGCGGTTGAGTCCGCTGGCGTAGCTTTCTATCATGTATTCCACATTGGACAGCTCGTTTTCGATCTGAATAATGTCGGACATGTTGTCGGCCTTGCGCAGCAGATTCTGGAGCCTGTCCTGCTTGATCTTCATGTTTTCCAGACGGCCTTCCATTTCGGAATAGTGCAGGCTCACATCCTCCACCTGCTCACTGCAGTCTACCACATGGCAGTTTTCACCTATGGTATTCATGAATGCCCTGTAGCTCGCAGCCGGAATGCGCAGCGTAAAGCTGCCGTTCTTGTAGGACCCGTCGGAATTCAGGCCGCCGTTATACTCGTGGCTGCTCTGAATGTAACCCCCGAAGCTTTCAGTCAGCGCCTTTACATCCTCAACGGCCTTTTCGTATTCCACAGCCTGAATGCTAATATTGGCTGAATATATCAGCTTGGTGTTGACCGAAGGCTGATCCGCGATAACCGTGCCGGACTCGCCGGAGATGGGCTTATCCGCTGCAGCGACGCTCGAATTAGCTTCTTTCGTTGCTCTGTAATCGCTTTCGGCATAGGATGACATGGATTCAGGCTCCATGGACGCAGTCGCCGGAGACTCCATGTCGTACATATAGCCCTTGTTATTCAGGCCATAGCCCTCGGAAATGTCTGATGACAGATCCGCCGTAAAGGGTTTATTGGAAGATGCCTGATATCCGGACTCCGATTTTCTGCCCATATTGAATACGCCGCCCGCAGAGCCTATCCCCACAACCAGGGCCAGCACGGCTACCAGACCAATCAGCTTTTTCAAACCGGGCTTTGACGAAGGCTTTGCGTCCCCTCGCATGCCTTCAAGAACGTACGCGTCGTCGATTTCTCCGATGGCCCTCAGCATTCTTTCTTCGTTCTTCATATATTGATACCCTCTTTCTCAAGTGCGGACTTCAGCTTATATCTCAGCCTGAACAAGGACGTTTTCACGTTGGATTCGGTCAGCTCCATCTCCCTTGCGATGGTCTTGACCGGATAAAGATACCAGTACCTCATAACAAACAGCTTGCGGCTTGTGGGTTCCAGATCATTCAGAAACGCATTGATGACTTCTTTCAGATCGTCATCAGAGCCCTCGAAGCTGCCGTCGGAAATACATTCGCTGAGCTCTTCCAGAGCCAGCGCCGTCTGATCAGCTGCCCGTTTCTTGCTGTGATCCGCAGACCATCTGTCCAGCGCGAGATTCCTGCATATGCGCCCGAGATATGCTCTGAGGCTTTCTGGACGAGCCGGCGGAATAGCTTCCCAGGCCCTCAGCCAGGTATCGTTGACGCACTCGTCGCTTTCCTGCACATCGGCGAGTATATTAAAAGCGACGCTCCTGCAGTAGCGCCCGTATTTAGCCGAGCTTTCCGCTATGGCCTGTTCATCACGCTGATCAAACAGTTCAATTATGCGGCTGTCTTCCATGATATCCTCCTTGTAAGTCCTTACACCCTTACAGACGGCAAAGCTGCGTCTGAGGTTACAAAAACTTCAAAATAATTATATTTATTTTTAAGCCGCGCCACAAGAGCAGAATTAAGCATGACGGAATTAATAACAAAGGCCTTGCGCAACCTGTTCAATATCCTCCGGGTGCATGTTTCCGTATGACAGTATGATTTCCGTTCATGTACTCGGCTGCAGGGCAGCCCGGGACGCCAAATACCGGCAGCCGGGCTGCAGATCGCCTGTCTGTTATTAATTCCAAACTCTGCAGTCAATTCAGGCAATTCTGCATACAAAGTAAGGATTCCCGCGTCAAACGCGGGGTTTTCCCGTCATACCAAAAAGCTGTGGGACACAAAACGTTTCCCACAGCTCTTGTCAGTATTTATTCTCTGTCAGCGCATTCAGCTTCCGGTCAGCGCTTATGCACTACATCATGTTCATTCCGCCGCCCATGGCTGCTGCAGCTGCTGCAGCGGCGGCAGGATCGGGATCCTTGGGGATCTCTGCAATACCGGCCTCGGTGGTCAGAAGAAGAGAGGACGCGGACGCCGCATTCTGCAGTGCAGACCTGGTAACCTTTGCGGGATCGACGATTCCGGCTTCCATCATGTTCTCGTACTTCTCATCGGCTGCGTTGAAGCCGATTCCGCTCTTCTTGGACTTGACTGCGGCTACGACTACAGAACCCTCAAAGCCTGCGTTTTCAGCGATCTGGCGAACAGGCTCCTCCAGAGCTCTGACTATGATCTCTGCGCCGGTCTTCACATCTCCCTTCTGGGATTCCGCGTATTTCTTAACGGCGGGGATAATGTTTACGAGAGCCACGCCGCCTCCGGGCACTATGCCCTCCTCAACGGCTGCCTTGGTTGCGTTCAGAGCATCCTCGATACGGAGCTTTCTTTCCTTGAGCTCGGTCTCGGTGGCTGCGCCTACCTTGATGACTGCCACGCCGCCGGACAGCTTGCCCAGGCGCTCAGCCAGCTTTTCTCTGTCATAATCTGAGGTGGTGTTAGCCAGCTCTCCCTTGATCTGGGCGATTCTGGCATCCAGCTCGGCAGGATCGCCTGCACCGTCAACGATCACGGTGTTGTCCTTGGTGACCTTAACGGTACCAGCAGAGCCCAGCATATCCAGAGTGGTGTCCTTAAGCTCGTAGCCCAGCTCGGAGCTGATCACCTCTGCGCCGGTGAGCACAGCTATATCCTTGAGCATTTCCTTGCGTCGGTCTCCGAAGCCGGGAGCCTTGACTGCAACACAATCGAACACACCGCGCAGCTTGTTGAGAACCAGAGTCGCAAGAGCTTCGCCCTCGATGTCCTCTGCAATGATCAGCAGCTTCTTACCTGCCTGGACAACGGGCTCCAGAACGGGCAGCAGATCCTGAATATTAGAGACCTTTCTGTCGGTGACTAGAATGTACGGATTTGAAAGCACTGCCTCCATCTTGTCGGGATCGGTGACCATGTAGGCGGACAGATAACCTCTGTCGAACTGCATACCCTCCACGACCTCCAGATCGGTGCCCATGGACTTGGATTCCTCTACGGTGATGACACCTGCGGTGCCCACCTTTTCCATGGCGTCTGCGATAAGCTTGCCGATCTGCTCGTCTCCGGCGGAAACTGAAGCGACCTGAGCTATGGCTTCCTTGCCCTCCACAGGCTGGGAGATCTCCTTGATGCCTTCAACTGCAACATCCACAGCACCCTGGATACCCCTCTTGAGGATCATGGGATTAGCGCCTGCGGCAACATTCTTGAAGCCGTCTCTGATGATGGCCTGAGCCAGCAGAGTTGCGGTGGTGGTGCCGTCGCCTGCCACGTCGTTGGTCTTGGAGGCGACCTCCTTGACTATCTGTGCGCCCATGTTTTCGTAGGCATCCTCGAGCTCTATTTCCTTTGCGATGGTGACACCGTCGTTGGTGATCAGCGGGCTGCCGTAGCTCTTCTGGATGAGCACGTTTCTGCCCTTGGGTCCGAGAGTGATCTTTACGGTGTTGGCCAGCTTGTCTACGCCGGTCTGCAGCTTTCTTCTGGCGTCTTCGCCGAATAAAATATCTTTTGCCATTGTCTATACCCCTTTATTTTACAACGGCCAGAATGTCCTTCTGGCTGATGATGATAAGATCTTCGCCTTCGATCTTGATATCGGTGCCTGCGTACTTGGAGAAGATGACCTTGTCGCCCTCAGCGACCTCCATCTTTACATCCTTGGTGCCCGGGCCTGCTGCCAGTACCATAGCCATCTGAGGCTGCTCCTTGGCAGCGCTGGGAAGCAGTATACCGCTCCTGGTGGTCTCTTCGGCTTCCATTCTCTTGATCAGGACTCTGTCCCCTAAAGGTTTGATATTCATAAGAATCTCCTTCCGTATGTAAATTCTGTCTGAACCAAGCTGTTAGCACTCTGTCTTCATGAGTGCTAAATCTATTATAGCCTCTTTGCGAGGCTTGTCAACACGATATTGTCATACTCCCGTTTCGGATTTAAGTGTTTTGTTTTCGGATAAGCGGATCCTTTTTCCTGCAGACCGGGGAAACCCTTATAAAATCAGGCCTTTTGGCAGAGCGCTCTATGCTTTTGTCAAAAAAACACAATAAGCCGGGCACCTGAGAATTTTGTCCGACGTTATAGCTAAAACACGGGAAACATATTTGATATATGCTTGCGTTATACGCATAAAGAAATACGATATACAGACCCATAAAGAGATTCTTGCTTTTACCGAGGGCATAAGTCTGAATGAAATTGAAAAAGCACGGGAAGAAGGTAAAAGGCCTTATCAAAAATGGCTGATGACAACTGTCCATATACTGGCAGGTGCGATCATCGGTTCAATAATAATCGCGATTGCAAACGGATAAAACCGCAATACAGCACGGCAGGCTCTGCCTATCTGAACTCCCTGACCTCCACCTCCACGCCCAGCACGTTGAAGGCCGTCATATAGGCCACTGCCCTGCTGGCACGGCTTTGCATCTCCAGCGCGGCCTGGGGCACATTGGCTCCGTAATCGCAGGACAGTATTATGCGTATATACATGCCCTCCTCGCTGTTGTCCGCGGAGACCCAGATTACAGAGCTGACCCCGTCTATGGTATGGCCGAGATGCGCAACTATGTCCGAGATAACCTGGTCGGATATGGTAAAGCTGCCGCCGTAGCTGTAGGTCGGCCTGACTATGCTGCGGTCGCGCTTGCTTTCAGTATCCAGGATCTCGTTTACGAAGGCCTTTTTGGGATCGAGAAAATAGCCCGAAAACTGCTTTTTCAGCTGAAAGGTAGGCGCGGGGATCACATGGGTCCCGGATTTGCTGCGCATCTTCTGTGCCTTGCGCATCTCCCTTGCCGTGGCAATATCCTCGATGTGTATGTGCTCTCTGGGCGCCGGAAGACCCAGCCTTTCGGCTATTATATCCACCATTTTGTCAGAGGTACCCAGTATGAGTATGCTGGGGGGATCCAGCTTTTTTATAGCCTCCGCCATGATCATCCGCTGGTTATCATCGGAGAACATGGCTGCCTTTACAGCTCCCATTTTGGTATCCTGCTTCTTTGCGGAGCTTCCTGCCACTATGACCCCTTCGTGTATGAGCAGTCCGTCGTCTATCATGGACACTATGCCTCTTTTGCCGCATAGAGCTGTGGCATGATAGCTTTTACCCGTACCGCTTTTTCCTGACAAACCGTATACTCTCATAAATACTTGTTGTGATCCTCAAAACTTGCTATAATGTGTGCGATATATATCAAAGTTGATCCAAGGAGGATAATACTATGTTCAAAGTAACTGATGCTTGCGTAGCCTGCGGACTTTGCGCAGCCAACTGCCCCGCCGGTGCCATCTCCGAAAAAGACGGAAAGATGGAGATCAATCAGGAAGTTTGTGCTCAGTGCGGTCTGTGCGCAGCTAACTGCCCCGCCGGTGCAATCGTGGAAGAGTAATAAGGCTTTTCCTGCCGCCTGCCTTGCGCAGGCGGTTTTTTTGTGCCCAGATACCGCAGACAGCTTGCTATGATCATATTTTACCATGATGCCTGCCCTTGTTCAAATCCGATTATTGTGATACCATAAACAGGTTATGAGTGTGATCAGTGCATCAAAACTGAACAAGAGCTACGGCATCACCCCGGCCCTTACGGACGTGAGCTTCAACGTGAACGCTTCCGACCGCATAGGCATAGTGGGGGCCAACGGAGCGGGCAAATCCACCCTTATCAAGATACTTGCAGGAGAGCTGGAATACGATTCCGGCGAGCTGTTCATTGACGGCAAGTCATCCTTGGGATACCTGAAGCAGAGGGATCATTTTCCCGCGGGCGGCACCGTGCTGGAGGAAATGCAGAAGGCCGTCAGCGAAGAAAAGAAACAGGCCTTCGAGGAAAAGAACGGCTACAGCTATGCGTCCGGCATCAGGGGTATACTGAAGAGCCTTGCCTTCAGCGAGGAGTATCTGGACAAGCCTGTGGATCTGCTTTCCGGAGGAGAACGCACCAGGCTTGCACTGGCAGCGCTGCTGCTTCAGGAGCCTGACATTCTGCTGCTGGACGAGCCCACCAACCATCTGGACATAGGCACCCTTAAATGGCTTGAGGATTACCTTAAAGGCTACAAGGGCACCATGCTCATAATATCTCATGACAGATATTTTCTGGACCGCACGGTGAAGCGCATTTTCGAGGTGGAAAACACCAGACTCACCGTATACGAGGGCAATTACACTCAATATAAAGAAAAGAAGCAGACCATCTTCGACGAGCAGATGCGCCATTACGAGCATCAGATGGAAGAGATAAGGCGCCAGGAGGAGATAATCCGAAGGTTCAAGGGCCACAATACCGAAAAGCTGGTAAAGAGGGCCCAGTCCAGAGAAAAGCGCCTGGCGATGACAGAGCTTCCGGAAAAGCCCGTTCAGCTGAAGGAGCAGCTGAAGCTGAATTTTCAGGAAAAGCTCCAGAGCGGAAACGACGTGCTCTACGCCAAGGGGCTTTCCATGAGCTTTACAGGCGAAGACGGCACCAGACAGCTGTTCCGGAATGTGGATCTGGATATAAAACGGGGCGACCGCATATGCATAGTGGGTCCCAACGGTATAGGCAAGACCACCCTGCTGAAGATAATACTGGGCCAGCTTCAGGCGGACAGCGGTGAGCTTCGCCTGGGCCAGAACGTGATCCCCGGCTACTACGATCAGGAGCAGAGGCTTTTGAATCCGGACAATACCGTGCTGGAGGAGATACACAGCACATATATCAAATACGATCAGACCCGGCTTCGCGGCATTCTGGGCAGCTTTCTGTTCCGCGGAGACGATGTGTTCAAAACCGTGGCAGATCTGGCAGGAGGCGAAAAGGCAAGGCTTTCTCTGCTGAAGCTTATGATGTCCGGGGCAAATCTGCTGATAATGGACGAACCCACCAACCACCTGGACATAAGCGCAAAGGAGATATTCGAGGATGCCCTGCTCAGCTTTCCGGGCACGTTGCTTCTGGTCTCTCACGACAGATACCTGCTGCAGAAGATCCCGACGGCTATCCTGGAGCTGGATACCGACGGAATAACGGTATATCTGGGCGGCTACGATTATTATACGGAAAAGCGCGCGTCTCTGTTTTCCGGTAAATCCTACCTCAACGAAATGAGCAGGCGCAGCGAAAGCTCGGGCACAGTCCTCAGAGAAGCCGAAAAGGCTCTGAGCAAGGAGGAGCGCACGGCTCTGAGGAATGCTGAAAAGCAGCTTCAGGCAGCCGCAAGAAAGCAGGAGAAAATGCTTGCCAGGGCTGAAGAGGCAGTATCCGAAGCGGAGGCGAGAATCGCAGAGCTGGAGCAGCTTTTGTGCGATCCCGACATATATTCAGATCCGGAAAAGGCACGCCGGACCGCCGAAGAACTGGACATTGCGAAGGAAGAGCTCGAAAAACGCTATGAAGAATGGATGGAGCTTCAATAATTTTCGTAAAACTGTACCCTTTTTCAGCTTATGTGCTATAATATTGTATGGTTAAATAGCGGGCATGCCCGCACTCAATTATATCTTTTAGTTTTAAGAGGTGAAAATTATGCAGAAAATGATGGATGCTATCGTTAAGCCGGTAGCCGGCCCCGGCCTCGAGCTGAGACAGGTACCCGTACCCACTCCCGGCCCCAACGACGTACTGATCAAGATCCACAAGACCGCAATCTGCGGAACCGACGTTCATATCTACGACTGGAACAAGTGGTCCGAAGAGCACGTTAAGCCCCCCATGGTAATCGGCCATGAATACGTAGGCGAGATCGCCGAAGTAGGCTCCAACGTAACCAAGTTCCACGTTGGCCAGAGAGTTTCCGGCGAAGGCCACATCACCTGCGGCGTTTGCAGAAACTGCAAGAACGGAGACATCCAGTGGTGCGAAAAGACCGAGGGTGTAGGCTGCGACAGAGACGGCGCATTCGCTGAATACCTGTGCATCCCCGAAACCAACGTCATCCCCATGAGCGAAGATCTGCCCGAAGATTTCGTTGCATTCTTCGACGCATTCGGCAATGCTACCCACACCGCAATGATGTGGAACCTGTCTTGCGAAAACGTTCTGATCACCGGCGCAGGCCCCATCGGAATCGTTGCTGCAGGTATTGCCAAGCACTGCGGAGCTCGCAGAGTAGTTATCACCGACCTGAACGACTACAGACTGGGCCTTGCTAAGAACATGGGCGCTGACAGAGTTGTCAACACTGCTAAGGAAGACCTGAAGAAGGTCATGGAAGAAGAAGGAATCACCGAAGGCTTCGACATCGGTCTGGAAATGTCCGGTGCAGCTCCCGCTCTGAAGCAGCTGATCAGATCCATGAAGGTCGGCGGATGCGTATCCCTCCTCGGACTCGGCAACGGCGAGACCAACTTCGACTTCAACGACATCATCAACAAGGGACTGACCATCAAGGGCATCTACGGCAGAAAGCCTGACAACTGGTTCCAGATGATCAACATGGTAGAAGGCGGCTTCGATCTGAGCCCCGTTATCACCCACCACTTCAACTACAAGGATTTCGAAAAGGGATTCGAAGCTATGCACAGCGGCAATTCCGGCAAGGTAATCCTCGAGTGGAGCAAGTAATCTGACGGTTTTTAAAAACAAGAGGTAAATTAATGAAGACAGCTTATGCAGCATTCCAGGCCGAACTTGATGCTATCAAGGAAGCCGGCACCTGGAGAAATGAAAGAATCATCACCACCGACCAGAAGGCAGTCATCGACACCACCGAAAAGGCATCCGTGCTGAACATGTGCGCCAACAACTACCTCGGTCTTTCCAACAACCCCGATCTGATCGCAGCAGCTAAGGCTTCCTACGACAAGTGGGGATTCGGACTTTCCTCCGTACGCTTCATCTGCGGAACCCAGGAAATCCACAAGGAACTCGAAGCTCGCATCGCCAAGTTCGTAGGAACCGAAGATGCTATCCTGTACAGCTCCTGCTTCGATGCCAACGGCGGTCTGTTTGAGACCCTGCTGGGCAAGGAAGACGCCATCATCTCCGATGAGCTGAACCATGCATCCATCATCGACGGCGTTCGTCTGTGCAAGGCTATGAGATATCGTTATAAGAACAACGATATGGAAGATCTGGAAGCTCAGCTGAAGGCTGCTAAGGAAGCCGGCGCAAAGAAGATGCTGATCGCTACCGACGGCGTTTTCTCCATGGACGGTTACATTGCAAACCTGGCAGGCATCTGCGATCTGGCAGACAAGTATGACGCTCTGGTAATGGTTGACGATTCCCACGCAGTAGGCTTCATGGGCGAACACGGCCGTGGAACTGCTGAAGACTGCGGAGTAATGGGCAGAGTCGACATCATCACCGGTACCTTCGGTAAGGCTCTGGGCGGAGCTTCCGGCGGCTACACTGCTGCTCGCAAGGAAGTTGTTACCCTGCTGCGTCAGAAGAGCAGACCCTATCTGTTCTCCAACACCCTGGCTCCCGCAATCTGCGCTGCCACCATCAAGACCATCGATCTGCTGGAAGCTGATACCTCCCTGCGCGACAAGGTCCACGAAAACGCCAACTACTTCAGAGCCGGAATGGAAAAGCTTGGCTTCGACCTGCTCGAAGGACATCACCCCATCATCGCTGTTATGCTCTACGATCCCAAGGTCGCTGCAGAGTTTGCTAACAGAATGATGACCAAGGGCGTTTATGTAGTACCCTTCTGCTATCCTGTAGTACCCAAGGGCAAGGACAGGATCCGTACTCAGATCTCCGCCGGCCATAGCAAGGCAGATCTGGATCGCGCTATCAAGGCATTCGGCGAAGTCAAGGCTGAGATGGAAGCTGACGGCTACAAGGTCGGAAAGTAATCTTACCGATTTTGCAAAAAACACTTGCAGTTCTACATGGGCGTATTTATAATCATGTGGTACGAATTGCATTTGATACAATCCTAAATGGAGGAACAGCATGGTATTTGAAAAGATTCAGAGCATCATTGCAGAGCAGCTCGGCGTTGACGTTGATGACATATCGATGGAAACCAGCCTTATAAAGGATCTGGAAGCCGATTCTCTGGATGCTGTTGAAATCATCATGAGCATCGAGGATGAATTCGGTATCGAGATCCCCGATGAAGAAGCTGATCAGTTCAAGCTTGTCGGCCACATTGTAAAATACGTAGAAGACCATATCTAATTGCAATATTTTACAGACCTGAAAGGGGCTGTCGCATTAGAGTAAAATCTGATGCGTGCAGCCCTTTTTCTTGTGTCCCTGATTTAATCATGGTTTTCGGGCATTCTACCTAGAGGGGACAATCCTGTTTTC
>JAZRXE010000017.1:0-10492 GCA_045600065.1 Anaerovoracaceae bacterium
GCAGCCAACATAAAGACTATGCCAGCTGCATTTGAGCGCGAACTTCGAGAGGTATCTGAAAACATTGCAATCTACACAGAAAAACTTAATGCAATTCGTAATAGAATACGAGAAGAAAGCGATAAGGAATCAATAAACTCAGAAAAGAAATATACATTTTCAGCAGTATCTCGTTTTTTGGGACAGCTCGATGCAAACCTCAAAACATATGTACGGCTTGGTAAAGACGAAGCACTCGAAACAAAGCTTGCAAGTATTGAAGATCGTATTTTAGAATTAAGAACTCTTGTTGACGAATCATCTATTCGGAAAAAACAAGAAGCGGCTATACGATATATTAATCAAAAGGCAAGCGAAATCGTTCAACACTTAGATGTCGAACATCCGGATGATCCTTTGGAATTACTAATAAAAGACCTTACGATCAAAGTCAAGAACACAAGCGGTCGAGATGACTATCTTTGGGAAATAGGCAGTGCCTCCAATTGGCTTGGTTATCATCTGGCGTTATTGCTGGCGCTACAACAGTATTTTCAAACGAAAGGATCAGTATCTGTCCCAAGTTTCATAATTTTTGACCAACCGAGCCAAGTGTATTTTCCGCAGCGAAATTCGAAATCTGTTGATGCGAAAGACAAGATTGATGATATAACCGATGAAGATAAAATAGCGGTAAAGAAAATATTCGAGGCAATGTCGGAGTACTTACAAGCAACAAATTGTTCTGTTCAAATAATAGTTACTGAACATGCAGATGAAGACATTTGGGGAGATGTTTCATCACTACACCTCGTCGAGCGTTGGAGAGGAAATAATCAAAAACTTATCCCTACGGAATGGTTAGATTAAAAAAGTAAAATACAAACAAAAGCACCATCCTGGAATTAACCAAGATGGTGCTTTTGTAATTTGTATCAGAAGGACACTTTCACGGCGAAACCGCCGTTGAAAAAGTAGGTGTTCGTCCAATACACATTTGGTGGAGCATAGGGGGATCGAACCCCTGGCCTCCAGATTGCGAACCTGGCGCTCTCCCAGCTGAGCTAATGCCCCATATTATATTGTTTCAAACGAATTAATATTAGCACTTCTGCTGATTATTGTCTATGGTTTTTAAGGGTGATCGATTATCAAGCTTAAATTTCCACCGATTAGTATTGACGAGCAGTGCATATGAGTCCCGGAGCGTTAAAATCGGCTTCCGGGACTCATGATGGGTCTCTTTTCTGGCAGTCTCATAAGCCTTTGGCGTGCACGCAGCCAGCTGATATGAGTCCCAAAGCACTAAAAACGGCTTCCGGGACTCATGATGGGTCTCTTTTCTGGCAGTCGCACAAGCCTTTGGCGTGCAAGCAGCCAGCTGATATGAGTCCCAAAGCGCTAAAATCGGCTTCCGGGACTCACGCATCGGTGATCGGACAGCCCGAAAACCACGCACTGAGATGCTTCTTCAACACAAATATGAGTCCCAAAGCACTAAAAACGGCCTCCGGGACTCATGATGGGTCTCTTTTCTGGCAGTCTCACAAGCCTTTGGCGCGTAAGCAGCCAGCTGATATGAGTCCCAAAGCACTAAAATCGGCCTCCGGGACTCATGACCTGCCTTACAATGCCAATTTCATTCAAGAACATTGGCACGCGCCGCATAAGCCGGATACAATTACAATACAAAAAGAGAGCGGTCTCAGAATCAAAAGACCGTTCTCTTTTGTTTTATCGCAATCATCAAATGCGTAATCAGCTTGTGTTTTCAGCCCCGAATATCCGAAGATCCCGAGCTGCCCTTGCTCGGCGGCAGAACGCCGTGGTTTTCAACCCTGAAATCCCCTTAGCCCAGATAGGCCTTGCGTATGGCGTCGCTGCGCAAAAGCTCACTGCCGCTGCCCTCCATGACTATGCGGCCGGTCTCCAGTACATAGGCTCTGTCGGCTATGGACAGAGCTGCCCGGGCATTCTGCTCGACCAGCAGTATGGTGGAGCCCTGGGCATGAAGATCCTTGATTATGTCAAAAATCTGTTCGACCAGAATGGGAGCCAGCCCCATGGAAGGCTCGTCCAGCATTATCAGCCGGGGGTGACACATCAGCGCACGGCCCATGGCAAGCATCTGCTGCTCACCGCCCGAAAGAGTGCCCGCGATCTGTCTGCGGCGCTCCTTGAGCCTGGGGAAGAGCTGATAGACCATCTCCAGATCGGCCTCGATGCCCGAAGCATCCATGGTATAGGCGCCGATCTCCAGGTTCTCCTGGACGCTCATCTGCAAAAAGATGCGGCGTCCCTCGGGTACCAGAGAAAGGCCCTTTTGCACTATCTTATGGGCAGGAAGCTTCATCAGCGAATCTCCCATAAACCTTATATCGCCGCCATGAGATTTGAGCAGGCCGGCCACCGCATTGAGGGTGGTGGATTTTCCGGCTCCGTTGGCCCCGATCAGGGTTACTATCTCGCCCTCCTCCACATGAAAGGATATATCCTTTATGGCATGTATGCTTCCGTAATAAATGTTGATATCTTCAACTTTAAGTATGGTTCCCATCTAACTGTCCCTCTGCTTTCCGAGATAAGCCTCGATGACAGCGGGATTGCTGCGTATGTCCTCCGGGGTGCCCTTGGCTATGACCTTGCCGAAATTCAGCACGCAGATGCCGTCGCAGACGCCCATGACCAGCTTCATATCGTGCTCGATGAGAAGTATGGCGATCTGGAACTCATCGCGTATCTTGCGTATGTTTTCCATGAGCTCAGTAGTCTCCGAGGGGTTCATGCCTGCCGCAGGCTCGTCCAAAAGCAGCAGGCTGGGGTTGGTAGCAAGAGCCCTGACTATCTCCAGACGACGCTGGGCACCGTATGGAAGACTGCCCGCCAGAAGGTCGGCGGTATCCTGCATGTCGAAAATGGACAGCAGGTCCAAAGCCCGACCACGTGCGGCTTTCTCCTCAGCATAGTACCTTGGCAGATGCAGTATGCTGCTGAGATAGCCGTAACGAGTGGTCTGGTCCATTGCTGCCATCACATTGTCGGCAACAGTCAGGTTCCCGAAAAGACGGATATTCTGGAATGTCCTGGCTATTCCCATGTGAGACAGCTGGGTGGTATTCTTGCCGTGTGTATCCTGACCCGCGAGCATTATGGTGCCGCTGGTAGGCTCGTAGACCTTGGTAAGAAGGTTGAAAACCGTGGTCTTGCCTGCGCCGTTAGGCCCTATAAGCCCCGCGATTTCGGTGGCTCCGACGGTCAGATTAAAATCGTCCACCGCCCTGAGTCCGCCGAATTCTATGCCCAGATGGATGCATTCGAGGGCGGGCATTCTGTCCAGATCCCTTTCCAGCAGCAGGGCATTGGAGTTTTTTTCATATAGCTTTTCCGTCATGCCCTATCCTTCCGAGTCGAACTTTCTTCTGAAGTTGAATACCATCATCCTGAAAGCGGCACTGTTGCGAATGAGCATTACTATTATAAGCACCAGCGCGTATACCAGCATCCGGTAATCGTTGAAGCCCCTCAGGGCTTCGGGGAGCACCGTCAGAGCCGCGGCTGCAGTCATTGAGCCGAGCATGCTGCCCTGACCGCCCAGTACCACAAATACCAGCACCAGGATGGATGTGTCAAAACCGAATTTGCTTG
This sequence comes from Anaerovoracaceae bacterium, assembly GCA_045600065.1. Classification (GTDB taxonomy): domain Bacteria; phylum Bacillota; class Clostridia; order Peptostreptococcales; family Anaerovoracaceae; genus RGIG2707. The sequence goes on from JAZRXE010000017.1 coordinate 3,625, forward strand.
CGACCAGAGAAGAATAATTCTGGCCGAACAAGGCACCCGCTGCGCCTGCTATGGCTGCGGAGGTCACAAAGGCCGTCATCTTATAGAAAGCAACGTCTATGCCTACGCTTTCCGCGGCGATGCGGTTGTCCCTGATGGCCATGATGGCCCTTCCGGTTTTACTGTTTACAAGGTTGTAAATTATGAACAGAGTCACCAGGGTCATAGCTATACCTACGGCAAAGCTTGCCGTTTTGGGTATATTCCGTATTCCCATGGCTCCCTGTATTATGTATCTTCCGCCGGGCTCCAGACCCAGCTTGTCCTCCATCATGCAAAAATGAAGACCGTTTCCATCCTTGCCCAGATAGATGTTGTTGAAAATGCTCTTCAGTATCTCGCCGAATGCCAGGGTGACTATGGCAAGATAATCTCCGTTGAGCCTGAGCACGGGTATGCCGATGATGAAGCCTGCCAGGGCTCCGCAGACGGCGCCTGCCAGTATGCCTGCCAGAAGCCTTGCGGCGGGAGAAACGACTATGCCGTCAAGACCCACTGCCACTGCTGTGCCGGTAAAGGCTCCCACGCCCATAAAGCCTGCGTGGCCAAGGCTCAGATCACCCATGATACCCACTGTCAGGTTCAGGGACAGAGCCATTATCATATAAACGCACACGGGTACCAGCATGCCTCTGATAGAGGATTTGAGCATGCCGGCAGCATCCATGGCGGTGATTATCACATAAAAGGCTGCGACCAGCCCGTAGGAAAGCTTTCTGCTCAGCGCAGCGCGATCCTTGGTTTTTATTCTTCCCATGCGCTACACTTTTTCCTTTACTCTTTTGCCCAGAAGGCCTGCGGGCTTGACCAGCAGAACCACGATCAGCACGCCGAATACTATGGCATCGGAAAGCTGAGTGGATATATAGGCCTTGGCAAAATTCTCGATGACTCCCAGGAGTATGCCGCCAAGGAAAGCTCCCGGTATGGATCCTATCCCGCCGAATACTGCAGCGGTAAATGCCTTGATCCCGGGCATGGAGCCTGTGGTGGGAGTCAGAGTGGGATATGCCGAGCACAGCAGCACTCCCGCTACAGCAGCCAGACCGGAACCTATGGCAAAGGTGGTGGATATGGTAGCGTTAACATCTATTCCCATAAGCTGGGCAGCGCCCTTATCCTCCGAAACAGCGCGCATTGCCTTACCCATTCTGGTATTGTTGATGAAGAAAGTAAGGCCTGTCATTATGGCAAGGCAAACGGCTATGGTAAGCAAGGTGATATAGGATATGCTTATCTGCCCCAGGCTGACCCTGCCATTGCCTGCGACAGAGCTGAAGACCTTGGGATTACTGGTCCAGAGCAGCTGGGCGGAGTTCTGCAGCAGATAGCTGACACCTATTGCGGTTATGAGTACCGCAAGGGAGGGCGCCTGTCTGAGAGGCCTATATGCCAGCTTCTCGATGAAAATCCCGAGAAACGTGCACACGGCCATCGCCAGCGCGATACCCAGCCACGGGCTGAGCCCGCAGCGCTGAACAGCAAAGAAGCAGATATACGAACCTATCATGATCACGTCTCCGTGAGCAAAATTCAGCATCCTGGCTATACCGTAGACCATGGTATAGCCAAGAGCTATTATCGCGTAAATGCTTCCCAAACTGATTCCGCTTATGAAAAAGTTCAGAAAGTCCATTGGCTATCGTCTCCGGATATTAAAGCCCGACGTAAGCTCCGTCCTGTATCACGACGGCATTGGGGCTCTTGGAAACCTCGCCTGCTGCGGACCAGGTCATGCCTGTTCCGGTCACTCCGTCAAAGCTCATTTCGGTAAAGTAAGCCTTGAGTGTATCGCAAAGCTGCTCTGCGCTCATATCTGCTGTGCAGCCGGTTTCGGTCAGTGCCTGATACAGAGCGACTACGCTGTCATAAGCGTCTGCTGCGAACTGGTCGGGGGTCTCTCCGTAAGCTTCCTTGTATCTGGTGACAAAGGAAACGGTCTTTTCGTCCTGAGCGTCTGCTGCGAAGGGTGTGAGTACTACTACGCCCTCTGCCAGAGAGGTATCAAAGCCCTCCAGAGTCAGAATTCCGTCCATGCCGTCAACGCCGAACCACAGGGGGGCGTAGCCTGCTGCGTCTGCCTGGTTGAAGATCAGGGAAGCGGGAGTATAGTACATGGGCAGGAATACCAGATCTGCGCCTGCAGCGCTGCAATTTGCGATCTGAACGGTGAAATCGGTGCTGGTGGCATCGGTGAAGGTTTCTTCGTCTACGATCTCAAGACCCAGCTGAGCCGCGGTATTGACGAAGGTTTCTCTGATCCCGGTGGAGTAGGAGTCATCGTTTTTCCAGATGATGGCGATCCTGGAGCCGGGCATGTTCTCTGCGATATAGGTTGCTGCGCCCATGCCCAGGTTGGGATCGGTAAAGCACATCTGGAAGATGTTGTCCTTGCCCTCGGTGACATTGGGAGAAGATGCGGAGGGAGTCAGGAAGAATATCCTGTCGTTATAGGCTTCTGCTGCGGTGGCTTCGGCGGGAGTAGATGTCACGGAGCCCAGCATCAGCTGCATACCCCAGTCCTTGAGGTTGTTGTATGCGTTTACTGCCTTTTCTGCATCGTGAGTATCATCCTGTATGTTGAAATCCAGCTGAAGGCCACCCAGAGCATTGAGCTCGTCCACTGCGACCTGCGCGCCCTGCTTTACGGAGTTTCCGTAAATAGCAGCTCCGCCGGTGAGGGGGCCGGTGCAGCCCAGCTTGAACGCGGCAGCGGTATCAGCCGCGGGTTCTTCTTTCTTTTCTCCGCAAGCGCTCAGGCATGTGAGTATCATGGTCAATGCCATGAGAAGTGCTAATAATCTTTTCATTTTCTTCTCCTTTTGGGATTTTGAGTGCTAAAAAAGCGGCCCTGCCAAAGAGCAGGACCGCTAAACTGACTGATTTCGGTTTCTCTACTCTTTGGCTATATCGGCTTTCCGACGACGACCAGACCCAGGACTACCAGCAGCACAAGTACGGACAGCACGACGGTGCTGCCCAGAATAATAATGATGCTGTTCAGTTTGGAAAGGCTCAATGCTGTCATCAGAAGTCTCCAAAAAGTAAAGAAATAAAACTTGGTTAAAATCATAAGCTTTGATTTATGATTTGTCAATACATAAATTAAACAAATTTTATTGCAAATATACAATAATAGTTTGTGTAAAGCATATTTGTAGTGATCACACACAAATACAAGGCAAAAGTCTGTTAAAAGGTGAACCTCTCAGCCAAAAAGCTATTTGCCCCAGACCGGAGGACGCCAGTCGCTTTCTTCCTTAACCGGGGGCTGGGGCTTGTAATCTCCCAGCTCGAATTCTATGTTTCTGATCACTATGGGAACTACAGGCTCGTGGACCTCGATCTTGCTTTCATCCAGCTTTACAAGCCTGGTCTCACACTTTTCCCATTCGAGCACATGCTCCCAGCCCCCGACCACGACGCCGAAGCCCGGATACTTGCCGTCAAGCCTTTCCAGGCCGCCCAGGGCAAAGAAGAATTCGCCGCCGGCAATGCCGTGGGGAAGATAACCGCCCATTGCAACCACACCGGGCACCACCTTGAGCCCGTTGGGATAGCCGTTTTCTCTGGTCTCGGCCTTGATAAGATACTTGCACCATTCCTTGTTCATGGCCCTGTAGCTGACGTCCACCACATAGCCCGGGACTATGCGCTGAATGGCAAAGCCGTCGTAGGCACCCTTACGGGCCAGATCTATAAAGCTGTTTACGGTATTGGGAGCCTGATCGGGATAAAGCTCGACCACCAGCCGCTGACCGTTTTCCATGTTTATTATTGCGCGAGGTCTGTTCATAGTTCTTCTTCTCCTTAAAAGTGATATAAGTATACCCCAAAACCACGGAGGCTTCAAGACATAGCCGCGGCAGGCCTTCAGACAGCGTAGGCGCTTCAATATTCGTATTTTGACTGAGGGACACGAAATGTGTTTTCGCGGAGCAGGAAGCGCTTATGGCAGAGCTGCCTGCGGCTCAAAAGGCAATACATCCGAAATGTTCCGTGTGCTGTTTGCCGTTCAACAACGGGGGATAATGTGATACAATGCTCTCTGCGTCCCGGGTTATATTGCGGGACAAAGGAGTAAAAATGTCAGACAAAAGCAGATCAGAAACTCGCAGCACCGCAGGCTTTATCACAGCCATGCTCATATTCGGCACTATAGGCATATTCAGAAGGTATCTGCCGGTGTCTTCGCCCCTGCTGGCCTTCTGGAGAGGCATTTCGGGAGCCCTGTTTCTGGCGCTTACAGCCCTTTTCAGAGGAAAAAAGCTGCTTAAAGGCATGGATAGCCACAGCATGCTCTGCTATGCAGGCCTGGGGGCGCTGATAGGTCTCAACTGGATGATGCTTTTCGAGGCGTATAATTATACAAGCGTTGCCACCGCCACGCTGTGCTACTATATGCAGCCTGCCGTTATCATACTTGCTTCTCCGGCGGTGTTCGGAGAAAAGCTCACGAGCCGTAAGCTGATATGCGCCGCTGTATCCTTTCTGGGCATGGCACTGGTATCCGGGATCCCGGAAAGCGGGCTTCCGGGCCCTGCCGAAGCAAGGGGCATTCTCTGCGGTCTGGGGGCAGCCCTGCTGTACGCATTTGTCGTGATACTCAACAAAAAGCTTCCACCTGCCGACGCCTACGACAAGACCGTGATACAGCTGTTTTCCGCAGCTCTGATACTGGTGCCCTATCTGCTTGCCGGGGAGGATATGTCCGGAGTAAGCTCCGAGCCGCTGTTTATATGCATGATGCTGATCGTGGGCTTTGTACACACAGGTCTGGCCTATGTTCTTTATTTCGGCAGCATGGAGGGCATGAGCGCCCAGTCCATAGCCCTGCTGGGCTACCTTGACCCGGTCACAGCCCTTATACTGTCAGCGCTAATCCTTAAGGAGGCCATGAGTCCTTCAGCCGTTCTCGGAGCAGTGATGATACTCAGCGCGGCGCTCATCAGCGAAAAGTAAAAAGACAGAAGACAGGGGACGGTTCTCTGTCTTTTTAAGAACCAGGCCCTCCACATCCGGCAAGGTCTGGACATCACCGCAGTAATAGCTTATTAGATCGTCGAAATCCGCGCCGTAAAGAGCGGTACTTTCCGGATCCTCGCAATAGTCTATGCGGATGAAGCCCTCGTCTGTTCCGTCCATATTGAGCAGGTAAATGTACGGATAAACGGTATTCTCTTCTGCTGCATAGACCTTTATATTGGAGCTTTCCGCAAGCAGACTGCCCTCTGCCAGAGCCTCCGCCTCGGAGGCGTCTGTTATGCTTGCCTTATATCTGTCCATGTTGTTCAGAGTCATGTAAACTCCGTCGCCTGTGGATGTAAACTTGGGTGCCCGTGACAGCGCCCCGGAATTCTGCCATTCTATCGTTATATCCGTGCCGTCCTTCAGGCTGCACTTCACGGAGTCGCTGCGCCCTCCGCAGGCGGCGGAAAGCGTCAGCAGCACGGCAAGCGCCGCAGCTGCTATGGCTTTGAATATTCCTGTTATGAGTTTCATCTTTTTCTCCTGCAATAATACTTGTATTCTGAGGCTTTACGAACAGTATTCCGCATATCGGAATGCATTTTTACGCCGGGCCGAGCTCTGTATTTCGTCCGGCAGGGCCTCTGACTAAGGGCATGAGGCCTGTTGGCTTAAGTCAAATAAGTATCCCGTTGGTCATATCTATCTCGTGCTGAATTATCTGAGCAGTAAAGCCGGAAAAGCTTTCCGTGCGCTTTTTTAAGTCCGCATCCTGAAAGCTGACAGTGATCTTCTGAAACCTCTTCGCAGCCCTCTCACCAGGCAGGGACAGACAGCCCTCCATGGCATCGTAGGGCTGACTCTTCTTGATTATTGCAGGGTTGAACATCAGCATGGTGTTTCCGGTCTCCTGATTCACAAATATTATTATCCGCTTGCTCACGCCTATCATATTGGCGGCCATGCCCACGCATTCATCCCTGTGGGCGGCCAGCGTCTGTATAAGATCCAGGGCGGCGGGGATATCCTGAGGACCTGCGTCAGCGCTCTTTTTTGCCAGAAAAACAGGATCTTTTACTATTGCTCTTATCATACAGGTTTCTTTCCGTTAGGTACTTGTTCAAAAATCAATGTGCTTCAATTATTCTGAAAGCATTGCTATGGCCCGGGGCTGAACATCTGCCATTCAGATATGAGTCGGCCGCTGCAGCCCTTTATGCGGCACAGCCCGCGACCGCCGGTTCGCACGGACATCAGTATTATTATAAGCTTCGCGAAGTACTTACTGCAAATCTTTTTCCGGTAATACTCAGGGGCTCTCCGGTTTTCCCGGCAAGCACATAAATACCCCTCCCAAAGACCGGGAGGGGTTCAGCATTGATCTGAATCTAAAGTCTTATTGTTTAAAGATGCAGCAGCCGGGGCAGAAACCCGGAGGGCAGATACTCACGCCGCGCGATATTCCTGAGGTTTACTGCTTGTCCTTTTTTACAGGCAGCAGGCCCATCTTCTCTGCCGGCTTAAAATAGTACTCGCACAGGGGCACCAGCACCAGGCAGACCAGAGTGCAGGTAAAGCCACCGTTGTAAAGCAGGAAGCCGCCGTGGGTCAGGCCTACTGTGGAAGCCATCATAGAATGGCAAATTCCGGAGATAACGCCCGCAACAGCACCGAAGCTTCCCACAAAGGGAACCAGGCCTGCGGCAAAGCATACGCCTATGACCATGCCCTGGGTGCTCATGCTGAAGCTGCAGAATGAGGATGCAGCTGCATAGCCAAGCATTATGGGCAGTATGTTCAGAGGATGCGAGCAGGCGCCTGCGGTTGCCATAAAGCAGATCAGGCAGCCGAAGGTGGCTCC
>JAZRXE010000018.1:0-20738 GCA_045600065.1 Anaerovoracaceae bacterium
CACCCTTGCTGTTCAGCTATGTACTTCGTCGTTGCCTACGCGTACTCGGGACTTCCACCCGTTAGAGCGCGCCCATGGCGCGCGAACAAAAAGGAGCGTGTGAAAAATGATTTTTCGTTTTTCACACGCCCTTTTATTTTGTCTCACAGCACGAAAGATGCCTCTGTATCAGATACCCAGCATCAGGCGGGCAGAATTCATGTAGATCAAAAGGGAAACGGCATCCACTATGGTAGTGATAAATGGTGAAGCCATTACAGCCGGGTCGAAGCCCAGCTTTTTTGCTATCATTGGCAGGGTGCAGCCTACAAGCTTTGCTATGCAGACAGTAAATACCAGAGTCAGGCATACTACTGCAGCTACGGGAACAGAAAGCTCGGTGTTGCCGAGCAGAGCCCTGTCAACCAGCATGAATTTGCAGAAGGCAACTGCAGACAGAGCGACTCCGCAAAGCATGCTGACCCGGAATTCCTTCCAAATGACGGCACCCATGTCGGAAAGATCGATATCGCCAAGGCTCATGCCACGGATTATGGTTACCGAGGCCTGCGAGCCGGAATTGCCGCCGGTGTCCATTATCATGGGGATGAAGGCTGTCAGCACCACCTGGGCAGACAGTGCCGCCTCAAAGCTTGTGATGATCATGCCCGTAAAGGTGGCGGAAACCATCAGAAGCAGCAGCCAGGGTATTCTCTGCTTGAATATCTCGAATACTCCGGATCTCAGATAGGGATGCTCTGAAGGCACTATTGCAGCCATCTTTTCGATATCCTCGGTAGCCTCCTCAGTAAGTACGTCTATTGCGTCGTCTACGGTGACCATGCCCACAAGCCTGCCGTCCTTGTCCACTACGGGAAGCACGGTAAAGGTATACTTGTCGAACATCCGGGCAACCTCTTCCCTGTCGTCCAGGGTCCCGACGGAGATCACATTGGTCTCCATTATATCCTCGACCTTGTCCTCGTAATCATGGAGCAGCAGGTCTCTGACCGATACTATGCCCACCAGCTTGCGCTGCTCTGTAACATAGCAGGTATAGATGTTTTCCTTATCTTCTCCGGTGCGGCGAATCTCGGCAAAGGCCTCCCTTACAGTCATGTCCGGGCGAAGCTCCTCGAACTCGATGTTCATGATGGAGCCTGCGCAGTCATCCGGATATTTGAGTATCATGTTTATGCTGCGCCTGGTGCCGGCATCCACGTTTTTGAGTATCCTGGTGACCACATTCGCGGGCATTTCCTCGATGATGTCTACGGTATCATCCACGTACATATCGTCGATGATCTCTTTCAGCTCCTTATCCGTAAATGCGGTTATGATCAGCTCCTGAAGATCGGAGTTCATCTCGACAAAGGAATCCGCCGCAAGATCTTTCGGTATGAGCCTGTAGATCTTAAGCAGCTCCTCTTGGGTAACCAGCTCATCATCCACCAGGGTCTCCAGAAGATCTGCAATATCCGCGGCGTTGAGGGTGTCCATAAGATCCCGAAGCGCCTGGTAGCGTTTCGAATGAAGCATCTCTATTATTTCGTTCATTTCAATTTCAATTTCCGGCATCTTTTACCCTCCTTTTCTTCATAGCGGCATTTTCTGGATGGATACTGCGGCGCCTCCGCAGTGATCCTGCATGTTTGTCGAACCCGGCTCTATGCAGTTTGCCGGCGCAAAGCCTTTATCCGACGGCAATTGCCGCTCAGAAGCTCAGCTTTGCGTTTCTTTAACACAACAGTTTATTTTACACTTAATGCAGGGCTCAGTACAGTGATTTTTTCGCAAAGTTCGGAGCTGTCCAGCTCGCAGACACGGCTTATCTGCTCGCCGTCATAAAGATCGGTAAAGCTTTCCACCCTGCCTATCACATCGAGTCCGAAACCGTCAGATCTGAAGTGCATGGGGATTATGAAGCGGGGCTGCACGGCATCACAGATCTGCTTTGCCTGCTGCGCATCTATGGTAAAGAAGCCGCCGACGGGTATGAGCATTATGTCTGCGCCCCGGAGCTGTTCAAGCTGCTGCTCTGTGGGCATGCAGCCCTGATCGCCCATGTGGATGAGACGGGTCTGACCGTCATCGATAATATGAATGATATTGGGGCCTCTCTTGGCGCCCAGTGCATCATCATGGAAGCTTTCCACGGCATCAATATTAAAGGGACCGTAACCCTTTCCGCTGAGCTTTACACCGTCCCGGTAATTGTGATCTCCGTGCTCGTGGCTGCACAGCACGACATCGGCCTGCTGGTCAACTGCCTCAAGTCCTGCCACACTTCCGGGTGCATAGGGATCGAGCACGATGCTGTACCCCTGGGATTCGATTCTAAAGCATGAATGTCCGAGATATTTGATCTTCATAATTTGCCTCCTTCCGGCTCCGCCGGCTGTTTCTGCAGCAGTAATTACACGGAAATTATATCATTTTATCCCGGGTTTTGCGCGCCTGCAGACAAAAGATTTACACAGCGCTGCTGATCCCGGGATGTTTAATGAAGGGGCCTTGCAACGCAGCGAACAGTAATTGCAGGCAGGTTTTGCTGATACAAAAAACAAAGAAAGAGCCTTACGAATTCAACTGAGCATACTTGAGATTGACAGGCAATTTTGATTGATGATAGTATTGATTCAGCTTATGGAGGTTATCATGGTTCTTACATTGCAACACTTTCTGATCGTCTGTCCGCTTTGCTTTGTAGCAGGCTTTGTTGATGCTGTTGCCGGAGGCGGAGGACTCATTTCGGTTACAGCCTACATGCTTGCAGGTCTTCCCACTCATTTTGCGGTGGCGACCAACAAGCTCAGCGCAGGCATGGCAACCACACTGTCCACAATACGCTATGCGAAATTCGGCTACATAGATCTTAAGCTGGGTCTGCTGTGCGCAGCGGTCTCTCTGGTAGGCTCCACGCTTGGTGCCAAGCTTGCACTGGTGGTATCTGATTACTACTTTAAGATCATAATCCTGTTCATTCTGCCCATAGTGGCTTACAATACCTTCCGCGGAAGCTCCTGGCTTACGGAAAAGGAGCCCTATTCCGAGGGGAAAACCGCCCTGCTGGCTGTTCCCTTTGCGTTCTTTCTGGGAATGTACGACGGCTTTTACGGACCCGGTGCCGGGGTCTTTTTGCTGATAGGTCTGACCGCCATCGCTCATCTGCCCATCACCAAGGCCAACGGTATCAACAAGGCAATCAACTGCGCCGCATGCTATGCGTCTCTTGCCGTTTATCTGAAGAGCGGCAATGTTCTGATCCCCCTGGGACTCACCGCTGGCTGCTTCGGCCTTGTGGGCAGTTATCTGGGCACCAGCGCCTTCGGCAAGAACGGAGTCAAGGCAGCCAAGCCAGTAATACTGGCTGTAGTCGTGATATTCTTCGTCAAGACCCTTATAGAACTGTTCGGCTAAGATCGGGAACACAGGGGGACACAGGGGGACGGTTCTTCTGTGTTCAGAACACAAGGGGAACACAGGGGGGCGGTTCTCCTGTGTTCAAAGAAGAAAACAATGTGAACAAAAATACCCGGAGGCTTTGATATCTCCGGGTTTTATTGTTGTCTTGTTTTGCCGGGACGGAAGGCTATGCAAGGGACCGTCGTAAGCGGGAGCGAAAGGTGGCTTACATTTGCATATGATCCTTAGCCGCCAGCAGCGGCAGCGTGGCCTCGGAATGGCCGACGGGCCGGCTCGTCTTCGCATGCCTGACAACCGGCAGACGCATGGTATCTGTGCACAGGAGAACCGTCCCCCTGTGTTCCCCTTGTGTTCGCTGGGGCTGTTTAATAATCTGAGCGGTTGTAAGTGTTTTTCATCTTCTGGCTGGCGGTGAGGAGAACCTTGTCGAGCACGGCAGTGGTCTCCTTCTTGCCCATGGCACAGACCTTGTCGTTGCACTCGGACAGAAGCTTCAGATCTCCGCTCTCCAGGAATTTCCTGTCATATTCGCCGATGATGGCATGGCCCTGGGCGAACACTGAGTTCTGATAGCGCTCAATAGTCTGGATGCAGCTGCCGAAGTGAGGATCTGCCAGCGCGTCCAGCAGGCGGCTCGACCAGAAGAAATTCTCGGTGGAAGGATCCAGTGTGACCTTGCTCAGGTAGCCAGGCAGCTTGGGAACGTTGGTGTAGACAGGCAGCATGGCGTTGTAGATGGAGGAGCCGAAGCTGATCCATTCCACGCCCTTGACAGCATCAGGCATCCAGGGCCTGATCTGCATAATGGAGGTATGGCCTGTGGTACTGGTGGTTATGGTGCGATACTTGCCCTTTTCCAGGTAATCCACGCCGCTGTATGGATCGTAGGGAGTGCCCTGATAGTGAGAGGAAAGCACATACTTGATATCCTCTATGGTCACCTTTCTCTCAGGTACGAAGGACCAGGGAATGTCATCACTCTCAGGCGTGAAGTCTGCGTTGGGGCCGTCCCACTTATAGGTGTGAGGCAGGAAGTAGCGAGCCATGAACCAGGCCCTGGGAGTGTTGTAGACATGGTCATTGTCTGTGCGGGATCCGAAGACCGCGCGGGGATTCAGCTTTCCGTCCGTGTTCAGATCAAGATGATTGTCCTCGATGAATTCCTTGAGGTCGGCAGAGCACATATGATACTCCTGCTTACCCAGGGCATCCTTCAGGTCGAAATCATCTATACCCAGCTGGTTGGGCATGATCACGACTTCTTCGTCCTTGACCCTCTTGGCCATCCAGTGGTGACCGCCTATGGTCTCGAACCACCAGATCTCGTTCTCATCATCGAAGCCTATGCCGTTCATCTCGTAGGTTCCGTACTGCTCCAGCAGGGAGCCCAAGCGCTTGCAGGCCTCTCTTGCGGTATGAACATAGGGCAGGACCAGAACGACCAGGTCTTCCTCGCCTATACCTCCGGGAATGTCCTTCTGGCCCCTCTTTTCGGCCTTCTTATATACCACCAGAGGATCTGCTGCCAGCACTCTGGGGTTGGATGTGATGGTCTCGGTAGCAGTCATTCCCACATTGCAGGCATTGATGCCGGAGCCCGCCCAGGTGCCTATATCAAGGCTGACATTGGGGCATGCGGAATAGCGCATCGGGTCATCGGGGAGCTGAATCTCCAGATGACTGATCACGGTCTTGTACTTGCGGGGCTGATCCTTTGGCTCCACAATGACCATCTTCTTGACGCGATAACTGAAATCTTCATTTCTGGCTATCATGGCAGAGCCGTCATAGCTGGCCTTTTTGCCTACCAGAACTGTGGTGCAGGGCATAGCTTTTTACCTCCAGTAAATAATCCTTGAATGCCGCATCTGCGGGTTTTCCACATTATACCATACAGACAGCCCTGGGCGGGTGATTTTTGCCAACTTTTTCTCCTGCAAGTCTTAAGATACACTGACTCAAGGGAAAGACAAAACAGCCCGAATCGCTTCAGGCTGCCTTGTCTTGTAGAGAAAAGAGTTATTATGGATGGCTGATCTATATAAACCGGTCAGACTTCCGGTTTAAAGCTTTGATAACGGCCTCCTTCTGTATTGAATAAAAAAAACCAGAGCCGCTGCGTAGCACAGCATGTCGGCCAGCGGGGTCGCCCACACAATGGACATAGTGCCCATCGCCGAATTGAGCAGATACATCAGCGGGATATCCAGCAGACCCTTACGCATCAGGGCCAGCACCATGGACAGCCCGGAGCGCTTTACTGCCTGGAAGAAATATATAAGCATGTAGGCACAGGCAGAAAACGGTCCGCCTATACACAGTATTTTCAGGAAGCTCATTCCGTGGTTGAGGCTCACGGTTCCTGAGTTGATAAATATTCCCACCAGCGGGGCGCTGTACAAAAGCGCTGCAGCCATACAGACGGACGCCATGCCCACAGACAGGGCCATCGATGTACGCAGAGCCTGATACATGCGCTTTGTGTTCCCTGAGCCGAAGCAGTAACCAAGCATGGGGAAAACTCCCTGAGCTACGCCCCTGACGCAGCAGTGGGCAAGCATATTAATCTTCTTTGCCACACCCAGACCTGCCAGCGCGGAAATACCCCGAACTGACATAAGATTGTCGAGCACGGAATAGGAAATATTCTCGCAGAGAGTCATAAGGCAGGACGGAAGACCGCCCGAAGCCAGCTCTGCCGGAAGACCGTTTTTAAGGCTGCCGGGAAGAAGAAGCTTGAACATGAACAGCGGATCCAGCACAATGTTCAGCACTCCTCCGAAAACTACACCGGCGGCGGCCTCATAGGATCTGCCCTCGGATCTGGTCAAATGGGAGAGCAAAGTATTGAGTGCTGTGGGGACGCCGCCTATTATTACGGTGTATCGAAGGTATTTGAGGGCATTGGCATGGACCGCCGGGTCCGTACCGCCCAGAAGATTGATAAAGCCGTCACAGAATGCCCGGGTACCAAGACTGTAGACCGAAGCGGCAAGCATAATGATTTTTCTAAATAAATGGGGTTATTCTGTGGTTGTTTTAAATAATAGACTTGAATTGCTATAAAAGCTAATTATAATAATTTCTATAAGCATAAACATTTTTTATCATTTCAGGGACTACACAAACATGATAGACACAAAATACGAAAGTCTTCTGGCTGCAGCCGAGTTCAAAAACTTCACCAGAGCGGCGGAGAGTCTCAATCTGACCCAGCCTGCGGTCAGTCACCACATAGCGCTTATAGAAGAAGAATTGGGCACTCCGGTGTTCATTCGGGGGAAAAAACAGCTGACTTTGACACCCCAGGGCGAGATTGTGGTGCGTTATGCACGCCAGATCAGAGGAATGTACACAAAGCTCAGAGATGAGATCTACAACTTCGACAAGAACAGAACCAGGCTCAGAGTAGGCATTACCCATACCGAGGAAAACGGCGTTGCTGCTGAGGTGTTCACCAAAGTGTGCTCCATTTTCGAGGGTCTAAGCATAAGCATTACTACGAATAACATAAAGAATCTTTATGATATGCTGGAAAACTATGAGCTGGATATGGCCATAGTCAACGGAACGCCCCACAGTCACCAGCTTTCTTCCATAATGCTGGACACAGATTACCTGATCTGCGTAGCTGCACCGTCCTGCGATCTGACCCAGCTTCCTACTGTAAATCTCAACGATCTCAAGACCCGCAGCATGATACTCAGGCCCTCCACATCTGCCACCAGAGCCCTGTTTGAATCCACACTTTCGGGAATAGGCGATTCCATAGAGAATTTTAATATCATGATCGAGGTGGACAGCCTTACGACCATCAAAAACCTGGTCATGAAGAACATGGGCATATCCATACTTCCAAAAAGCGCCTGCACCAAGGAGCTGGCAGCAGGCAGCTTAAAGCAGATACCCATAGAGAATGTCAACATGATGAGAGAGACCAAGCTTGTCTACGGCAAGGATTTCAGCCGCAGGGACATCTTGGAAACCATCGTTGATGTCTACCAGCACAGAGAGAAGCATCTGTCCTGAGGGCGTACAGCGGCGATCCTGCAGAGGGCGCTCAGAAGAAGCCAGTGCCCCGATTCACTCCGGGCTGACGCAGGCCTGAGGGCGAGCGCGAACGATCAGAACGAGCGTCCTGCCGAAGGAGTCCGCGTCACGCGGTCCAAAGCCGATGCGCCGGCAAGTTCCGCGGATTTCCGCATCACATAAACAAATTTCTGGCAGCGCCTGAAGAGAGGATGCACAATGTTTTTCTGGATATTCATGCTGATATGCAATCTGCTGATACCACTTGGAATGATACTGTTCGGCAGTCAGTTCCTAAACGAAAAAATCACAGACATCAACAGCATCTACGGCTATCGCACGGCCATGTCAAAAAAGAATATCGACACCTGGCGGTTCGCACACAGATACAGCGGCAGAATATGGCACAGCTGGGGCAGGATACTGCTTCCGTTCACCGTCATCAGCATGCTGCCTCTGATCGGCAGAGACAATGATACCGTCGGCAAGTGGGGAGCCGTCATATGCGTGATCCTGTGCACCGCCATGAGTATGGTGATACCCCTGACAGAATCAGCGCTCAGAAAGCACTTCGACAAGGACGGCAACAGCCTCGATCTCGGCCTTAAGCGCGGCAGCGTAAGGCTGCAGCCCCACAGGGACAACTGGGATGCCCTGGCAGCCGAGACAATAGAGCTCCTAAGATCTCTGCTGGGCTCCGACGCCGAGGATATACGCCACGTTGGCAGCACCGCCGTTCGCGGGATATACGCCAAGCCCATCATAGACATAGCCGTGGCGGCGGAAAGCCTTGATGCCGTCAGGGCTCACGACGGCGAGCTTCAGGCAGCCGGAATAGTATTCCGCGGCGAGGATCGGCCGGGTCAGCTGCTATACGTTATGGGAGACATTGACGCAGATACACGCACCCACCACATACACGTGGTGCCTGCAGGCAGCGATGCATGGAACAGCTATGTCTCCTTTACAGACTATCTCAATGCACATCCCGAGGACGCCAGGCGCTATTCCGATATGAAAAGGCAGCTTGCCGCAAAGTATCCGGAGGACAGGAAGAGCTATACTGAGGCAAAAGCCGGGAAGATCGCCGAGATACTTAAAAAAGCCGGGGATGCTCCCCGGCCTGAATAAGACGCTGATACTATTTATACTTCTTCTGCGAGGCGTCCAGTATGCGTTCACACATTTCCTCATAGCTTATTCCTGCAGCCAGGGCAGCCCTTGCAAACAGACCTTCTTCATCGAGATCCGGCTGAGGATCACATTCGAGGCAGTACAATGTGTCCTTACGGTTCAATCTGAAATCGACCCGGCAGCAGCAGCCTACATCCAAAGCCTTAGCGGCCTTGGATGCCTCGTTCTTAAGGAACTCCTCCAGGTCGGGGTCGAGCCGGGCGGGGCAGCTTATAATTGCCTTGCCCGAATCGAAGCGGTCTTCAAAATCCGATGCCCCATCGGGCAGCGATACCTCGATGACGGGAAGGGTTTCACCGCCGAGTATACCTACTGAAAACTCCCTGCCCTCGATATATTCCTCCACCAGAACCTTGCTCTGGGTTTTGAATGCCTCAGCCATCGCGGCATTGTAGGATATATTGTTCCAGGCAAAGAATATCCCCATGCCCGTTCCGCCCCTCATAGGCTTTACCACAACAGGATACTCCATATTGTCGGGAAGCTCCCATTCCTCCGGGCCTCTTTCGGCACAGCACCATGCGGGCGTATTGACACCGGCAAACCTGAACAGCTTTTTGGAGAGGTTCTTGTCTATGGCAGCAGTCACCTCTTCGTAGCCGCTTCCGGTATACCTTGCACCGTAGATATCAAGCGCTGCCTGCAGCCTTCCGTTTTCGCCGTAATCGCTGCTCAGACCGATAAATACCATATCCGCCATGCAGCACAGCTTCATCACATTCGGACCGAGAAGCTGATCATCGCTTCCGCTGCGCCTTTTTTTGGCAGCCCACATATCAGGCATTTCGGGCAGATCCTGAGGAGTATCAGCACTAAGTGCATCGCTGTATGCAAAAGGATCCATAAGCCTGATGGGGCCTATACTGCAGCCCTGATAGGAATCCAGCAGGATTACATTATGTCCCGCGCTTCTGAGAGCCGCCGATATGCGGCTGCCTGTCATAAGAGAAGCCGTCCTTACGGCAGAAAGCCCTCCGGAAAGCACCACTATGTTCATAGATCCGGCCCTTTCTCCATTCGCTCTGCCTTGGGCATCATCCTGCCCGTCCCCTGCAAAATCTATATCATCGCCGTCATCGTTGATTTCCAGACTGCTGAGCATCTGCTTTGTAAGAGCCACAATAGACAGCATGCCCCTGACCTGCTCCGTGGAAATATCCGTTCCGAATCTTGTATTCATAAAATCGCTGATGCGCCGCAAAATGCTGACCGGGATCTTGCTTGCGATATAGCCTGTAGCGCCGATAATATCCTCGAGCATGCCCCAGTTGAGCAGTATGTTCGCACACTGTGCATATATTACCAGATCCCTCATGGCAAAGCGGTCGGCAACGCGCTTGAAAACCTCCATAAAACCGGGATGTATACGCTCGTATTTGATTATGTATGCAAAGAGAAACGCTACATTGTTGCTGTAGACAGGATCGGCGATCATCTCACAGAGAAAGTTCATGTAGTTTTGATCAGGTTCTTCGCCCATGGATATGGCGACGGCTTTTTCTGCCAGCTTGCCGAATAGCTCTATGGCCTCCGTGCGCTCCTGATCTGAAGGTGAGGAACGGAAGTAGCTGTTGAAGAAACGATCAAGCAGTCTCATTTCCGGGCTCTGACCGTTGGGGTTGAGCCTTATGGCATATTCCCCGTTTTCCCCGAAATCGAAATAGGTGTTTATGACATGGCTTTCGGCAAAGCCGCCCTTGCCGTAGTCATAACCGAAATAGTAGAAGCGCTCACCCACATCGTTAAGGATCAGATTGACATAGTCGTAATCTACGTTGTGGTTTTCTATTATGTGACGGCGCTCAAGAATGCGGTCCTTGTAAAAATACATGAACTTGTCAGAAAATCCCTGACCATTGAAGGAAATACATCTGTCCGGTGTATCATCGAGTATGGAAATGTACTTTGCCTTGTTGCCGCCCTTGGAATGACCGCTTACAGTCAGATAATACCTGCCCAGCTTAAGACTGCCATACACCTCTTTATACCATTCCAGAGCATTGATCTGCTGGTTGGTATCAACAACATTAGCGCCCTCAAAATCGTCGTACCATTCATAGGTAGAGGTTCCGCGAAATGCCACCACGGCCTCCTCCTTGCCCTCGCTGAGGAATACCGCCGAAATGCCGCCTCCTCCTCCGCTGTTGGTATCGATGTTTCCGGCTATTATGCGGCTGTTCAGAATAGCCGGATGTCTCCTTGCTGCCGCAAACAGATTAACCCAGTCGGGAATATTCAGGAAGGTACCGTAATACCTGCCTTCAACAGCCTGGCTCAGGTCTATGGAATCCAGCATTTCACCCACGCTCATGCCCTGATACGCGGTGATGTTCTTAAAAGGATGCTGGTCTTCCATATAAGTGAATGAAACCAAAAGCATCAGTTCGTCTATCCCGAAGATACTCTCCTTGTGTCTTCTGAGTATACCCATTTTGAATCCCCCTTATTATTCTTCGTCCGGGTCAAAGCCCTCGAAAATGGCAATGCCTCCGTCTTTTTCGATCTCTTCCATAGCTTTCTTTGTTCTTATAGTCCAGCAGACCTCCTGCATTCCCCTTTTTACACAGCGCCTGAGGGCGGGATTGTCCCGGTCCTCGTATTTATATGCTATGAAATCGGGTCTTGTCAGAAAGTTCAGACGCATATCTGTCAGTAATCCCCTCTGCCAGGATGCAACTTCGTCCGTCGGATTTTTGACAAAATCCTGAGCCAGCTGCCCCCTGATAAAACCGGGACGCAGCTTTCTGACATCAATAAGTGCCCTGGGATCAAAGGATTCTATGCAAAAATCTCCGTGATAGCTGTCCAGGGCCCTGCATACAGACTCTGCCAGAGCCCGGTGATTTGAACCATAGGTCTTGAGCTCTATTATCAGAGGCGCCTTACCCTCGAACAGATCCAAAACCTGACGGAATTCAGGGATCGGGTTATCGGTCCCCTCCAGCCTGAGAGCCTTAAGCTCATCGAGAGTATGATCCTCGATTATGCCCTCCACACCGGTGCAGCGCTTAAGCTGAGAATCATGGAACACCGCCAGTCCGCCGTCCTTAAGCAGGTGGACATCCAGCTCCGCGCCCCAGCCCCTCTCTATTGCCAGCCTGAATGCCGGCAGCGAGTTCTCCGGAACAGCGGGCTTGTGATGATATCCCCTGTGTGCATATCGAGTTTTGATCATATGGCCTCCTTTCCGGCTATATCTCAATCCGGCATGCAGTCCGGACGGAATGAAGATTTGCGCATGAATGTCAAGTGAGCCTGGCTTTAGCCCCGGGTCTATTCCCTGTGCTCCTCGTCAGCGTATTCCCGTCTGAGCCTTACTCTGTCAGTCTTTCCGTTGGCATTGGAGGGAAGCTGCTTATAAACCCTCCACAGCCCGGGCATCATATATTTGGGCAGTCTGGCGGCAGCACGGCCTGCCAGATAGGAAGCATCCACAGAGCTGTCCCTGCTCTGGACGCAGGCAACTATAAGGTCTCTGGCTTCATCGAAGAAGCATATTCCGCTGTCAACGCCCTCGATGGCGGAAAGTGCGGTTTCGACCTCGCCCAGCTCTATGCGGTAGCCCATGTGCTTGATCTGACCGTCCCTGCGGGACAGGTAGTATATATTGCCGTCCTCGCCCATGCGGCCGATATCTCCGGTGCGGTATATGCGGTCGGGATAATAGGGGTTCAGAGGGTTTTGTATAAATGCCGCGTTCGTTTTGTCCCAGTCGCCGAAATAACCAAGGGCAAGCCCGCTGCCTCTGGCGCATATCTCCCCGCTCTGTCCGGCAGTTACAGGTCTAAGCTGCTCGTCCAGCAGTAGCACCTGCATGTTGCGGCATGCCTTGCCTATGGGAATGGGTTCTCCGTCGGCAAAATCCCTGTCCAGCCTGTACCAGGTACAGTCCACGGTGACCTCTGTGGGGCCGTAGAGATTGGTAACCTGCAGCTTTGGCAGGGCACGCTTCCATATGTTCACATGAGTTGCCTGAAGGGCTTCTCCGCCCAGTATCACCTTATTGACATGCAGGGGCAGTTTTTTATCGAATACCTTGCTGTCCGCAGCCAGCCTGAAGGCTGATGTGGCCCATATAAGGGTATTGATCTTGTGTTCATTGAGAAAATCGATCAGCAGCATGGGGAACATAAAATCCTTTTTGGGGATAATATAGCAGCTGCAGCCGTTTTTTAAGGTCTGATAAATATCCTTGCAGGATAAATCGAAATAGAACGGGGCCTGATTCCCCATTATGCAGCCTTCATCTATGCCGCAGGCCTCTGTCATCCATTCGGTAAAGTCTATAATAGAGCGGTGAGATACCAGTATGCCCTTGGGCTTTCCCGTGGAGCCCGATGTGAAGATCATATACGCAGGATCCACATCAAGTACCTGCTCTCTGGCTGCCTGAAGAGCAGCGGTATCCTCGGGAGAATCCATCAGCTCTTCTGTTCCGAACACAGGTGCATAGGCAGTCAGTTTTTCGGCAAGAGCCTTGTCCTTCGGGCCGTAGAGCAGGGCCGCAGGCCTGATCTGCTCCAGTATATCAATAAGCCTTGCCTCGGGCATCTTATCGTCTATGGGCACATAGCAGCAGCCAGCCTCCAGCACGCAGAAAAAGCCTGCCAGAGTCAGAGCCGTTCTGTCTGTAAGGACCACGACCAGGCTGCCCGGCCTGATGCTTTTCAGCAGTGCGCTTCCCCCTTTTCTTGCTCCTCTGTGAAGCTGCCCGAAGCTGAAGCCCTGCTTCTCGTCTGCATATGCGGTCTTATCTCCAAAGCGCTCCGCGCTGTCTTCGAGATATTCAAGAAGATTGATTATCTGATGCATTTCTACTCCCGGTATTCTATAAGCTGCAGCAGTTCATCGCCGCTGACATCGCTGTATATGGAGAATCTGCCCAGCAGCCTCAGAGACTGGGGCAGGCCCTTTACCAATGTATTGATACGAGGCTCGGTGCTCAGTGTGCACCACAGGCCTTCCTCTGCCATTATAATCTCCGAAAGCTCGGTGGCTTTTCCGAAGGGATAGGCAAAGACGCCAAGCTCTCTGCCCATGGCTGCCAGAACTTCTTTTTCCGCCCGGCAGTCCGCTCTGAGAAACTCTATATAATCAGCCTCGGATTCACCGTCTTTGGGCAGGGCTCCCTTGCGTATGGGTGCAGGATCAAGCCCCTCAACATTATGAAGATCGAAGCCGTGGGACTGAATGTCGAAGACTCCGCTTTCTATGGCCTCGATAGCCTCACTGGTGCCGAAATGAGGGTTCATGGCAACCCCGCTGTCCTTGTAGGTATCCTTGCCGACCGATGTGCCTATAGCGAACACAGTGGCCTTGAAGCCGTACTTTTTGAGAATGGGGCCCGCAAGCTCCAGATTGCAGGAATAACCGTCGTCGAAGCATATCAGCACCGGCTTTTGCGGAAGCTCCTTGCCCTGCTCCACATAGGCCCGTATATCATCGAAGCTTACCGCACTGCAGCCGGCATCGTAAAGAGCCTTCATATGCTCCTCGAACAGGGCTGTGGTCACGCCGCCTTCTACCTGATACCCGTAGGTCTCGTGATAGGTGATAATTGGAAGCCTGGCGCTTATGCTGCCCTGCTCCGCAGGCTTTGCCGAAAACTCCGCGCAGGCAAGCTGCTCCACGTTCTGCGAAGTCATGTAAAAGCCGAAATCATCAGGGATGTACAGATCCTGTCTGCCTGCGATCTTTGCAAGAGCAAGGGTGCCCAGAGCATTGCGGAAATGCGTCTCGTCATAGAAGAACCGGGGATCATAGCTTGCGGAAGACATGGTAAAATCCCAGAAATCGGTGATCCCTGCCAGCTCTGTCTCAAAGCGCATTATGTCTGCCTGAGTGTAGTATTTCAGATACTCGCTGTACATAGGCGGGCAGATCACGACAAGGTTTATTCCCTCTGTATCGCAGCGCTTCTTTATAGCCCTCATGCTGTCCATGCATTGCTCAAGACAGGCGATGTTCCATGTGTTTTGCGGATAATCCGCGAATATGCTGTAGGCAGGTCTGGATATGTATTCGCTCAGATCGCCTATAGGCTCTGTATCTCTCCTGCTCTTGTCGTATGCCCCGGTCAGAGGATCAAAACAGTCGTGATCAGCCTGCACATAGCCGTCGTTTTTAAGATCCTTCAGCTTGTTCCAGCCATAGCGCCAGTCAGCGAAGGCATAGCGCGCATAAAAGCTCAGCGGATCAGACCCATCGGCCCGGCAGTGCATCAGATCCACAAGCTTGCCGCTGTCGGTATCGTACTCCATGGCATTGTGGACATAGATGCATATCACCAGGTTTCTGACTGTATAATTATCTATCAGATAATCGGCAGTCTGCTCCACATCCAGCATATCCGAGCCGTACATTATCATGTTGTAAAAGCTGCCGCCAAAGCATCGGTTAAGATCCTCAGCAGGGAAACTGCTGCTTGCGGAGCTTCCTATTATGTATGAATCGTATTCATCGTGATGCTGCTCCAGATAGGCAAGCTTGGAGACTCTGGGATTATTGGTAAGATCGTAGCTCCACCACTGCAAATAACGGTCGCCGAAGACCCCGAAGGGATCGGTGACCACATTGAAGCCCGCGTAAAGAGCCGCAGTCAGTATAACGCTGGCAAGAAACAGAACCAGCCATTTTTCAGAGCTTAAGGGTTTTTTCATCAATACTGTTTATATATAAACTCCGAAGCTATATACGAATCCCTGATGATGCCGAAAAACAGCAGCACCAGCATGGGGACTATCATCAGTATCCATTGGATAAAGGCAGGCTGTTTTTCCGTCCATTCCCTTATGGAGCCATGCTTTTCCTGATAAGCTTCGGCAGCCAGCAGCACCAGCACACCGGCAAATATTACTATGTAATCCGCGTTCTTAAGACCGAAGTCCGGCAGGCAGCGGGATAATTCGGAAAGCTCAAAATGAAGCAGGCTGCGCTTGAGCATAGACAGGGCCGCAGGGATGTTTTCCGCACGGCTGATATATCTGCCGATGAATACCAGAAAAGCCGTCCTGAGGGTGCAGAAGGCCTTCCAGAGGCCGTTTTCGGGGCATATACCAAGTCTTTCCCTAAGTTTCAGATATTGAGGCTCCAGGAGCTGGGTGCTGCTGATTATAAGGCCGTTGTACAGTCCGAACAGCAGGTATTTAAGCTCCAGACCATGCCACATGCCTATCATAAAATACACTATAAGCGTGGAAAGCGTAGTGGCAGCCATCTTTCCGGCTCTGCCGCCTATGCGTCTTCTCGCCTTTGCGCCCAGCTGCACGAAGGGTTTGCTGAAGGTCAGCGGATAGAAGACATAGTCCTTCATCCAGCTGCCCAGACTCATGTGCCACCGCCTCCAGTAATCTGCCAGGCTTAACGCAAACAGGGGTCTTGCAAAGTTCTCCGCGAGGTCTATTCCGTACATCTGCGCGGCTCCTCTGGTTATATCGATCCCCCCGGAAAAATCGCAGTAAAGCTGAATACAGTAGATCAGCACGCCGAAGACCGTTACTGCGCCCTGATAGCTCAGATGAGCGGCAAAAATATGATTTGCCGCGATGGCAGCCCTGTCCGCAATGACGAGCTTTTTGAAATAACCCCACATCATCAGCTGTATCCCGAGCTTGATGCTGCGGGCGTCTGCCCTGCGGCTGGCGCAAAGCTGAGGCTGAAGCTGAGCAAAGCGGCTGATAGGGCCCTGGACCATCTGCGGAAAGAAGGATACAAACAGGGCAAACCTAAGGATATTGCGCTCCGGCTCCTTTCCCCTGCTGCAGTCTATCACATAGCCCACAGACTGAAAGGTATAAAAGGATATTCCCAGTGGGAGTATCAGGCCCAGCCCTCCGTATTTAAGGCTGAACAGAAGCACAAAATTCACCGCGCAGCAAAGCGCCGTTATGAGACTCTTTCGACCCTTGTCCTCTGCCGCTGACAGCAGCAGCCCTGCCGAATAGTTCAGGCATATTGTAAACAGCAAAAAAAAGCCTGAGCCGGGCCCTGCTTCCATATAAAAAGCGGCGCTCAGCGCAAGCAATATCACCCACTGATGCTTACCGTAAAGCAGATAATATAGCGGCAGTCCTGCCGCGATCAATGCTATGAAACGGGGCGAGGTAAAGCTCATTTACTGCAGGCTTTCCACCAGCTTGACTATATCATCCGCAGAGTTGAAATTCTCCGGAAGCAGGTCTTCCACGCTGATCTGCACATCGAAGGCATACATCAGCTCGGACACTATGGTGACTATGTCAAAGGATTCAAGTATCCCGTCATCTATAAGGGCTGTTTCGTTCTCAAAATCCACCTGAGGACAGCAGTCCTTCAAAATGGCCATTACTTTTTCTTTCATTTCAGTTCTCTTTCAAAAATACCAGGGATCGGGCCCCATCGGCCTCGTAGCCCATTTTATAATAAATGTTCAGAGCTCTTGCATTATCCTCTGCTACCCAGAGCTTTACCAGCGGCTGGGAAGCTTCCATGGTGGAATGTCCCATAAGGGTGCGCGCCAGACCCTGACCCAGATAATCAGGATGAGTCACCAGATGGCGCAGCTCCCTGTAGCTCTTATGCTCCTCAAAATGCATGAAGCCTATGCAGCACTCCGCCTGTGGCAGCTGCTGATCGTAGATCGCGTAGATCTGATGGGCCTCCGCCAGCTCTTTCAGCTCGTTCATCAGCGGAAAGCAGCTTACATATTTGGGATAGGCCATGCGCAGGAGACTGTCTATGCGCTCTGCATCCTCCGGCCCCGCAAAGCTCACCCTTGCGTCGGTGCCGGTATACAGGACCTTGTCACGCCTGACCTGTACCCTCATGCGGGTCTCAAACAGCCTGTAGCCTGCAGCCAGAAAAACCGCAGTTATATCCGACACATTCCGGTCTGCCTTGAAGGGATAATCAAAGGCCAGGGGCTTTTCTGAGACTATATCCGGAAAATCTCCGAGCTCCCTTGAAAACATGAGCTTCAGAGACTTGTAATCTCCTCGGTCTTCCAAAAAGCACAGCCCTTCGGCCCATTGTACATGGGTAAGCCTGCCCTCTGCGGCGGCCCGGTCAAGCCCGGAAAGCTCCATGGGCATATTACTTAATGGGCGCAGCTTCATGGCAAGGTTGGCCAGAGGCCTGATCATGCTCTGTTCGGTTTTTTCGGGATATAAGCTCAATTCTGCCTCCGGATCACTCTGTATGAATTATACCACGACAGGCACCGTCTTTTCTACTGCCGGGCACTGCTAATCAAATTCTCTGAGTATATCCATCATTGCCGCCATGGCCTTGCTCAGATATTTGTTCTTTTTGTAGGACATGACAATGTCTCTGCGCGAATGGGAATCCGGCAGCCTGTAGAATACCATACTCTTTCCTCCGCGGTTTTTGCCGAAGCTCTTCATAAGCGTATCGCTGACCACTGCAGCAGCAACTCCGGTTTCCAGGTAATTGTACAAGGTGACCAGCCTGTCGACCTCCAGCAGTACCCTGGGCTTGTAGCCAGCGTCGGAAAACATGGCATCGCTGCGTTCGCGGGTATCGTTGTCCTTGGTCATCAGAATGAAGGTCGTGTCCTTAAAGACCTTAAGATCCGGGACATCGACATCCTCTATGCGGCCCTCCAGCACATCCATCAGGCTGAGCATGTACTCGCCCATGCCCGTGTTGCAGGGCAGATCAGATGGTACGGCAAGCAGCAGATGCTCCTCGGTAAGCTTTTCGTTTTCGTACTGCTCGGGATCCAGATACTTGGTATCCACTACAAGATCCAGATCGCCGCTGGAAAGAGCGGAATCCAGAGACGGAGAGCTTGCGTTGACCAGATTGAGCTTTACCTTGGGATACTCTGTCACGAATCTTGCCACATAGCCCGGAAGAACAAAGGACGAGAGCAGCTGATTGCTGCCCAGATTCAGGGTTCCAGCTTCTACGCTGTGGATGGAGGATATGTAATTATAAAAATCGTCCTCCACGCCCTTGATCTCCATGGCGGCCTTTATATAAGCTTCTCCTGCAGGAGTCAGCCTGATGGGCTTGAAGCTTCTGTCAAACAGAGGCTCGCCTATGCTTTCTTCGATCTTTTTGACTATCACGCTCAGGGAGGGCTGAGAAATAAACAGATTCCTTGCAGCCTTTGAAAAGCTCTGCTCCTTGTATATGGTGCATATCATGTCCTTATATGCAAAAATGTTATCCATAATCACTCCTATTTTCTAAAAGTATATTGCGAAAAGTATATGAGTAATTATATAATTAATATTTGTATTTTACAATAGATAACTGTATTTTATGATCGCTTCGTTTTTTGACCGGAACGACAAAATGAAAACGCGACCTGCCGGGAAAAGGGAGCTGAGCGTATCGGAAACAGGGTTCAATTATTCCCGGCTTCGGACCTCGTAAGATTAAATGAAGCTGCAGCTCTGTATATCCTGATACTGCCTCTCGGTACACCAGAAGACCTTGCGTTCTGATGCATCGTAAACCATTGATACAACTGTAGGACAAGCAGTCTGGGATACTGCCCGAAGAACCTCAAAGCAGTCTTCAGCATCGAAATCCGGCGAGGCGTTTTTCAGCATTTCGCAGGCAGTATTATAGCGGTCCATGCCCATCCATGGGTGAAGCTCCGAATCTCCCTTGAACGGAGAGAAATTGGTCAAAACAACGTATTCAGGTCTTTCGTAATACTTATAGCCCTGTCCGGGAATGATATGAAGCACATTGCCCTGTGCATCAGATATTGAAGACATATAGGTGATCCCGGGTTCGCTGCAGACGGGTCGACTTTTTACAAGCTCAACTGCATCCTTGAAGCTCCGCCTTTGAAGCAGGATATCTATATCAAGCATTATGATGCTCTGCTCATCGGCCTTTCTGTCGCTTCTTGGATCGTAGGGCCAGCAGGTTGGCATTCCTATAAAGTCTCCACGGCTGTTGACCCCGAAAAGCGGCATCCAGCCCTCAATCTTGTCAAGGATCTCAATAAAAACTCCTTGATCTGAAGGTCTGACACGATACTCCATACCCAGGATGTCCAGATTCCAGCCAACGATAGTCTTTTTTCTGTTAGAAACAATACTTGTACACATATGGTACCCCTATAATCATTTAATGAGATGTAATAGCTTTGCCCCTCAAATTAAGAAAAGCACCTTCTGGTGCTTGGCGCAGGAGCGGAAAAAAACTTCGCAGGTTCGATCCCGCCGAAGCCGAAAATGCACCCTTTCGGGTGCTTGGTGCGGATAACAGGGATCACGCTTGCAAGCAAGCTGAGGCCTCTTGCAGACTTCTCGCAAGTCTGCAAGAACGCTCTCTGTAAAAAGCTACACAGGAGCTTTTTACTTCGTTCGCGCCTTCGCAGGTTCGATCCCGCCAAAGCCGAAAATGCACCCTTTCGGGTGCTTGGTGCGGATAACAGGGATCACGCTTGCAAGCAAGCTGAGGCCTCTTGCAGACTTCTCGCAAGTCTGCAAGAACGCTCTCTGTAAAAAGCTACACAGGAGCTTTTTACAACGTTCGCGCCTTCGCAGGTTCGATCCCGCCAAAGCCGAAAATGCACCCTTTCGGGTGCTTGGTGCGGATAACAGGGATCGAACCTGCACGGTTTCCCACAGGAACCTAAATCCTGCGCGTCTGCCAATTCCGCCATATCCGCATGTATTTAAGCCAACAGATCTTTCTTTCTGCGCGTCTACGGTAGTTTGCCCGGGCTCTGTCTTCGCCTTCGGCTCGCCAATCGCCTGCAAACCTCGTAGTTGACCTACCACTGTTCTGCCATGCTTCGCGTGTCATTCACAGGGTTAGGTCATACTGCCAATTCCGCCATATCCGCATGTATTTAAGCCAACAGATCTCTTTCTGCGCGTCTAAGGATAAGAAAAAGGCCGATTCTTTCGAACCGGCCCTTATTGGTGACCCTGTCGGGAATTGAACCCGAGTTACCGCCGTGAAAGGGCGATGTCTTAACCTCTTGACCACAGGGCCTTACGAAAAACTGGCGACGTCCTACTTTCCCAGGCAGCTTCCCGCCAAGTATCATCGGCTCTGAAGGGCTTAACTACTGTGTTCGAGATGGGAACAGGTGTAACCCCAACGATATTGTCACCAGATTTTTCATAGAAGGTATTCAA
>JAZRXE010000019.1:0-18984 GCA_045600065.1 Anaerovoracaceae bacterium
TAAGCAGCAGAGAGCGCCTAAGCACTCCACTCAGGCTTACAACCGTTGCAAGATCTGCGGAAGACCGCATGCTTATTTAAGAAAGTACGGTATCTGCCGTATCTGTTTCAGAGAGCTGGCTTATAAGGGAGCGATCCCCGGCGTCAAGAAGGCCAGCTGGTAAGGATTAGGGAAGGAGGAACATAAAAATGACAATGACAGATCCTGTAGCAGATATGCTCACCAGAATCAGAAATGCCAACACTGCCGGCCACGCCACAGTGGAAATCCCTGCATCCAAGATCAAGAAGAACATCGCAGAGATCCTTACAAAGGAAGGCTACATCAAGGGTTACGAAGTCGTAGAAGGCGAGACCCAGGATACCATCAAGGTCCAGATGAAGTACGGCGCAAACAAGGCCAAGGTCATTACCGGAATCCAGAGGATTTCCAAGCCCGGCCTGAAAGTATATGTTAAGAATGACGAAGTTCCCAAGGTCCTGGGCGGCCTGGGCATCGCCATCATCTCCACCTCCAGCGGTCTGATCACCGATAAGGAAGCCAGAAAGCTGGGAGTCGGCGGAGAAGTTATCTGCTACGTTTGGTAATAAGGAAAGGAGAAACAAATGTCCAGAATAGGAAAACTGCCTGTGACTGTTCCTGCCGGAGTTGAAGTTACCATCGGTGACGACAACGTTATTACCGTAAAGGGACCCAAGGGAACCCTGAGCCAGAAGATCAGCAAGCTGATCAAGGCAGAGACCAAGGAAGGTCAGGTCGTTCTGACCGCAGCAAATGACAGCCGTGAAGCCAATATGCAGCACGGACTGGCAAGATCATTAGTAAACAACATGGTAGTCGGTGTAAACACCGGATTCGAAAAGAAGCTTCAGATGATAGGCGTAGGCTACAGAGCTGAAAAGAAGGGCAGCACCCTGATCATGCAGCTCGGTTATTCCCACCCCATCGAAATGCCGGATCCCGAAGGAATCACCACTGAGGTCCCCAGCCAGACCGAGATCATCGTAAAGGGTGCAGACAAGGCCCAGGTTGGAAACTACGCAGCAATAATCCGCGCCTGGAGAAGCCCGGAACCCTACAAGGGCAAGGGTATCCGCTACGTGGATGAGCACGTCCTCAGAAAAGAAGGCAAGACCGGTAAGTAGAGGAAGGAGTAAGCGAATATGGCAATCACAAGCAGAAATGCAAATCGTCTGAAGAGACACGAAAGAGTCAGAAAAGACATATACGGAACTCCTGAAATGCCCAGACTGTGTGTATACAGAAGCTCTAAGAACATCTATGCTCAGGTGATCGACGACGTAAACGGCAAGACCCTGGCATCCGCATCCTCCCTTGATAAGGAGATCAAAGAGCAGGCAGCTTACGGCGGAAACAAGGAAGCTGCAAAGCTCGTAGGTCAGCTGCTCGGCAAGCGCGCCAAGGACGCAGGTATCGAGACCGTATGCTTCGACAGAGGCGGATACCTTTATCACGGCAGAGTAAAAGAACTGGCTGACGGCGCAAGAGAAGCCGGACTGAATTTCTAAGGAGGAGCTAAAGAATGAGAAATATCGATATCTCCAAACTTGACCTGAAGGAATCCATTGTAAACATCAGAAGAGTTACAAAGGTAGTCAAGGGCGGCAAGAATTCCAGATTCTCCGTTACCGTAGTAGTCGGCGACAACGACGGTCACGTAGGTCTGGGCCTTGGAAAGTCCGTTGAGATCCCCGAGGCAGTCAGAAAAGCCTCCGAAGATGCAAAGAAGTCTCTGATCACCGTTCCCATGGTAGGAACCACCATTCCCCACAGAACTCTGGGCGTTTTCGGCGCAGGCAAGGTCCTGCTCATCCCCGCAGTCCCCGGTACCGGAGTCATTGCAGGCGGCGCTGCCCGTACAGTGCTTGAATATGCAGGCATCACCGACGTAAGAGCAAAGTCCCTGGGTTCCAGCAACCCCGGAAACGTTGCTTACGCAACCATCGAAGGACTCAAGAGCCTGAAGACCGTAGAAGGCGTCGCTCAGCTCAGAGGCCTGACCAAGGAAGAAATTTTAGGATAGGGAGGAGAAAAAATGCTTAAGATCACATTAGTTAAGAGCACCATCTCTTGCACTCCTTATCAGAAGAGCGTAGTTAAGGCCCTGGGCCTGACCAAGCTTCATCAGAGCGTGGAACTTCCCGACACCCCCGCCACCAAGGGCGCTGTCAACAAGGTTTCCCACCTGTTAAAAGTGGAAGAACTCTAATAGGGAGGTAGCTTAAAATGACACTTCACGAATTAAAGAAGCCCGAAGGCTCCACCTTCACAGCTAAGAGAAAAGGCAGAGGCACCGGTACCGGCAACGGCACCACCGCAGGACGCGGAATGAACGGCCAGAAGTCGAGAAGCGGCGTTGGCCTGCGTCTCGGTTTCGAAGGCGGCCAGATGCCCCTTTACAGAAGAATCCCCAAGAGAGGTTTTACTAATCTCTTCAGAGTCGATTATGTTGCTGTAAATGTTGAAGCACTCAACATCTTCGAAGACGGCACAGTAGTCACCCCCGAGCTTATGATGGATCTGGGACTTGCCAAGCAGGTCACCGGCGGCATTAAGATCCTGGGCGGCGGCGAGCTGACCAAGTCCCTGACCGTTCAGGCTCAGAAGTTCAGCAACAGCGCGATCGAAAAGATCGTTGCCGCAGGAGGAAAGGCAGAGGTGGTCTAATGGGCATGCTCCAGACGATGAAACAGGCGTGGAAGATTCCCGAGATGAAGCAGAAGATCCTGTTTACCCTCGGAATGCTTGTTATCTTCCGCCTGGGCTCCAACATCCCGGTTCCCGGTATCAACAGAGCACTGCTCATCAACATGTTCAATGCCAATGATGCCGGTCTCTTCGGGCTGTTCGACCTGTTTTCCGGTGGTTCTTTCAGCAACTTCACAATATTTGCTTTAAGTATCACACCATACATTACTTCCTCGATTATCCTGCAGCTGCTCTGCATAGCAATTCCTTCACTGGAAGAGCTGAGCAAGCAGGGTGAAGAAGGACGCCGCAAGATCGCAGCGCTCACCAGATACATCACCATAGTTCTGGCACTGATCCAGGCCGTAGGCTACACCTTCGGGCTGTTCAGAAACGTACTGATCGACGACGGCATTTTCTCGAAGATCACCATAGTCCTGACACTGATCGCAGGAACCGCGTTCCTGATGTGGCTGGGCGTAAAGATCAACGATAAGGGCATTGGCAACGGTATCTCTCTGATAATCTTCGCAGGTATCGTTTCCAGGATCCCCACCGCCATCAGCAGCACCATCGCAGGCGTACAGGCCGGCACGGTAAGCGTCATATCCGTTATTCTGTTCTGCATCTTTGCTCTGCTCGTAGTGGTGGGCATCATCCTGGTACAGGAAGGTACCAGAAAGATCCCCGTACAGTATGCAAAGAGAGTAGTCGGAAGAAAGATGTACGGCGGACAGAGCACACATATTCCCCTCAAGGTGAACCAGGCAGGAGTTATTCCCGTAATATTTGCAACTTCACTGCTGCAGCTGCCCAACACCATCGCGTATATGTGGCCCGACACCGGATTTGCTGCATTTACCAAGAAGTATCTCAGCGCTTCCGGCTATCCCGGAGTATGGACATACTTCCTGCTGGATATCCTTCTGATCATCGGATTCACCTATTTCTACGGGTCCATCAGCTTTGATCCCCTGCAGATAGCAGATCAGATGAGAGAGAACGGAGGCTTTATCCCCGGCATACGCCCCGGAAAGAGCACAGCAGAATACATCGCCAAGGTCAGCAACAGACTCAATCTGGTAAGCGCCCTGTTCCTGGCAGTCGTGGCATCTCTGCCTACGCTGCTCCAGCACTGGACAACGCTGCCCATCGGCTTCGGCGGCACATCCGTCATCATAGCAGTAGGTGTTGCTCTCGACACGATGAAGCAGATCGAAACCATGATGGTAATGCGCAATTACAGCGGATTTCTTAAATAGGAGGAATTAAAGTGAAGCGAGTAGTTTTACTTGGACCCCCGGGAGCCGGAAAAGGAACCCAGGCTACCGGAATTTCCGCAAAGTACAATATTCCCCACATCTCCACAGGCGATATCTTCCGTGCCAACGTAAAGCAGGGAACACCGCTGGGAGTCAAGGCCAAGGAATATATGGACAAAGGACTTCTGGTTCCCGACGAACTGGTATGCGACCTTGTAGAAGACCGCATCAGCCAGGCAGACTGTGCAAACGGCTACCTGCTGGACGGCTTCCCCAGGACCGTTTTCCAGGCCGAGCACTTCGATGCATTTCTGAAGAGCAAGGGTCAGGAGCTGGACAGCGTTGTCGATATCGAAGTTGCCGAAGACATACTTCTGCCCAGAATGATAGGCAGAAGAGTCTGCCGCAGCTGCGGTAAGCCCTATCATGTTCTGACCATGCCCCCCAAGGTCGAAGGCGTATGCGACGACTGCGGCGGCGAAGTATATCAGAGAGACGACGACAAGGAAGAAACAGTCCGCAATCGTTTCAACGTATACAACGAACAGACAAGTCCCCTCATCGACTACTATCAGAAGAGCGGTAAGCTGGCTCCCGTAGACGGCGCCAAGACCCCCGACGAGGTATTCGGTGCGATCATCGCCCTTTTGGGAGAATAAACCATGATCGTGATCAAATCCGGTGGTGAGATCGAGACCATGGCTGCGGCCGCGGCTGTTACGGCGAAGATGCTGGCAGAATTGCCTCAGGTGATAAAGCCCGGCATCTCCACCCAGACCATAGACAAATGGGTATACGATTTCATCATTAAACACGACATGAAACCCGCATTCAAAGGCTACGGCGGTTTTCCCGCCAGCGCCTGCGTATCGGTGAACGAGGAGATCATCCACGGAATCCCTTCCAAAAAGAGGATACTTAAGGAGGGCGATATCGTGAGTGTGGACCTGGGCACCATTTACAAGGATTATTATTCCGACGCCGCCAGGACCTATCCCGTGGGTCAGATAGACCCCGAGTCCGCAAAGCTCATAAGGGTTGCGGAAGAGAGCTTTTTCGAAGGTCTCAGGTACTGCAGAGAAGGCAATCGCCTTGGCGACGTGTCGCATGCGATTCAGGAATATGTGGAAAGCAACGGTTTTTCCGTTATCAGGGATTATACGGGGCACGGCATCGGACGCAACATGCACGAGGATCCTCCTGTACCCAACTACGGCAAAGCTAATCACGGCCCCCGTCTGGTAAAGGGCATGGTGCTTGCAATAGAGCCCATGATAGCCGCAGG
Organism: Anaerovoracaceae bacterium; assembly: GCA_045600065.1. Lineage (GTDB taxonomy): Bacteria > Bacillota > Clostridia > Peptostreptococcales > Anaerovoracaceae > RGIG2707. The sequence goes on from JAZRXE010000019.1 coordinate 5,257, forward strand.
CGGATATGATGTAAAAGTGCTGTCCAACGACTGGACCGTCGTAATGACGGACGGACGCAGATCGGCACATTACGAAAACACAGTAGTCATTACAGACGGAGAGCCAAGGCTGCTCACCTGTATAGACCGATAGATATAGCTTTGGAACCGCAAAGGAGGACGCCAATATATGGCAAAAAACGACAGCATTGAAGTATACGGTACTGTGCTGGAGGCCCTGCCCAACGCAATGTTCAAAGTAAAGCTTGAAAACGATTTCGTTGTGCTGGCCCATATTTCCGGTAAGATGAGGATGAACTTCATCCGCATCCTGCCCGGCGACAGAGTCAAGCTGGAGCTCAGCCCCTACGATCTGACTCGCGGCCGGATCACATGGAGAGACAAGTAGTCCTTAGACAGGAGGAATAAAATGAAAGTTAGAAGTTCTGTAAAGCCTATCTGCGAAAAGTGCAAGGTTATCAAGAGAAACGGCAAGGTAATGGTCATCTGCGAAAACCCCAAGCACAAGCAGGTTCAGGGCTAAACAACATAGTTATGTATTGTGTGCCGGCGGGCAAGCCCGGATTGGCACGTCAAATTATTAAATAGTTGCAGTACAATAGGAGGTTTTTATGGCTCGTATAGCCGGCGTCGATCTTCCCAATGAAAAGAGAGTAGAGATCGGCCTCACCTACATCTATGGTATTGGACTTGCATCCTCCAAGAATATCCTGGAGAAGGCAGGAGTAAACCCCGATACCAGAGTAAAGGATCTTTCTGAAGACGAAGTAGGTGCTATCAGAAAGATCATCGATTCCGAGTACATCGTAGAAGGTGATCTCAGAAGAGAAGTATCCCTCAACATCAAGAGACTGATGGAGATCGGATGCTACAGAGGAATCAGACACAGAAGAAATCTGCCCGTTCGCGGACAGAACACAAAGAACAACAGCCGTACCCGCAAGGGACCCAAGAAGACTGTTGGCAGATCTAAGAAGTAGGAAGGAGGGGCAGTAATATGGCAACAGTAAAGAAAGCTGTACGCAAAAAGAAGAGAGAACGCAAGAATATCGAAAGCGGCCAGGCACATATCCAGGCATCCTTCAACAACACTCTCGTGACCCTGACCGACCTTTCCGGAAACGCCATTTCATGGTGCTCCGCAGGTTCCCTTGGTTTTAAGGGTTCCAGAAAGTCCACTCCGTTTGCAGCTCAGATGGCAGCCGAAGAAGCAGCCAAGGGCGCTGTAGAGCAGGGACTCAAGTCCGTAGAAGTATACGTAAAGGGCCCCGGCTCCGGCAGAGAAGCTGCTATCAGAGCTCTGGAAGCAGCAGGCCTTCGCGTAACCATGATTAAGGATATCACTCCCATTCCTCACAACGGTTGCAGACCGCCGAAGAGAAGAAGAGTTTAATAAGGGAGGACGAAGAATATGGCAAGATATACAGGTCCCTCCTGCAGACTTTGCAGAAGAGAAGGACAGAAGCTGTTCCTTAAGGGCGAACGCTGCTACAGCACCAAGTGCGCCATGGAAAAGAGGAGCTTTGCTCCCGGACAGCACGGACAGAACAGAAAGAAGACCTCCAACTACGGTCTTCAGCTTCGCGAGAAGCAGAAAGCAAAGAGATTCTACGGACTGCAGGAGACTCAGTTCAGAAACTATTTTGAAAAGGCAGCTGCCAAGAGCGGTATCACCGGTGAAAACCTGCTGATCATGCTCGAGACCAGACTGGACAACACCGTGTTCAGAATGGGCTTTGCCTCCTCCAGGAAGGAAGCCCGCCAGCTTGTCACCCACGGTCATTTCACCGTGAACGGCAAGAAGGCCAACATCCCCTCCATCCAGGTAAAGGCAGGCGATGTCATCGCAGTAAAGGAAAAGAGCGTATCTTCTCCCAAGTTCAAAGAAATCAGAGAGATGACCATCAGCACCCCCGAATGGGTGACCATGGACACTCAGAAGCTGGAAGGCAAGGTTCTTCAGATCCCCACCAGAGCAATGATCGATACACCTGTTGCAGAACACCTTATCGTCGAGCTCTACTCCAAGTAATTGACCTTTCACAGAAGATCAGTTAGTCAATCGAGTTAATAAAGGAGGGATTTTCAGTGATTGAAATCGAAAAGCCGAGCATCCTGTGCGAAACTTCCGAAGATGATCCCAGCTATGGTAAGTTTATCGTAGAACCCCTCGAAAGAGGATATGGCAATACCCTTGGCAACAGCCTCAGAAGAATACTCCTGAGCTCTCTGCCCGGCGCGGCCGTCACCGCCATCAGAATCGACGGAATACTCCACGAGTTTTCCACCATTCCCGGTGTGAAGGAAGACGTTACAGAGATAATCCTCAACCTGAAGAAGCTTTCAATTGCTCTTCACGGTGAGGACAAGAAATTAGCCATTATTAACGCTACCGGTCCCAAGGAAGTCACCGCTGCCGACATTATCGCAGACAGCAGCCTTGAGATCTTTAATCCGGACCTGCACATCGCGAGTCTGGAGGCAGGCGCTACTCTGGTGATGGAGATCAGCATCTCCACCGGCAGAGGCTACGTCCCCGCAGACCAGAACAAGGACGAGACTACTCCCATATCGGTCATCCCCGTAGACAGCATCTATACGCCTGTGGTCAAGGCCAACTACACAGTTGAAAACACCCGCGTAGGACAGATCACCGACTACGAGAGACTGGTATTTGAGGTCTGGACCGACGGAAGCATCAGCCCCAAGGAGGGCGTGTCCATCGGCGCCAAGATCATGCAGGAGCATCTCAAGCTCTTTATAGACCTCACCGAAAGCATCGATGAAGTAAGCATCATGGTGGAAAAGGAAGAGGATCAGAAGGGCAAGGCTCTGGAAATGAGCATTGAAGAACTGGAGCTTTCCGTACGTTCGTTCAACTGCTTAAAGCGTGCTCAGATCGATACCGTTCAGGAACTCACACAAAGAACCGAAGAAGACATGATGAAAGTCAGGAACCTTGGCAAAAAGTCCCTGGATGAAGTAAAGCACAAACTTGAAGAATTAGGTCTGGGTCTTAAGCCCAGTGACGAATAACGGAGGAAATAGTTCAAATGAAAGGATACAGAAAGCTGGGCGTCAAGAGCGCTCACAGACAATCCATACTGAGAAATCAGGTGACCGATCTGTTCCGTTACGGCCGCATTCAGACTACTGACTGCAGAGCCAAGGAAACCAGAAAAGAAGCCGAAAAGATGATCACCATAGCCAAGAAGGGCACTCTGGCTGCAAGAAGACAGGCACTTGCTTACATCAAGGACGAAGACGTTGTAAAGAAGCTGTTTGACGAGATCGCACCCAAGTACGAAGAACGCCACGGCGGTTACACAAGGATCCTCAAGCTGGGTCCCCGTCAGGGAGACGTTGCCGAGGCCGTATTCCTTGAGCTGGTATAGCCCTGAGCTGATCAGGATAGGATAAGAAGCAGCGAGCCATCAGAGATTCTGGTGGCTCGATTTTTCTAAAGAGAAAGATGAGTGAAAAGAAAAAAGGATTTACCAGAGACGAGCTTCTGGTGATAACAGGAGCGGCTCTGCTTCAGGGCGCCGTGATAGGCGTGCTCACAAACTGCACCAGCGTGCTGATGACTCAGATACGCACCGAGCTTGGCTTCAGCATGACGAGGCTTTCCAGCTATTACACAGTAAGAGCCATAGCCTCTGCCCTGTGCAGCTCTGTATATCTGGGCATATTTGCGCGCTTTCGCAAAAAGCTGCCCGTAATGACAGCCATAATGGCCGTGATAACCGGCGCATACTACATGCTGCTGCTTGCAGACAGCAACATCGCCTGGTATCTGAGCGCCATACTGGTGGGCATGAGCATGAGCACAGTATCGCTGACAGTACCCTGCATTGTGGAATATAATTTCCCCGACAGGGCAGGCACTGTAATGGGTATAGTGTCTTCTGCCAGCGGCATAGGCGGAGTGCTGTTCAACCCTGTAGTCTCTGCCCTTATAAAGGGCTTCGGCTGGAAGACCGCTGCGGTCTCTCTGGCTACCATAGCCCTGGTGATGGAGCTGGCAGGTCTGAAGATACTGTTCAGAGAGGGAGACCTGAAGCTGGTGCTGCCGGCCGAAAAGAAGAAGGGCGACTCTGCCGGAAAGGGCGAAAGCTCCAAAACAGCCATATTTCTGCTGCTTTGCGCGGTATTGCTGACTCCGGGCTACATCATCCAGATCGCCCAGTACATCAGCTCCTACAGCGTCAGCATAGGCTATTCCCTGTCTGTGGGTGCCACCATGACCTCCATGATGATGGTGGGTAATGTGGGCGGCAAATTCCTCTTCGGCTACCTGTGCGACAAGCTGGGGGTCTGGAAGAGCTTTATCGTGGGTCTGGGCTGCGTGGGCGCATCCCTTGCCATGCTCATGGCCTTTAAGCAGAGCCTTATAATGCTGTATGCTGCCTGCGTGCTTTTCGGCTTTATCTACGGCGTGAACGTGGTGGGCATCTCCAGAAGCAGCAGCGCTGCCTACGGCAGAGAGGAAGCCCCCAGATATCTGGGCTACCATTACAGCGTCAACTATGTTTTTAACGCATGCTTCTCCATGCTGGTTGGCATGGTCTATGATTCCACCGGCAGCTTTGAGCCGGTGTTCACCTCGGCAATAGCTGTGGATCTGCTGTCCATAGGCGCCGTGCTGGTGATCATGAATATGCTGAAAAAGGCGGCCCGGGCTGACTGAGAGTGAGCCTGCCGGTCTGAAAACAAGCCCTCCGCGAATGATAAATGTTCGCGGTGGGCTTTTGTATGCCATTTTGCTGTGTGGGCAATGCTGCATTATCGCAGGCTCCGCAGCGTTTGCCCGTGCCGGGGCCACGCTGCCGCTGCAGGCGGCTATGGATCAGGTAGCCATGTAAGCCGCCTTCCGCTCCCGCTTACGACGGCCCCTTGCATAGTCAGCCTCATCGGCGTTCAAAAACAGCTGGCATTAGGGACAACGATAATATGCCAAACTGACTGCTGTTCGTTGTTGAACGAAAGGGTCTATCGAAATGATAGTCATGCATCACGCAGAACGGTATCACTATGAGCGGGGATTATCAAAAAAGCCATTATACTCCCAAGTTAGTATTACAGAATAATTGGCGCAACTTTTTGATATGTGCGAAAAGTATTTAAGAAGAGCTATGTAACAAATATGTATTAATGATTTCTATCAATAATATTATATAAATGATATAATGTATATATTGGGAATGCTAATAGTATAGGGTATGAAAATGTTTCCTGCACATATAAAAAACGAAGAAATCCAAACTTGTACAGATCATTGCAGACAAACGGCATTGATCGCGAGTAGAGAATTGAAGGCAATCGGACTTGAAAACACGGGCTATTTGGCAGGTTTATTGCACGATACCGGAAAGTTCACAAATCAGTTCTCTGCTTATATCACAGCTTCTGCAAGGGGCGAAGAAGTTAAAAGGAGCATCATACACAGCTTTGCAGGTGTTTACTATTTGTTGAACAAATATTTGACATCCGATAATGAATACGACAAAATGACGGCCCAATTGATCTCTTATGCCATTGGGGCACATCATGGGACATTCGACTGTTTCACTGAGAACAGGGAAAATTCCTTCGAGCACAGATTGAAAAAACAGCCCGAATATGAAAGGGCTGCCCTTGAAAACTTCTTTACCGAATGCTGTACAGAAGAACAACTGGAAGACCTGTTCAAAAAATCGACAGAGGAGATTTCTCAGTTATTCAATAGTTTGAATAAGATCAGTGAAGTGGATGAATCCGGTTCAGAAAGCTATTATTATATCGGGCTAATCGCCAGATTGATCGCAAGTGCATTGATAGATGGGGACAGAAAAGATACAGCGTCGTTTATGAATGGGACATGCTTTCCTGCAATTGAGTCCAAAGCGCCCATTTGGTCAAGCTGTTTGGAGCATCTTGAAGCGTATCTGAATGAGCTTCCTTTGGAGACTCCCATTCAGATCGCCAGAAAGGAAATGTCTGATTACTGCAGAGCGTTTGCAGATAACGAGTCCGGGATCTACAGATTGAATCTTCCGACCGGAGGTGGTAAGACATTGTCCGGAATGCGTTTTGCATTAGCACATGCTGAAAAATACAATAAGGACAGGATCATCTATTCAGCTCCGTTCATAAGTATCATAGAACAAAATGCAGCCGTTATAAAAGATGCTGTCGGTAAGAGCGAGATCGTTCTTGAGCACCACTCGAATATCATCCGGGATAAAGAATCTGAAAATGAGATCTGCGAATATGATCTTCTGGCGGAGACATGGGATTCTCCGATCATTGTAACTACCTTGGTTCAATTGCTGAATGTCATTTTTTCGGGCAAAACATCAAGTATCAGACGGTTTCATACACTGTGCCGAAGTGTGATCATTATCGATGAAGTACAGAGTGTCCCCACAAAAATGCTCAGTCTGTTCAATTTGGCGGTCAATTTTTTATCCAAGATCTGCGGTGCGACAGTACTTTTGTGTTCCGCAACACAACCTTGTTTCGAGACCATAGAGCATAAAATGATGATCTCTGAAAAAGAGATCATCCCTGTAGAAAAAGAAAAGGAATACAGCCGTCTGTTTAAGCGTACGCAATTGACAGATTCGGGAGCTTTCCACTTGAATGATATACCGGCTATTGTCATACAGTTGCTTTCAGAGAATACTAGCTTGCTTGTTATTTGTAACACTAAAAAGGAGGCACAGCGGATATTCGAAGGGCTGAAAGGGGAATGCGTGAACCGCTTTCATCTATCGGCATCGATGTGCATGGCGCACAGAAAAAAGACCCTCAAGGACATTCGGAGATGCCTGGACGCAGGTGAGAAAACCGTCTGTGTAGCAACGCAGGTGATTGAGGCCGGTGTGGATGTATCTTTTGATTCTGTAATAAGACTTACTGCCGGAATTGATAATATCGTTCAGGCAGCCGGCCGATGCAATCGAAACGGAGAATCTGATGTGCCCAAAGCGGTATATATAATACGCTGTATCGACGAAGATCTTCGGATGTTGGCTGATATCAAAAGTTCACAGGATGCATGCAATAATCTTCTCGCTGTTTATGCGTCTGATCCTAAGGCGTTATCCAATGACCTCGCTTCAGATGATTCTGTAAACTATTATTACAGATGCTTATACAGTGCATTCGGAGCAAACCATTTTGATTATCCTGATAAAACTCATCCGTCACTGTATGAACTCTTGTCATCTAACGGGACATATCGTGACGGCGCTGATAATGCCGAACAATACTATGTATGTCAGGCTTTTAAAACAGCAGGCAGTCTATTCGATGTGATTGATAATGACTCATCATCCGTGATAGTTCCTTATGGAGACGGAACGCAAATAATCAATCAACTGCTGTCCGAAAAAGCATTGCACGACATAGTGTACACCGATAATCTTGTCAGGCGAGCGAAAGAATACTCTGTTTCGGTGTCGGAGGCGCAAATCAAGCGTTTCATACAGGAAGGCATTGTATACAGCATTTGGGATGGCAGGATTTTTGTACTGCGACCCGAGTATTATGATAATAATAAAGGATTGGTGTCTGTTATAACCGGAGAGGAGGTTGAAAAAGAATGCAGCACCCTAATATTGTAGAGTTTCAGGTATCCGGCGATTATGCGCTGTTTTCGGATCCGATCATGCGAGTCGGTGGCGAAAAATGTTCCTACCAGATACCGACGTATGAAGCTATCAAAGGCGTCCTGTCATCGGTCTATTGGAAGCCCACGTTCGTATGGATCATCGACGAAGTAAGAGTCATGAGGAAGATTCAGACGGAAGTGAAAGGCATTCGCCCGATAAAGTATAATGGCGGCAACGATCTTTCGTATTACACATATTTGAAAGACTGCTGTTATCAGGTGCGAGCTCATTTTGAATGGAATTTCAACAGGCCGGAACTTGAGCAGGACAGAAACGAGAACAAGCATCATCAGATCGCTAAACGTATGATCGAAAAAGGCGGCCGCAGGGATATTTTTCTCGGCACCCGGGAATGCCAGGCTTACGTGGAGCCTTGTACCTTCGGGGAGGGGACCGGAGCCTATGATGATGTTATGAGAATGGATTTCGGGCTTATGTATCACGGGATCACTTATGCAGATGAGGCATATAACGAAGATACGAAAGATCATATGACAGTAAGGTTTTGGCGTCCTGTCATGGAAAAAGGTGTGATCAAATTCCCCAGACCCGATCAGATCCCTATGGAGATGTGCAAGGTGACTCACGAAATGAAGATCAAGCCTTTCGGCGAGCAAGAACAGAACTTCAGCGGACTTAAGGAATTCGGGGAGGTGTACTGATGGGACTGATGCAAAAAGCAGTTGAGACCTATGATGCTATGGAACATCTTGCCGGAGTAATCTATGAAGGCAAGGATCCGTTAGCACCAATAGGGCACATCATTACCAGAGCTTCCATAGAGATCACTATCGATGCAGAAGGACAATTCATTCAAGCGCAGAGCACAGACCAGAAAATCATCATACCGGTTACGGAAGAATCATCCGGGCGTACGAGTGGAGTAGCCGCTCATCCGCTCTGCGACCAGGTCGGTTATATAACGGCACAGGATGAAAGAAAACACAGTGCATATATGGAGGGTCTGTCAGCTTGGACTTCATATTCAGACAATAAAAAACTGAAGGCAGTATACAAGTATGTGTCTGGTGGAACAGCAGAAGAAGATCTGAAGACCTGTGGTTTATTGAAACTTAACAACAAAGGTGAGATTGACAATGATAAAGATCTGATTTGCTGGCGTATTGCAGGACTTAGTTCTGAAGACAGCGCTGTATGGACGGATCAGGAACTTCACAAAGCGTATCGTGATTTTTATTTGAATGGAAGATCGAATGATGAGACATCTTTCAGTATGATATCCGGTCAAAAAGAAACTCGCGCACTTCAGCATCTAAAGGGTATCGTCTCGTTTAACGGCAATGCGAAACTGATATCTTCAAACGATACTGCCAACTTCACCTATCGTGGTCGATTCCTGGATGACGGTGAGGCTTTAAGCATCAGTTATACTGATTCGCAGAAAGCGCACAATGCATTGAAATGGGTAGTGACCAACCAGGGTGTGATCGTTGGTGGAAGATCCTTTGTGTGCTGGAATCCGCAGGGTCGGGAGTTGCCGCGTATTACAGCTTCTCTTATTCCCCGTAAAGATGACAATAAACGTAATCCTACGGAATACAAATCGGATCTGAAAAAAGTCATAAATGGTTATAAAAGCAAGCTGTCCGATACCGCCGGTGTTGTGATTGCAGCTTTTGATGCGGCAACAAGCGGACGCCTTGCACTTGCATACTACAATGAGCTTTCCGGATCAGATTTTATTGAACGCTTGGCTTATTGGGATGAGACTTGCTGTTGGAATGACAGCTTATACGGAACATACTCACCGGCACTTGATCGACTGATCAAATATGCTTTCGGGACGCAGCGCGGATCCGATGACAAGGCCGAATTCGAAGTGGATGATAGGGTGATGAAGCAGCAGATGCAGAGACTGCTTGTATGCAGGATCGATAAGGCTTTGTTCCCCGTGGATATCATGCGTGCACTGGTTGAAAACGCCGGAAAGCTTCAGACATACAATATCAGGAATCGCAGACAACTGCAGTTCATAGCATGCGCAGCAATCAGGAAGTACCATATTGACAGGTTTAAGGAGGAGTACAGTATGTCTTTGGAACCAGAAAAAAAAGACAGAAGCTATCAGTACGGAAGGCTTTTGGCCGTATTGGAAAAAGCGGAAAGGGACACATACGATAATGTAAGTGATAAGCGGGAAACAAACGCAATGCGAATGCAGTCTGTGTTTATCCAGCGTCCCGGTTATGCGTCTAAACTTATAATCGAACAGGTCAAAAACGCATATTATCCGAGATTAAGCTCCGGAAGCAGAAGTTATTACGAAAAACTGATCGGGGAGATCATGCAGATGATCGCGGATGTCGGTGAATCTGATTTCAACAAACCCTTGAGCGAGACATATCTGCTTGGATACTATCTGCAGAAAAATGCCTTTTATACCAAGAAGACAACAGAGAATGAGGAGGAATAATCAATGAGTACCTTTGATAAGAAAGTAGATTTTGCGGTTCTTGTATCCGTAAAAAACGCAAATTCTAACGGAGATCCGCTTAATGGAAACAGACCCAGGACGGATTATAACGGTTTTGGTGAGATCTCGGATGTATGCATCAAGAGAAAGATCCGTAACCGTATGCAGGATATGGGTTCTCCCATTTTTGTTCAGTCCGATGACAGGAGTGATGACGGCGCCAAGAGTCTGAAGGAGAGAGCGGAAAAGGTACCCGGGCTGAAAGATCTCAAATCTGTCGAGGATTTTGCAGCGCTGGCATGTGAAACATGGATGGATGTTCGAGCCTTTGGACAGGTGTTCGCATTTAAGAAAGGATTTGGTGTATCTTCTGTTGGTGTGAGAGGTCCTGTCTCAATCCATCAGGCAGTCAGTATCGATCCCGTTGAGATCAATTCCATGCAGATCACAAAGAGTGTCAGTGGAGAAAAGACAGACGGTCAGGAAAGAGGATCGGATACCATGGGCATGAAGCATTTTGTGCGCTTTGGTCTGTATCTTGTAAAAGGTTCCATCAATGTTCAGCTTGCCGAAAAGACCGGTTTCTCTGCAGAAGATGCAGCGGTTGTTAAGGAATGCCTCAGAACATTATTCGTGAATGATGCTTCTTCTGCAAGACCGGATGGTTCCATGGAAGTGGTCAAGCTGTACTGGTGGCAGCACGATTGCAAGGATGGACAGTATTCCTCCGCAAAAGTCCATCGGCTTTTGAATGTCAACCTGAAAGAGGGCGTGATCGTTCCTTCTTCTGCTGACGATTATGAGATAAAGCTGGATACCCTTGAAGGGTTAACCTGCGAGGAGATCGAGGGCCTGTAATGGATCTTGAGTATCTCAATATTTCAGGGATACAACATTTTTCCTTCTGCCGCAGGCAATGGGCTTTGATCCATATTGAGAATCTATGGTCAGAAAACATTCTTACGGCAGAGGGTAGATTTGAACATGATCGTGTGCATGATCCATTTACAGAAGATAACCGAAAAGGTGTTATTACAATTCGGGCGTTAGCTGTCAAATCAGAGATGCTGGGGATCAATGGTATATGCGATGCAGTAGAACTTGTCCCGGATCCGAAGGGGATCCGACTCTCCGGAAGAAAAGGGACTTGGAGAATCAATCCCGTCGAGTACAAACATGGTAATGCAAAGGCAAATGATTGCGACCGTCTGCAGCTTGCAGCACAATGTTTGTGTCTGGAAGAAATGCTTGGCTGCGACATAATGCAGGCAGATCTGTTTTATTGGGCGAGCAGGCACCGGGAAACTGTTGATATCAACGAAGACCTTCGCACTCGCCTTTGTCAAATGGTAACCGAGATGAAAGGTTACTATTCGCGGAAATATACTCCGCGTGTCAAGGTGTCAAAGAAATGCAGCAATTGCTCACTAATGGATGTTTGTATGCCGGAACTAATGAATGATCGAACCGTTTCGGAATACATCTCCAGAAAATTGAGTGAGGAAGACAATTGAAAAAACTTCTAAATACGCTTTATGTACTATCTGAAGGTTCATATCTTTCTCTGGATGGGGAAACGGTCATCGTCACAGCATCCGATGGATCAAAACAAGCGGTTCCTCTTCATAATCTGGTGAATATTGTATGCTTTTCTTACAAAGGCGCATCCCCTGCATTGATGGGAAAATGCCGATCGATGAATATAAATCTCTCATTCTATTCGCCGTCTGGCAAGTATCTTGCCAGTGTTGCGGACAGTACAAATGGGAATGTTTATTTGAGACGGACACAATACAGAACGGCAGACGACGAGAGTGCTTCTGTAGGGATCGCCAGAAATTTCATTATCGGGAAACTGTACAACGAAAAGTTTGTATTGCACAGAGCGATCAGAGATCACGGTTTACGAATCGATGCGGAAAAGGTTTCAAAGTCAATTAGTATGATTGATCAATCATTACAGGCTGCAGCAAATGCTTCTGAAATGGGTACTCTTCGTGGAATTGAAGGAAACGCCGCATCGGAGTATTATTCATGCTTTAACGAGTTGATCCTGCAAAACAAGGAAGCGTTTTTATTTGAAGGACGAAACAGAAGACCTCCAACGGACAGGATCAATGCATTGCTGTCATTGTCCTATTCGCTTCTTTCAAGAGACTGTGCTTCCGCATTGTATGGTGTAGGGTTGGATCCATATGTGGGGTTTATGCATACAGACAGACCTGGACGTGAATCATTGGCACTCGACCTTGTTGAGGAATTGAGAAGTACTTATGCAGACCGCTTTGTGATCACATTGATCAATAACAGGGTCATATCCCCGGATGATTTTGTGATCCGGGAAAATGGGGCTGTATTGCTTACAGACGGTGGCAGGCGGGTATTTTTTGATGCCTGGCAAAAGAAGAAACGAGAGATCATAACGCATCCCTATTTAGAAGAAAAAGTCGAATGGGGTCTTGTTCCGCATGTGCAGGCAATGTTGCTGGCACGTTTTTTGAGAGGGGATATCGATCAATATCCTCCGTTTTTGTGGAAATAATATGCTGATACTGATCACCTACGATGTAAATACCTCGACAAAAGAGGGCCGGCGTCGACTGAATAAGATCGCTAAAGTATGCACGAATTATGGGCAGCGAGTGCAGAATTCTGTTTTTGAATGCAATTTGGATGCGACTCTATTGCTCCAAGTAAAGCAAAAGATACTGGATCTGTATAATGAAATGGAAGACAGCGTTCGATTCTATAATCTTGGTGATAAATATTCAAATAAGATCGAACACTACGGGATCAAATGCAGTTATGATCCCAATGGTAGTCTGATCTTGTAGTGCGAAGGTATAGCTGCAGGGAATTTGTGATACGTTCGCACTATAAATGACCTGATCGTGGTCAAAAAAACGATCTGTCCTGATCATAAAGAACAGGATGTTCGCAAGGTATACTGTATATAGTGCTGGTCTGCATTATATGCACAATATTTTGCTGTCGCTCCCCCGTGTGGGGAGCGTGGATTGAAATAGGATTATCTAAATGACAGAAATAACGAAGCATGTCGCTCCCCCGTGTGGGGAGCGTGGATTGAAATACTAACAGATATAGAAATACCGAAGAAACGAGTTAGTCGCTCCCCCGTGTGGGGAGCGTGGATTGAAATGTCCGCCGGAAAAAGCAGTGCCTCGGTAGTAAGGTCGCTCCCCCGTGTGGGGAGCGTGGATTGAAATACGGAAAATTGCGTCGTACTGGTACTGGATCACTCGTCGCTCCCCCGTGTGGGGAGCGTGGATTGAAATAACAGACATGATATGGTCGTGCCGGAGTTTGCCGTCGCTCCCCCGTGTGGGGAGCGTGGATTGAAATTACTATGAGTAGCTGGTGGGAACGTTGGGACGCGTCGCTCCCCCGTGTGGGGAGCGTGGATTGAAATAAGCTCTGGCTCCAAAACTACAAAGAGATTGAGAGTCGCTCCCCCGTGTGGGGAGCGTGGATTGAAATCTCGAAAACCTCATACCAGCGGCCCCAGCAGTAGTCGCTCCCCCGTGTGGGGAGCGTGGATTGAAATCTCGAAAACCTCATACCAGCGGCCCCAGCAGTAGTCGCTCCCCCGTGTGGGGAGCGTGGATTGAAATTAGG
>JAZRXE010000020.1:0-3204 GCA_045600065.1 Anaerovoracaceae bacterium
GGCTTCCCCGGAGAGACCGAGGAAGACTTCGAGCAGACGCTTTCTCTTGTTGAGGAGGTGCGCTACGATTCGGCGTTTACCTTCCTTTATTCCGTAAGGGAGGGCACACCCGCAGCAGGCAGAGAGGATCAGATCCCCGAGGATGTAAAGCATCAGCGCTTTAACAGGCTTCTGGATGCAATACACCGCATTCAGGAGGAAAAGAGCGCTTCATATCAGGACAAGGTCCTGCCCGTGCTTGTGGAAGGATTGAGCAAGACCTCTGACAAGATGCTCACAGGTCGTACAGATGACGGCAAGACCGTTGATTTTGCAGGCCCTGCGGAGCTTATAGGTACTATAGCCGATGTTAGGATCGTAAAGGCGCAGACCTTCAGCCTCTACGGTTCATTGGAGTAAAAATGGATTTCAGACGACTTAAACAAAACCCCGTTTTGCTGATGCTGATACTGATGCTGCTGATCAGAGGCCCCGTATCGGCCCTGCTCAAAGGCGGCGTATACGGCATTATCAGCTGGCTCAGAAGCACCATAACCACCTTGCCGGCAAAAATCATAGGCCTGAGCTTTCACGAATACGCCCACGCCAGGGCTGCCGTAATGTGCGGAGACGATCTGCCCTATTACGATGGCAGGGTGACCTTGAATCCCTCTGCCCATGTGGATCCTATAGGCATGCTTTCCCTGCTGTTTATTGGCTTTGGCTGGGGCAGACCTGTAAGGATCAATCCTTCCAGATTCAATGATCCACGCAGAGACAGCATTATTGTGGGACTTGCGGGAGTCACCATGAATTTCTGCATTGCACTGTGTTCAGGACTGGTACTCAAGCTGCTTACGGTGCTGCTGCCCTTTATGTACAGCAGTCTTCTGGGCCGTATCATAGGCTCTGTGCTTATGGAGATCATAATCGTGAATATTTCCCTGATGCTTTTCAATCTGCTGCCCGTGCCTCCGCTGGACGGCTTCGGGGTCATAACGGATATCTTCAACCTGCGCGGCTCTCAGTTCTATACTTTTGTATATTACAACAGCACCCTGATATTTATGATGATGATATTGCTGGATATACCCGGGATGCTGCTTTCCGGACCGCTCAACGCGATTTTCCGGTTTATTGTCGACAATCTCTGCCATCTGAACAACTGGTGGGTCTTCCTGTAATGCAGGCGCCTGTGGATGTATCAAAGACCATATTGTCTACCGAAAGGCTGATCCTGCGGCCCTGGATGCTTTCCGATGCCGAAGATATGTTTGAATACGCAAAGGATCCCGATGTTGGGCCCATGGCAGGCTGGCTTCCTCACAAGGATATAGAAGAAAGCCGCAGAGTAATCAAGGGCTTTATCAAAGGACGATTTACCTTTGCCATCGAATTCGAGGGCAGGGTCATCGGGTCCATAGGCATAGAGCCCTATGATGAGGTGGACTGCACGGAATTTGTGAATACCCGGGCCAGGATGCTTGGTTTTGTGCTTTCCAGGGACTACTGGGGCCGGGGCATAATGCCCGAGGCGGCAGAAGAGGTGATCAGATATTGCTTCGAGGAAATGCGCATGGATATACTGCTGTGCGGCTATTATCCCCGAAACAGCCGATCTGCCAGAGTTCAGGAAAAATGCGGCTTCCGTCATTATAAAAGCACTACTCATAAGACGAGCTACGGCAAGATCGAAGACGCGCAGCTGAACATTCTGTCCCGCCACCGCTGGGAAAAAGAAAAGGCATAAAAAGACAGGAAGACAGGGGACCGTCCCCTGTCTTCCTGTCTTAGAAAAAATTGCGGTTTGAACCGTGAGTTTTCATAAAAAGCCTTGTATTATTCTTCATAAATTGCTTTAATAGAAAATAGTTTTACTTTTTGTTATCATTATTGTTAATTCCGTATTACGGATTGAGCAAGGAGAATGGTCACCACCCGCACACAGGCCATTATTCATACTGACAGACTCAAACGAAACGTCGAGCGTATACGCAGATATGCGTCTCCCGGGGCTGATTTTATTGCGGTCCTGAAGGGAGATGCCTACGGCTGCGGAATACCCGGCGTTTATTCTGTTTTAAGGGAATGTGGTGTGCATTCTTATGCAGTGGCAATAAGCGCCGAGGGCACGGCGCTGCGGCAGGCCGGAGCCGAAGACGAAGAGATACTGATCCTTGGCGATACCTGGGACGATCAGCTGCCCGATGTTATACGCGACCGCCTTATACCGACCGTATTTGCCTTCGAGACAGCCGAAAAGCTCAGCGCTCTGGCACTGCAGGCCGGAATGGTGCAGCGTGTGGAGATCAAGATAGACACAGGTATGAGCCGGATAGGCATACCTGCGGGCCCCGGGGCGGCAGAGGAGATCTCCCGCATTGCACGGCTTCCCGGAATATGCATTCACGGTGCCTTTACACATTTCGTAAGTGCCGACGACACTGAGGACGATCTTACAGACAGGCAGTTCAAGGCTTTTATTGATACCGTAGAGGCTGCAAGGGCACTGGGCGTCAGCTTCCCCAGGCTTCATACGGCAAACAGTGCAGCCACCGTTCTGAGGCCCGGAACTCACC
This sequence comes from Anaerovoracaceae bacterium, assembly GCA_045600065.1. Lineage (GTDB taxonomy): Bacteria > Bacillota > Clostridia > Peptostreptococcales > Anaerovoracaceae > RGIG2707. The sequence goes on from JAZRXE010000020.1 coordinate 2,559, forward strand.
TTGACGGAGTTCGGGCAGGGGATATTCTATACGGACTTAAGGCTCTCGATGAGCCCCTGTGGTCTGAGACCGGCTTCGAGGAGGTCCTGACATGGGAAAGCTATGTGGCTCTGGTTAAGACAATACAGCCCGGCAGCACAGTAGGCTACGGCGCCACCTTCAAGGCGCAAAGGCCAACAGTCATAGCTACCATTCCGGTGGGCTTTGCGGATGGTTATAGCAGAAAGCTTTCAAATAAAGGCATAGTTTGCATAAACGGAAAACCTGCGCCCATAGTCGGAAGGGTGTGCATGGATCAGATGATGGCGGACGTGACCGGTATAGAGGGAGTAGAAAGAGGCAGCAGGGTGGAGCTTCTCGGCGAAGGCTTCGGCATTGCGGACATGGCTGACATGCTGGATGTAAATGTGGATGAAATTGTCTGCGGGATCAGCAAGAGGGTTCCCCGGATATATAAATAATCATAATACGTTATTTCTTCTGCTGTGGTTTTTTATGAGGGAAAATTAATGGCAAAAGATCAGAATCTGACTCCGCTTTTCAGCGCAATCAGGGAGTACGACAGACGAAGACCTTCGTACTTCAGAATTCCGGGTCACAGATTTGAAAACGGCATAGATCCGCTGTTCAGGGAAGCAGTGGGCGA
>JAZRXE010000021.1:0-15101 GCA_045600065.1 Anaerovoracaceae bacterium
GGCATCATCGCTGCAAAGGCTTGCGGCATCGCCAACCCCACAGTCGGTATCGCCAATGTCGACGGCGCACGTCAGGCTGAAATGGCCCTCAAGCAGCTGTCCGACAAGGGATATAAGATCAACTTCACCGAAAGCTCCAGAGCAGACGGCGGCGCTGTCATGAGAGGAAACGACCTGCTGAAGGGTACCCCCGACATCATGGTAATGGATTCTCTGACCGGCAACCTGATGATGAAGATGTTCGGAGCTTACACCACCGGCGGTTCCTACGAATCCGTAGGCTACGGCTATGGTCCCGGACTGGGCCAGGGCTACGACAAGCTGGTCCTGATCGTATCCAGAGCCTCCGGCGCTCCCGTTATCGCCAACGCCTGTGCTTATGCTGCTGAGCTGATCAACTCCGGCTGGTACAAGCTGGCTGCCAAGGAATACACGGCTGCAAACAAGGCTGGACTGGCTGAGCTGGTTGAATCCATCAAGGCTGCCAACTCCTCCAAGGGCGGCGGCGAGGCTGCCAAGAAGGTTGAAGCTCCCGCTAAGGAGACCGTAACCTTCGCTATCCCCGGCATCGAAGTAACCGACATCGAAGACGCTGTAAGCGCACTGTGGGCAGAAGGCATCTATGCCGAATCCGGCATGGGCTGCACCGGCCCCGTTGTTATGGTATCCGATGCTAACGGCGCCAAGGCTACCGAAGTACTCAAGTCCAAGAGCTATATCGGATAGTATCACGATACGGCAGCGTGCTGCCTGTCCGTACAGACTGCAGCTTGCGGAAAACGGCTGAACACCTGCCTGCATCTTGACTTTGTCCGCGTCTTTGCTACAATTGATGTAAGCAGAGGTGCCGCAAGGCTGAGATCATACTCTTGAACCTGATCCGGGTAATTCCGGCGTAGGAAGCGTTATACAGTAATCAATGCACCTCTGTTTTTACGGAGGTGCATTTTTATGTCTTCAAGCAGAATGAGCAATACACAAAGGCTGATGGAATGCAGCCTGCTTATAGCAATAGGCACTGTTCTGGCCCAGATAAAGCTATTCAGAATGCCCGGCGGAGGCTCTGTTACAGCTCTTTCCATGCTTCCTTTTATAATGATATCCTTCAGGCACGGCCTTAAATGGGGTATTATGTCCGGTCTTACCAACTCTGTGCTTCAGATGGCTCTGGGAGGCCTCTACATGCCCCCTGCAGGCACTTTTGCTGCATTGACGGGTTCTGTACTGCTGGACTATATTCTTGCCTACACGGGCCTGGGAGCGGCCTGCGTAATGGGTGGAAAAAAGGGCAATGTGCTGCTCAAGGGAACTGCAGCGGCATGTATGCTCAGATTTGTATGCTCGTTTCTGTCGGGCTTTCTGATCTGGAGCTCTCTGGCTGAGGGTCTTATGCCTGCAGCCTTGTATTCTCTGAGTTATAATGCATCATATCTGCTGCCTGAAAGCGTGCTGACCTGCCTGGGAGCTTTGTATCTTAACAGGCTTCAGCCCGGACTATTTGCAAGACAGTAAATAGCTTGGAAATAATGTTTTTGTATAGAAAACATAAAGTGCCTATGATATAATGACCACATATGATTTGGAGGCATTATGCAGTCTATATATAAAAGAGTGCTGCTCAAAGTAAGCGGCGAAGCTCTTGCCGGAGCTAATAAAACAGGCATCGATGATGCAACTGTGCAGAACGTTGCAAGAGACATCAAAGAGCTCACGGAAATGGGCGTGGAGGTAGCCATAGTCGTTGGTGGCGGCAACTTCTGGAGAGGCCGCACCTCCGAGCATATGGACAGGCCCACTGCGGATTACATGGGCATGCTGGCTACCTGCATCAACGCTCTGGGTCTTCAGGACGCAATAGAGCGCAACGGAGTTCCCGTCCGCGTGCAGACAGCCATAGAGATGCGAGAGATCGCGGAGCCCTTTATCAGGAGAAAGGCTCTGGAGCATCTGGAAAAGGGCAGAGTGGTTATTTTCGCAGCCGGAACAGGCAGCCCTTATTTCAGCACCGATACCACGGCGGCACTGAGAGCTGCCGAGATGAACTGCGATGTCATTCTTCTTGCCAAGAAGGTGGATGCAGTTTACGATTCTGATCCGGAGCTGAATCCCAACGCAAAAAAGTACAAGCGCCTTACCCACAGTCAGGTGCTTGAACACGATCTTAAGGTAATGGATTCCACAGCGGCATCTCTTTGCAGAGACAACGGCATTAAGATCCATGTTTTCGGTCTTGCCGAGGAGAAATCGATATTACGCGCCGTAACAGGCGAAGATATAGGAACCATCATTGAATAGGAGAATACAATGAGCAGCGCAAAAGAAACCTACCAGGAAAAAATGGCAAAGACCCTCAGCGTTCTGAAAGAGGATCTCAACACAGTTAGAGCAGGCAGAGCCAACGCTGCACTGCTGGATCAGATCAGCGTTGAATATTACGGATCTCCCACACCCGTAAAGAACATCGCCAGCATCTCCATTCCCGATCCCCGTACAATTATGATCAGCCCCTTTGATCCCAAGAGCGTCAAGGACATCGAAAAGGCCATCATGGTATCGAATCTGGGCATCAACCCCAGCAACGACGGAAAGAACATCAGGCTGGTGATACCCGCCCTTACCGAGGAACGCAGAAAGGACCTGACCAAGCTCATAAAGAAGATGGGCGAGGATTCCAAGGTGGCTGTCAGAAACCTTCGCAGAGACGCCAACGACGAGCTTAAGAAGGCTCAGAAGGCCGGAGATCTTACCGAAGACGATCTCAAGTCCGATCTGGACGAGATACAGAAGCTTACCGACAAGTGCATGAAGGATATCGACGAAATACTTGCCGGAAAAGAAAAGGAACTGATGGAGCTTTAATGCAAGACATCGATATGCTCGGACTGAAGCTTGAGCAAGCAAAGCATCTGCTTGAGGCTTCAGGCGAGGAATATGTATTAACGATAACAGAGCCGTTCTACAAGGGGCAGCCAAGGCCCCTTGCAGGAGACTCTTTTCGTGTCATTAAGCAGGAAAGATCAGAGGGCAGATATCTGCTCACTGTATGTATAGTACCTGAGACCGGAAGCAGCAATGAAAGAGCTTAACATGGAAAATATTCCCCGACATGTGGGGATAATAATGGACGGCAACGGCCGCTGGGCAAAGGAAAGGGGACTTCCACGAACCCAGGGCCACAGCGCCGGAATGAAGGCTGTAAAAGAAATAGTCAAACACGCAGATCAGCTGGGTATAAAGTATCTTACAGTCTATGCCTTCTCAACAGAGAACTGGAAGAGGCCCGCCGAAGAGATAAAGGCAATTTTCAGGCTGCTTGTGATCTACGTTCAGAACGAGCTTAAAGAACTTAACGATAATAATGTTAAGGTTAACATACTCGGAGACTGGAGCATTCTGGATGACGAATCCACGGCATCTATAAAGAAGGCTCTTAAAACCACAGAAAACAACACAGGCTTGTGCTTTAACATTGCATTGAATTACGGGGGACGCGCAGAGATCACCAGAGCTGCCGCACTGCTGGCGCAGCAGGTAAAATGCGGAGAGCTGGAGCCTGAACAGATCACTGAAGACAGTATTTCCGGGCTTGTCTATACAGCCGGTATGCCAGACCCCGAGCTCATCATACGCACAGGCAGCGAATACAGACTGTCAAACTTCCTTACCTGGCAGAGTGCATATTCAGAGCTTGTGATCTGCAGCTGTTACTGGCCGGATTTTACTCCGGAGGAGCTGGATAAAGCCATAGCCCTGTACCAGTCCAGAGACAGGCGCTTCGGAGGCATCAGACAATGAAGACCCGTGTAATTTCCGCATTGATAATGACACCGCTGTTTCTGATAGTGGTAAAAGGCGGCAGCCTGCTGCTGGCTGCCTGTCATGTAGTGTCCGCCATGGGCATGCACGAGCTGTATAACGGCTGGAAGGTCCAGGGCCTGGAGGCCTGCAGACCGGTGGGTTATACGTCTCAGCTGCTGCTTTACGGCATCACCTATGCTGCATTTTACAGCAGTATGGACTTAGGACAGGAATACATAACGGTGCTGTACGGCTTATGGGCCTTTCTGACCGTGTGCATGGCCCTGTGCGTGTCTCTTGCAGACAAGGAGCATAACGTATTCAAGGGCCCCCTGGGCGCTCTGGGTGTTCTGTATCCGGGCTTTTTTGCGGTGCATCTTGCCCTTACAGAGCATAGCTACGGAAATCTGGTCTATTTTATATTCCTGATAGCCTTCGGCTCCGACACCTTTGCATACTTCAGCGGATATTTCTTTGGAAAGCACAAGCTCTGTCCCAATCTCAGCCCCAAAAAGACCGTGGAGGGCGCAGTTGGCGGTGTGCTGTGCACTGCTCTGTGCAGCCTGGCGCTGAGCTTTGCCATCGCTCCGAAGCTGAAGCTGCATATGTTGTTAATAAGCCTCTTCGGCTCTGTATTCTCTATGTTCGGAGATCTGGTAGCCTCGGCTTTCAAGCGCAAGATGGGCATAAAGGATTATTCAAACCTTATTCCCGGCCACGGCGGCATAATGGACAGATTCGATTCAGTGCTGTTCCTGGCTCCCTTTGTATATTACTGCTTGCGCATCATTTCCATGACAGACCCCGGTCTGTTCTTGTAGGCGGATATCATGAAGAATATTACGGTTTTAGGCAGCACAGGCTCTGTGGGCACCCAGACCCTTGAGGTAGTCCGCACCCATGCTGAAGACTTTAGGATAACGGCCCTGACTGCAGGGCACAATATGAAGCTGTTCAGGCAGCAGCTTTCCGAATTTGATCCTGTCTTTGCCGCAGTGGCAGAGCAGAAGGATATGGACACGCTGGCAGCAGAATTTCCCCATATACAGTTTGCCTGGGGCATGGAGGGCATAATCCAGGCTGCCTTGATCAGCGAATCCGATATAGTTGTAAATTCCCTGCTCGGCATGATGGGCATCAGACCCACCTACGAAGCTGTCAAGGCAGGAAAAAACATAGCATTTGCCAATAAAGAGACCATAGTAGCCGGAGGCAGCATCATAATGCCCGCAGTCAGGGAAAGCGGCATAGACTTTCTGCCTGTAGACAGCGAGCATTCCGCCATCTTCCAGGCCCTTCAGGGCAGTGCCGGAAACAGCATAAAGCGCATAATCCTTACAGCCTCAGGAGGGCCCTTCAGAGGCTATACGGCAGAACAGATGAAGAATGTCACCAAAGCCCAGGCACTTAATCATCCCCGATGGTCCATGGGAGCAAAGATCACCATAGATTCAGCCACCATGATGAACAAGGGCCTTGAGATCATCGAAGCAAGCTGGCTGTTCGATGTCCCTTCTTCTAAGATACAGGCCGTAGTCCACCCCGAAAGCGTTCTTCATTCCGCGGTGGAATTTGAAGACGGCTCAATCATAGGGCAGCTGGGCGTTCCGGATATGAAGACGCCCATTGCCTATGCCCTGAGCTGGCCCGCGCGCCTTCCGAATGTAAGCAATAGCCTTGATCTGTTTGAGCTTGGCACCATGCATTTTCAAAAGCCTGATCTTAAGGCATTCCGCTGTCTGGAGCTTGCATACAAGGCCATAGAGGCCGGAGGCAGCTATACAGCTGTTCTCAACGCAGCCAACGAAAGAGCCGTGCAGGCATTTTTAAACGACGAGATAGAGTTCCGGCAGATCGCCGATGTTGTGGACAGCTGCCTTCAGATACACGATGGCAGAAGGCTCTGCACTGTGGATGATATATTACAGCTCGAAAAGAAGACCGAAGCAAACGCCCGGGGCTTTATCGAAGCATTGAAAGGATAAAAATGGCAATATTAGTATCTGTACTGCTGCTTTGCTTTATAATCAGCTTCCATGAATTCGGCCACTTTATCAGCGCCAAGATTTCCGGTGTAAAGGTGAATGAGTTTTCCGTCGGCATGGGTCCTGCGATACTGCAGAAGCAAAAGGGTGAGACCATGTATTCACTGCGCTGTATTCCTCTGGGAGGCTACTGCCTGATGGAAGGCGAGGACGACCCCGATGATGATTACATACCAGAGCCCAGAAGATCACTGGATGATCAGTCGCTGTTTGAAAAGATCATGATAATGCTCTGCGGACCGCTGTTCAACGTAGTGCTCTGCTTTGTCATGCTGGTTCTGCTCTACTTTTTTCTCGGATCAGGCCTCGCAGGCTCGCTGCATATAGCCCTGAGGCTTACAGGAGATTTCCTCACCATAGTCTATGACAGCCTTAAACAGATGGTCTCCGGCAATGTGTCCGCAGACGATATAGTAAGCGTTGTTGGCATGGTTTCCATTGTGAACGAGCAGGCTGAGATCTACGGAATGCCCCAGGTCATCTTTATGATGGCCATGATAAGCGCCAATCTGGGTCTTATGAATCTGCTTCCTCTGCCTGCCCTGGATGGAGGCAGAATCATAATGGAGATACTCAAGGCTGCCTGCGGCGGCAGGTTCCCCAAAAAGCTGGAGGAGGGACTTCAGACCGTCAGCATGGTATTTTTGCTCATGCTCATGTGTTTTCTGATGGCTAAGGACGTATTCAATATTTTTATTAATTAGAAGGGTAGTAAGATCAAATGAGAGTATCAAGACAGGTCAGGTGCGGAAATGTGCTTATAGGAGGGGGAGCTCCTGTTTCCATTCAATCCATGACCAACACAGACACCAGAGATCCCGAAGCGACTCTGGCACAGATCTGGAAGCTTGCCGAGGCCGGCTGTCAGATCATCAGGTGCGCTGTTCCGGACATGCAGGCTGCCGAAGGCTTCAGAAAAATAAAGCTGAGCAGCCCTCTGCCGGTGGTGGCGGACATACATTTCGATTACAGGCTCGCCATAGCCGCTATAGACGCCGGTGCAGACAAGATAAGGATCAATCCTGGCAACATCGGCTCCGAGGAAAAGGTCAGAGCCGTGCTGGAAAAGGCCAAGGCCGCCGGCATTCCCATCAGGATAGGAGTCAACTCCGGCTCTCTGGAAAAGGAAATACTGGCAAAATACGGAGGAGTCACTGCGCAAGGACTGTGCGAAAGCGCCCTCAACGCGGTAAAGTACGCTGAAAGCTTCGGCTTCGAAGACATTGTAGTTTCCCTAAAATCATCTGATGTCAGAATGAACCACGAGGCTCACAAGCTCTTCTGTCAGCAAAGCGACAGGGCTCTTCACATCGGGCTTACCGAGGCTGGGGTGGGGCACATGGCTGAGATCAAATCCACGGCTGCCATGGGAGCTCTGCTTCTGGACGGAATAGGCGATACCATGAGGATATCTCTGACCGGAGATCCGCTCCGGGAGGTGATACTTGCCAAGGAGCTTCTTGCCGCAACGGGCGTGCGCCGCAGCGGAATAGACTTCGTAAGCTGTCCGACCTGCGGACGTACCAGGGTCAATCTTCCGGAAATCGCCGCCAGGGTGGAACGCGAGCTTTCGGGGCTTTCCGATCAGCTGGCTTCAGAGGGTAGGTTCATGAGAGTTGCTGTCATGGGCTGCGAGGTAAACGGCCCTGGCGAGGCTTCTCACGCCGACTTCGGTGTGGCCTGCGGCAAGGGCGTGGGCCTGCTTATAAAAAAAGGCGAGGTAATCAAGCGGGTACCCGAAGAGGATATTTGCAGCGAGCTTATAAAGCTCATAAATCAGTATAAATAAGGAGTATGCCATGAAAAGAATAATAGCGCTTATAATGGCAGTCTGCATGATCTTTGTTCTTGCAGGCTGCGGAGAAAGCAAGCAGCAGCCTCAGACGGATCCGGGTCAGGATCAGCAGCAAGCCGGTGATCAGAATGAAGTGCTCACCGCTCCGCTGACCATAGAAAGCTATCCCAAGATCGACGGCTCAACGGTGACCATTCCGCTTTCAGAGGCTTTGTTTTCAAGGCTTACGGGTACCCCGGCAGACGAGGCGCCGCTTTATATCTGCCATAACACCACAGACAACGCTTATATGAATCTCGTCTACGGAGATACAGACCTGATTTTCGTCACAGGCCCCAGTGAAGACGAGCAGTACGAGATGCAGGTCTCCGGCGTCGATTACGAGGTGATACCCGTGGTGAGCGAGGCCTTTGTATTCCTTACCAACAAGAATAATCCTGTGAAGGATCTGACGCATCAGCAGATACTGGACATCTACAGCGGCAAGATCACCAACTGGAAGGAGGTCGGCGGAGAGAATCTTGAAATCACGGCATTCCAGAGGCCTGTCAATTCAGGAAGCCAGACCGGAATGATAGATCTGGTCATGGGAGACACCCGCCTTACCGACGCACCCGTCACCCTCAGACCGGCCTTTATGGGAGATCTGATCGAAGCGGTTTCCGCCTATGATGAAGGCTCGGATGCCATAGGCTATTCCTATTACTACTATGTAAACGACATGTGGGGCTACGATGAGACCAAAATGCTGTCAATTGACGGCGTTGCACCTTCACCACAGACCATAAGCGATGGTTCCTACCGCTACCATACCGCGTATTATGCCATCTTCAGGGCAGACGAGCCCGAAGACAGCCCCGTACGACTGGTTGTAGACTGGCTGCTTTCCGAAGAGGGCCAGCAGCTTGCCGAAGATACAGGTTATTGCAAGGTCAAATAGTACTTTTCGGAGGTCATTATGAGTAAGACAGCCAGAATCACAGCTATACTGCTTTGCCTGTGCCTTGCGCTCAGCGCCTGCGGACAGACTGAAAAAACTGAGCCTCAGAACTCTCAGCCCGCTGCCGAGCCTGTTGAGGTCAACAAGGAGATCAAAACGCCTGTAAAGGGCTCGAGCATTGTTATAGCTCACAGAAACCCCCTGGACTATTCCGAGGATCTTTACCACTACATAAACACAGACAGCGGATCCAAAACTGAGTACCGGTACTGGCAGGAGCTGCGCGGTCTTAAAAATGAAGAGATACAGACGGCCATCAACGGAAGGCTGCAGGAATTTATAGACGAGGCTTCGAAGGGTAAGATACCTCCCTTCAGAGGCACTGCACTCATTAAGGACGGCTATGTTGTCAGCTATACAGACGCCAGCATATACATGACCTGGAGCTGCAACGACTATATCAGCTACAGCTGCAGCAGGAGCATCAGCGGAACCGGCATAGGCGGCTATTCACTGACCAGCGGTATGACCTTTGATCTTCGCACCGGAGATGAGCTTAAGCTTTCCGATGTCTTTGCCCCGGACAGCGGATATAAAGAGCTTATCAACAGCAAGATATGGCAGTACATCAGGCAAAACAGCCTTGATGACGAGGGTCGGGACAACTATACCGATGAGGATCTGATACTGGTGTCGCCCTTTAAGGGCATAACAGATGATCAGCAGTTCTTTCTCAGCGATTTCGGCCTGAATATAATAATCGGACCGGAAAACAGGGAGTTCGATTTCGGAAAGCGCTGGGGATACTGCGCCAGCGTTACGGTATGCATAGATTATTCCGAGATGGACGGAATGCTGCTCATAGACAGGGCCAACGACCTGAGCATATATGATCAGACTGAACTCAGCCAGCCTGTTCTTGTCAGGAGATATTCTTCTGACGTACACGAAATGGACGACCTTTGCCCCGAGGAATACCACATCAACGCCATCATGGAAAAATCCTACAGCAGCATGACTCCGGCAAACATCGTTTCCGATCTGGACAAGACCGTGGACAGCCTGCGCCCCAATGTGGACTACTTCAAGGAATATTTGCTCTACAACGATGACCATGATATCTGGATAGATCTGGGCACCAGGGCATACTGCGAAAACTACGGTCCCTTCTATGTGACTGAGTATTATACCTCCACCTACGATACTGCAAACAAGCGTTGGGGCAGCGAGGTAAGATGCGCGGTATACGACAGCAGCGGAAAGAGGCTCAAGGTATCGGATATTGTCACCGGCAATGTGGATCTTAAAGCCTATATGCAGGAGGACATTCAGGAATATCTGGATGAACAGGCAAGCTACGGCAATTATCTTCCCAACGGAGAGACCGCAGCCCAGCTAACTCTGGAAATGAGCTTTTCTCTCAATCAGGAGGGCATACAGTTCTATACCAGGCCTTTCGCTGTAAGGGGACAGTACAGCAGCTACTATACCTACGCTGTTTCATCCATAAGCTTTGATGATATAGGCTTCGACAATCTGAACAGCAAGTTCTTTTACTGATATTTTTCCCGAAAAAGCTTGCATTTTCAGCATTTTAGGGTATTATTATATTAAATACGTTATTTCTAAGAGTGGACAGAGGTCCACTCTTAGTTTTTAGGAGAAAATATGGCTAAAAAAAAGGTCGAAGAATTTATCGCCGAATGGATGGAGAAATTCGGGCCGGAGAACGGCTACGAGCTTTCAAGGACTGAATTTGTCAAGGAAGGCAGCCAGTGGTACCTGAGAGTCTATGCGGACAAGCTGGAAAACGGTGAATACGGCATAATGAGCACAGACGATTGCTCGTTTATAAGCCACTACCTTTCAGACAAGCTGGACGAGGCTGATCCTATCAGCCATCCCTACATGCTGGAGGTAAGCTCCCCGGGAGTAGACAGACCCCTCATCAGCGAAAGGGATTTTATACGCTTCAGGGGAGAGCTTGTGGATGTAAAGCTGTACAAGGCACTTGACGGCAAAAAGCTGCTCTGCGGCCGGCTTTCGGACTATGACGGACAAAGCGTAAGCATCACGGATGAAAAAGGCCGGGAAACCACTCTGCCCATGGATGCGGTGGCAAAGATAAACCTGTCAGTAATATTTTAGGAGGAATATAAATGAATCTTGATTTTCTGGAGGCAATTGAAGCTCTCGAAAGGGAAAAGCACATGTCCAAGGACATGCTGATAGACGCCATCGAGTCTGCACTTGTTTCCGCATATAAAAAGAACTACGGAACTTCACAGAATGTCCGTGTCAGCATCGACCGTGAATCAGGTGATATCGATGTCTTTATGAGAAGAGATATCGTGGAGGAGGTAGAAGATCCGTTCTCTCAGGCCAGCCTTGAGGAGGCTCAGGAGATCGATCCCGAGTACGAGATCGGAGATGTTATCGAGTATCAGGTAACTCCCAGAGACTTCGGACGCATTGCAGCCCAGACCGCAAAACAGGTAGTTGTGCAGCGCATCAGGGAGGCCGAAAGAGGCATGATCTACGACGACTACATCAACCGTCAGGGCGAGGTGGTCACCGGCATAGTGCAGCGCATAAGCAACGGTACCGTATTCATCAATGTGGGAAGGGCAGAGGGCATACTCTCCGTAAACGAGCAGATACCCGGAGAAAAGTACAGAGTCGGGGAAAGGCTCAAGGTCTTTGTCATGGACGTCAAAAAAGCCAACAGAGGTCCTCAGGTCTTTCTTTCCCGCACTCATCCCAATCTTGTAAAGAGGCTGTTCGAGCTTGAGGTCCCCGAGATTCAGGACGGGACCGTCGAGATCAGAAACCTGTCAAGAGAAGCAGGCAGCAGATCCAAGATAGCCGTATGCACCTACGATGAAAACGTCGATCCCGTAGGCGCCTGTGTAGGCACCAGGGGCAACCGTGTTCAGGCAGTAGTAGACGAGCTGGGCGGAGAAAAGATCGATATCATAACCTGGAGCGAGGAGCCCGGCAAGCTTATAAGCAGCTCCCTTTCTCCGGCAAAGGTGGAAATGGTACTTATCGACGCAGTCGAAAAATCCTCTACCGTAGTCGTTCCCGATTATCAGCTGTCTCTTGCAATAGGCAAGGAGGGCCAGAATGTACGCCTGGCAGCCAAGCTTTGCGGATGGAAGATAGATATCAAGAGCCACAGTCAGTACTTCACTCAGGGCGAGGCAGAATTCGATACAGATGAACCCATCATCGAAGTGATCAATTCTCAGCCGGCAGAGGAGCTGCCCGAAGACGAGGTCTCGGAAGAAGCAGCCCCGCAGGCAGCCCCTGAAGAGACAAGCGAAGATAATATGAACGCTGAGGCAGTAAAGCCCGCTCGTCCTTCTCTCAAATACATGAAGAAGGCAGAGCTTATAGCCTTTGCTGAAGAAAACGGTATCGAGCTCGATCCCAAGGCAACCAATGCTGCCATGATTGAGACTATAACCAGGGCACTGGAGGCTTAATTTGACAGAGAAAAAGAAACCCATGAGAAGGTGCGTCGGCTGTATGCAGTCCAAAGCTCAAAGCGAGCTTCTTCGCATTGGCTGCTCGGATCAGGGCCTTTTCCTTGACCCGGGCTTCAGGGCTCCCGGAAGGGGCTGCTATGTCTGCAAGGATACAGGCTGCTTCGAGCTGGCGGTCAAAAAACGGGCGATCACCAGAAATCTGAAAGTGACAGCTTCGGAAAGCTCACTCAACGAGCTCAGAGAAGCATTTAATAAATACATGGATGAAATCAAGCCGGAGGTGATGTAAATGGCAGAAAATACCAAAGATAACGAGACTAAGATTGTAAAAGCCTCTTCCAAGGCCGGATCCGATAAGGACGCCAATGCATCCAAGGTCCAGATCAGGGCAGTGGACAAAGCCATTATAGAAGCACAGCAGCAGAAGAAGACCAAGGCTGCGGAAAATGCCGCAAAAAAGACAGAAGCAAGCAAGAGCTCATCTGCCAAGAGCACGGAAAAGTCCGCTTCCAAGACTTCAGCCGCTTTTTCCGGCACCGCAGGCAGAACCATGCCCGTAGGCAAGCCCATGCCCAAGAATGCAGTTCCCCAGAATGCCATTCCCAAGAAGAAGAGCGAGGTTCCCCAGAACATAGACAAGCCCGAGGAAAAGCAGTCTGTAAAGGAAGAAGCAGAGGCTGAGATCAAGGCCGAGGAGCTTAAGACAGAAGCTGCAGCGGCAGAAGCTCATACCAAGGACGCAAAGGCAGAGGAAATAACTGCAAAGACAGAAAAGACCGAAGAGCAGGCTTCTGAAAAGTCCTCCGGAAAAGATGAGGCTCAGAAGGCAGAAAAACCCGAAGGCAGCGAAAAGTCAGAGAGCAAGACCGAAGACAAGGAGCCCAAGTCTGAAAAGACCTCCACCTCTAAATCCGAAAAGAAAGAAAAAGACGACAAGTCAGAAAAGGCCGAATCATCAAAGTCTGAAAAGAAGAATGAGACCAAGGCTGAAAAGTCTGCTAAGGCCGACGACGGCAAAAAATCCGGCTCAGAAAAGAAGGAGCACGGAGACGATAAATCAGACAAGGCTGAAGACAAGAAGGCAGAGGAGAAGAAGCCCGCGGCACCTGCGGTGGACTATACTCCCGGCATAGGCGTCAAGATAATACGCCGGGCGGCGGATGAGCCCAAGCCCGAGCCTAAAAAGCCTGTGGAAAAGAAGCCTGCAGAGCCCAGAAGAAACGACCGCAGGCAAGGCGCAAACAAGTCCTCAGGACAGGGCGACAAGCCCCAGAGCGACAGGAGATCCGGCGGAAACGGACAGGGCCGCGGAGACAAGAACCGCAGCTCCCAGGGCGGAACTGACAACAGAAACAGCTTCCGCAAGAACGGACAGAACGGCAGCAGCGACAGAAAACCCGGCGAGAAGGTCGTGGCCTATACCGCGCCCGCAGGCAGCACCGACAGCCGCAGACCCGCAAGAAAGGACGACAAGTCCAAGAAATCCAGGAGAGACTACGAGGAAATCCCCGCAGATCTTTCCCGCAGCATAAAGAAGAAGCACAGCAAGTACAAGGACAGGAGCGAGGAACCCGTTATCGACGAGGTCGTAATGGAAGCTCAGGCCACAGGCAGCGTCCTGATCAACGTACCCATCACCCTGGCAGGCTTCTGCGAACAGGTCGAGCGCTCCACCTCAGAAGCCATCATGGCTTTGATGAAGATGGGCATCATGGCTAACATCAACCAGAACCTTGACGAGGAGACCGCGGTACTGCTTGGTATGGAGCTTGGTGTCAGCGTCATGGTCAACAAATCCGAAGCCATAGAGCTGGAAGAGGGCATAGACGCCCACGAGGACAGGGAATCCGAGCTGCTTCCCAGAGCGCCCATCGTCACTGTAATGGGCCATGTAGACCACGGCAAGACCTCCCTGCTGGATGCCATCAGGAACACCAATGTCACCGCAGGAGAAGCCGGCGGAATCACTCAGCACATAGGTGCCTCGGAAATCGAGATCAACGGAAAGCATGTTGTATTCCTTGATACACCGGGTCACGAGGCTTTTACCGCCATGCGTGCAAGGGGAGCTCACATCACCGATATCGCAGTGCTGGTCGTGGCAGCGGATGACTCCGTAATGCCTCAGACAATAGAATCCATAAGCCATGCAAAGGCTGCAGGGGTACCCATTATCGTCGCCATGAACAAGATGGACAAGCCCACTGCCAACCCCGACAGGGTAAAGCAGGATCTGGCATCCAACGGGGTGCTGGTTGAAGACTGGGGAGGAGATACCATTTGCGTTCCCGTGTCCGCCAAGACAGGAGAGGGCATCACCCAGCTTCTGGAGATGATACTGCTGCAGGCCGAAATGCTCGAGCTCAAGGCCAATCCCAACAGACTTGCCTCCGGTACCGTTATCGAAGCAAGGCTGGATAAGTCCAAGGGCCCCGTTGCCACATTGCTTGTAATGAACGGAACTCTGCAGGCAGGCGCCGCACTGGTTGCCGGAATGGCATCAGGACGAGTCCGCGTCATGACAAACCCCAAGGGCGAAGCCATCAAGAAGGCCGGCCCTGCAAGAGCAGCCGAAATCACAGGCCTTACCGAAGTTCCCGAGGCCGGAGACGAATTCTATATGGTCAAGGATGAAAAGACGGCCAGAGAGATAGCTGAGAAGCGCAAGCTCAAGCTCAGGGAAGACGTTATGGCAAAGAACGCCTCCATCTCTCTGGAAAAGCTGTTCAGCCAGCTGGAGGAGGGCGAGGTAAAGGATCTGAACCTGATCGTAAAGGCAGACGTTATGGGCTCTGTGGGAGCTTTGGAAAGCTCTCTGGAAAAGCTGCATAACGAAAATGTCCGCGTAAGGATCATACACTCTGCAGTAGGCGCTATCAACGAGGGCGACGTAATGCTGGCAGAGACCTCCAACGCTGTAATCATAGGCTTCAATGTAAGACCCAGCTCCGCGGTCACCGCGCTGGCAGACGAGAAGAGCGTAGAGATCAGAACCTACAGGGTTATTTACGAGATCATCGAAGATATCGAAG